>DATNJF010000201.1:0-12518 GCA_035604035.1 Allostellaceae bacterium | reverse complement strand
CGGCGAGTCGGCCATCGCTACGGAAGCCAAAAGCAAACCCGCCAGCGTCGTCGTTGTCGCGAAAAGCACCCGCATCGTTCTCTCCCCTTTCGGGCGTGGTTGACACCAGCGCGCCACGCAATTTCACTCGGGCGTCATGAGCGGCAAAATAGGCAAAATTGCGGTGATCGGCGGTGGCCTCGGTGGGCTTGCCGCCACGCTGTCGCTCTATCGCGCTGGCTTCCCGGTCGATGTCTACGAGCAAGCCCCAGAGCTCAATGAGGTCGGCGGCGGCATCAATATGGGGCCGAATGCGGCGCGCATCCTCTACCGGCTGAGTCTTGGGGACGCGCTCGACCGCGACGCGGTGCGGCCCTTGTCGGCGCATGTGCGGCGCTGGGACGACGGGCGCACGCTGCAGAAAGCGCCGCTCAACCCGGCTTGCGACGAGCTTTACGGGGCTCCGCATCTGACGGTGCATCGCGCGGATCTACAAAGGATCATCGCGTCGGGTCTGCCCCAAGAGTGCATCCATCTCGGCCACCGCCTCGTCAGGTTCGAGGACAAAGGCGACGCGGTCGAGGTCCGCTTCGCCAACGGCAATCGCATCGAAGCCGACGTGCTGGTTGGCGCCGACGGTATTCATTCCACCGTGCGCACCTTGCTTTTCGGCGCGGAGGCCCCGCAATTCGCCGGCTGCGTCGCCTATCGCGGGCTGGTGCCGGCTGAGCGAATCGCCGATCTCGGCCTGGAGCGCGGGAACCAATCCTGGCTCGGGCCGGGCGGCCATCTCGTGCATTATTTCGTCTCGGGCGGGCGATTGTTGAACTTCGTCGGCTGGACCGAGCACGACAACTGGAACCGCGAGGACTGGACAGACCGCGCGACCATCGAACGTGCGCTGGTGGCGTTCGCGGGCTGGCATCCGCAGATTCGCCGCATCGTCTCGGCCGCCGACACCTGCTTCATTTGGGCGCTATTCGACCGCGATCCGCTGCCGCGCTGGTCGGCCGGACGGGTGACGCTGCTCGGCGACGCTTGCCACCCGATGTACCCGTTCATGGCGCAGGGCGCGGCGCAGGCGATCGAAGACGGCGCGACCCTGGCGGCGCTGCTCTCTGCCGGCGGCGAGCCGGCCGAAATCTTGCGGCGCTACGAGGAGCTGCGCCTGCCGCGCGTGACCCGCTTGCAGGAGATGTCGCGGGCCAACAAGCACCGTTACCACCTGCCCGATGGGCCGGAGCAGCAGGCGCGCGACGCGGCGATGCTGGCGACCCGCGAGCGCGCGCCCGAAACCATGCAATGGCTGTTCGGCTTTGACGCCGGCGCGGTCGAACCGGCGGAGGCGCCAAGATGAAACGCAGCAGCGAGCGGTTTCTCACCACCCATACCGGTAGCCTGCCGCGGCCCGACGATTTGGTGCGGATGATGTTCGCCAAGGAAGAAGGCGTGCCGGTCGACGGCGCCGCGCTGGGCGCGCGCATCGCCAGCGCTGTCGCCGATATCGTCGCGAAACAGGAAGAGGCCGGGATCGACATCGTCAACGACGGCGAGATGTCGAAACCGAGCTACGCCACCTACATCAAGGATCGGCTCGACGGGTTCGGCGGCGAGAGCCGGCCGCTGACCTATCAGGATCTGGTCGATTTTCCTGAATTGGCGCGCCGCGTCTTCGGCGACCCCGGCCGCTCGCGGCGCAGGACCCCGGGCTGCAACGGCCCGATCGCAGTGCGCGATCCCACTGCCGCCGAGACCGATGCCAGGAACCTGAAGGCAGCTCTGGCCGGTACCAAAGCCGAAGAAGCTTTCATGAGCGCCGCTTCGCCGGGGCTTATCTCGCTGTTTTTCCACAACAGCCATTACCGCAACCATGAGGCCTATCTCGCGGCGATCGCCGAGGCGATGCGGCAGGAATACGAAGCCGTCGCCGCCGCCGGCTTCATCCTCCAGCTCGATTGTCCCGATCTGGCGATGGGGCGGCACATCCAGAACGCGCACCTCACCACTGCCGAATTCCGCAAAGCCGCGGCGCTGCACATCGAGGCGCTAAACCACGCGCTGCGCAACATCCCCGCCGACCGCGCCCGGGTGCATCTGTGCTGGGGCAATTACGAGGGACCGCATCATTGCGATGTGCCGCTCGCCGACATTATCGGCGTGATCTTTACCGCCAAGCCGGCCGGGCTGTCGTTCGAGGCGGCCAATCCGCGCCACGCGCATGAGTGGAAACTGTTCGAGACGGTCAAGCTGCCCGACGGCAAGGTGCTGATCCCCGGGGTCATCGAGTCGAAGACCAATTTCATCGAGCACCCGGAGCTGATCGCCCAGCGCATCGGCCGCTACGCCGCGTTGGTCGGCCGCGAGAACGTCATCGCCGGCAGCGATTGCGGCTACGGCACCTGGGTTGGCCAGGCGGCGGTCGATCCGCAGGTGGTGTGGGCCAAGCTTAAGGGCCTCGCCGAGGGCGCCCGCCTCGCGTCGAAGGAATTCTGGCGCTGAGCTATACGGGCAGTTCCGCGCCGACCGGCAGGCGCCACATCACGCGGCGCTGGCCGTGATAGTCGTTGATCGCGAAATGCTGGACGCAGCGATTGTCCCAGATCGCGATCGTGCCCGGCTCCCAGCGCAGGCGGGCGGTAAACTCCGGCCGGGTGCAATGAACCTGCAGGAATTCGATCAGCGGCAGGCTCTCCGCCGCGGTCATGTCCTTGAAGCGGATCGTGTGTTCGGTGTTGACATAGAGAGCCTTGCGGCCGGTTTCGGGATGGGTGCGCACAACCGGGTGCTCGGCGACGTACCGGTCGGTTTTGTCGGTGTCGCGCATCTTCATATTCTTGTTCTCTTCGCGCCCGGTGCGGTCCGCGCCGGCGCTATAGATGCCAACCAGGCGGTCGAGCATCCGCTGCATGCCCGACGATAGCGCTTCGTAGGCGAGGTACTGGTTCGCCACCATCGTGTCGCCGCCATGGGTCGGGGTCTCGCGCGCGTAAAGCATCGTGGCGATCGGCGGCCTCTCGAGATAGGTCGTGTCGGAGTGCCAGCGGCCGCCGACGTTCTTCAGCTGGTCGGGTTCCTTGCGCAGCTCGAAGATCTGCGGGAAATCGGGCAGCCCCTCGGCAAACGGATAATAAGCCGGCTCGGCGAAATAGCGCGCGTAGCGCAGCAAATCCTCGCCGCCCAATTCCTGGTCGCGGACATAGATCGCGCAATGATCGAGGAAGGCGCGGTGGACTTCCTCCACCTGTTGGTTGCCGAGCGGTTTCGACAGATCGACGCCGCCGATCTCGGCGCCGAGCGCGCCCGCTAGCGGCTTCACGGTGATCGTCTCGTAGCTCATCGCGCCTGTCTCGCCATTCCGATTTGCGCTCATCCTATGCCCACGCTCTGGAGCCGTCGATTGCCATGGTCGCCGGGATACTGCGGCGGTAGCATGCCGGCGGCATCAGGGAGGCGAGCGATGCGCGACGGATTTCGCGTCTACGACACCGATACCCATATCGACCCCGGCGCCGACGTGCTGGAAAAATATGTCGACCCCAGCTTCCGCACCCGGCTCGGCGACCTGGCGCCCTACAAGGCCAAGGTGAAGTCGCGCACGGTCGATGGCGGCGAGCGGACCACGTATCGCTTCGAGCAGCGGCTCTACGAGCGCACCTTGGGCGAGGCGGAAGTGAGCCCCGGCTCCGGCGACGGCCGCGTCTGGCGCGGCAAAAGGCGACCGAGCTTCGGGGTCATCGACGACCGCTCCGACAACCGCGTCCTCGACATGGACGAGGAAGGCTCGGACGTGCATTTCCTGGTGCCTTCGGTGTGGACCAGTATCGTCGGCGTGCCGGACGTGTCGCTCGAAGTGGGCCTCGTCCGCGCCTATCACCGGCACATGGAGGAATTCTGCGGGCCTTACCCCGAGCGCCTCAAAGGGCCGATCGTCGCCTCGACCCGCGACGTCGCCTCGGCGGTCGAGGAGATCAAGCGCTGGGGCACGTCTCGCTGGGCGGTCGCCGTGCAGCCGCTGCTGCCCAACGAGACCCCGGTCGATCACCCCAGCATCGAGCCGATCTGGCGCGCCGCCGAGGATCACGACCTCGCCATTGTCCATCACAGCTTCACCTGGTCGGCGCCGTATTTTCCCGGCTACACCGAGATGTGGGACAACGTCTATCTGGCGCGGCTCTGCTCGCACCCGTGGGGGGCGATGCGGTTCATGGCCGGGTTCCTCGCTGGCGGCATTCTCGACCGTTATCCGGGGCTCAGGCTCTGCGTCCTCGAATGCGGGTTCGGCTGGCTGCCGTTCTGGGCGCGGCGGATGGACGAGCAGGTGAGCTATGTCGGCCGCACCGCCAAGCTGAAGCTATTACCCAGCGAGCAGTTCGCCGCCGGCCGGGTCTTCGCCAATGTCGAGGCGCACGAGCACGCGCCGATGTTCGACATGGTGACCGGGGCGCTGGGTGACGGCTGCCTGATGTTCGGCTCCGACTACCCGCATTTCGAATCGTGGTTCCCGAATTCGATCGACAAGATCCTGGAGTGGCCGAGCGTTACCGGTGAGCGCGCGAACAAGTTGTTCTGGGAAAACGCCAACCGCTGCTTCAAGCGCACCTGAGCAAGGGAGGAACCGATGGCCCAGAGACAGAGCGTCAATTTCCCCGGCTTCGCCCATTCGAACCCGATCCCCAATGCCAGCCGGATCGGCAACATCATGATGTCGAGCGTGATCAGCGGCGTCGATCCCGGTACCCGCAACTACCCGGCCGAGCTGTCGGGTCAGGTCGCCAACATCTTCAAGCATATCCGCGCTGCGATCGAGGCGGCGGGCGGGACGCCGGAGAACATCATCAAGATCACCTTTTATGTCCGCGATCAGGCGGCCGGGCGCGCCGCGCTCAACGACGAATGGGTCAAGATGTTCCCGGACCCCAATTCGCGCCCGGCGCGGCACACGCTTGCCGCCGGCGGCGATGGGCCGTCGCAGGTGACCTGCGATTTTGTCGCCGTGTTCCAGTAGCAGGGCAGGGAGAACCGCGATGAAACGGATCGATATCGCCGCCTATGGCGTTCCGGAAGAGGTTGCGAGCTGCGTCGAGGTCGGCGATGTCGGCGCGCCGGGACCGGGCGAGGTCGTGTTCGACGTGCTCGCCTTTCCGATCAACCCCGCCGACCTCTCGATGATCCGCGGCAATTATCGGCTGCACCCGGCCCTGCCGGCGACACCGGGCGCCGAATGTGTCGGCCGGGTCGCCGCGGTCGGCGCGGGGGTGAGCGGCGTAAGCACGGGCGATCTCGTTATCAACATGGCGCGCGAGAATTGGGCACAGCGGCGACGTATCAGGGCCGAGGACGCGCTGCCGATCCCCGAGGGGCTCGACCTCCACCAAGCGGCGATGCTGCGCATCAACCCAGCAACCGCACTGCTCTTGCTCGAAGACCATGTCGCGCTGAAGCCCGGCGACTGGGTGATCCAGGACGTCGCCAACTCGGCGGTCGGGCGGCACCTGATCGTCCTCGCCAAAGCGCGCGGCATCCGCACCATCAATGTCGTGCGGCGCGGCGACGTCGCCGGCGAGTTGAAGGCGCTCGGCGCCGATGTCGTGCTCGAAGCCGGTGACGACCTGCCCGAGCGGGCGCACGACGCGGCAGGAGGCCAACCGATCCGACTCGGCATCGACGCGATCTCGGGCAAGGCGTGCAAGCAGATCGCCGATTGCCTCGCCGACGGCGCGGTCATGGTCAATTACGGCGGGCTGTCGGGTGAGGAGCCGGAGATCGGCCGGGTCAACCTCAACACCCGCGGCGTCAGCCTGATGGGCTTCATGCTCGGTCGCGGTCTCGCCAAGCGCACCACCGCGCAGGTGCGCGCGCTCTACGCTGAGCTGGCGGCGGAAGTGCGCGAGGGCGTGCTCAGCGCGCCCATCGACGCGACCTATCCCATCGAGGAGATCAAATCGGCGCTGGCGCACGCGCAGCGCCGCGGTCGCCACGGTAAGGTGCTGGTGCTGCCCAACGGGTCGCTCTAAGCCGCTGCGTCGATCACAAGCCGCACGTCGCGGTGGAGGGCGCTGGCCGGGTCGGCGAGGGCGGTCATGATCGTGTAGTGGTCGAGGCCGGGATAGATTTTCGCGGTCTTGCCGAGTCGCGCGGCATAGTTTTGTGACTGTCCGATAAAGCCGTCGGTCTCGGCGCCGCCGACGCAGATGAGCTCGGGCGCGTGATCGGCCCTCGGATGGTGGGTTGGGCTCAATGCCCGCGCCCGCGCCTCGTCGAGCGCGATCTGCTCGTTGACGTTTGTCTTGATGAGTGGGACGAGGTCGAACACGCCCGAAATGGCGATGCCGGCGGCGATTGGTGGCCGCGGCTCGGCGGCCAGCGCCATCGCGGTCAGGTGCCCGCCCGCTGAATGCCCACCGACAATCAGCCGTTTCCGGTCGAAGGGCAGCGCGGCGTTTTCGTAAGCCCAGCGAATGCCGCGCTGGGTCTGCGCGACGATGGTCTCGACGGTGACCTTGGGGCACAAATCGTAGTTGATCAGCGCCACCGCGATCCCGGCGGCGACAAACGGCGGGGCGATGAACGTAAAGTCGCGCTTATCGAGTGCGCGCCAATAGCCGCCATGGATGAACAGGAACAGCGGTGCGTCCGACTGCGCGGCTGGGAAGAAATCGAGAGTTTCGCCGGGCGTCTCGCCGTAGCGCAGGTCTATTTCACCGCCCAACGCCGCCCGCGCCGCCGCGCTGTCGGCCACGTAGCGCGCGTAGTGTTGCGGGCTCTCCGGGTGGCGCTTGCGGATATTATATTCGGCGTCGATCGAAGGATCGATCATGCGATCGACGCCTCGACACCCAACCTCGAGAACTGCGCTGCCGCGTCGGCGAGGTGGCGGCGCAGCACCGGTTCTTCGTCCGCGCGCGCCGCGGCGCCGAGCCCGGCGTCGCCCGTGATACGGTCGGCCTCCGCGATGTCGGCCGCGTCCGGACACAGCCAGACGCAGCGGAAGCCGGCGAGCTCGGTGTCGTAAACGACATGCTCGACCTCGGCAGCTATGGTTAGGCGCTCCGCGTCGCTCCAGCCAGCCGCGCGGGTTTCGAGATAGAACCAGCCGAATGCGGCGTGCCGCGTCTTGTCGGCGACGAGGCGGCCGAGGATCGCGCGCGCCACGGGGTCGGTGGCGTTATCGCGATGCAGCCGGCACAGCTCCAGATCGAGCCCGTCCTGGATGCCGATATGCGCCGCGACATAGGCGTCGAGGCTGCGCGAGGCGTCGAGCGCCTCGCGGTGCAGGCCTTGGTTGAACAAAGCCGCGTAGGCCGGGCTCGCCGGTTCTTCGACAAACCCTCCGCACAGCTCGGCGAAACGGTGGCAACACTCGAGGTGCCAGGCTTCTTCGGTGTTGCGCACGGTGAGGAAGTATTTCGGGTCGCTCTCGCGCTCGTGCTCCAGGCAGAAGCGAATGATCAGCGCTGGGGTCTCGGGCAGCCCCCCGTATTCGGTCCACGCCTTGCGGCTCCACGACAGGCGCGCCGCCGCCAGCACTTCCGGCGAGTAGCGTGACGGGTCGAATTGCGCCCACGGGATGTCGCGTTCCGGATCCCAGCGCGCTTGTTTCGCCTGGTCGTAGAGGTCACGGATCGATCGGATCGCTGGTTCGAGATGCAGCGGAAAGCGGCGCTCGACGGGGATCTCGCCGCTGAATGCGCGCCCCGGCTGCGCCATCAAATCGGCCCGTCAAATTTTGGATGCTCGAACATCGGGATGGCGATGCCGAACGGCGCGAGGCGCTTGCGGATGCTGCGCACGGACTCGACAAACACCGGCTTTTCCAACTCCTCAATGGTGGCGCCGAGCCCGGCTTCCCAGGTCAGCCGGTCGGCCTCGATCTCGCCGCGTGTCGCCTCGGAGTCGGGCGCTAGCCAGGCGCTGTGATAGCCGTTCATCTCGACATCGCGGATCATGGTGATGACTGCCTCCTCGCAGACATCGATCTCGGCCCGGGCCATCCGCGGGATGCGATGTTCGAGATAGGCCCAGCCGAACCCGCAATGCCGCACCTCGTCGCGCATGATGCTGCGCAGCACCTGGTTCGCCGCCTTGTTCGGGGTGATCTCTACCAAATGGCGGAAGACGTCGAAGGCAACCTCCTCGGCGGCGCAGACCAAGGCGGCGATGATCGCCTCCAGTGGCGTCTCGGGGTCGAGCGCCATCTTGCGCACCCCGTGCGTCGCCACCGATTTTTGGAAATCATGGAGGGCCGGCTGCTGGATATAGCCGCCGAGATGCTGGGCCATCAGATAGCAGGCTTCGGCGTGGCGCGATTCCTCCTGGGTGCGGATGGTGAAGAAATAGCGCAGGTCCGGCTCGCGCTTTTCCTCGCAGAAGCGAATGAGAAGCGCCGGGCTTTCCGAGATCGCGCCGTATTCCGACCAGGCGCGCCGGCTCCAATACATCCGCGCCGCGTGGCGATGCTCGTCGTCGATGTCGAGCCCTTCGAGCGCCGACCAGTCGATATCGGTGCGCGGGTCCCACTGATTGCGCGTCGCGGCGCGAAACAGGTCGCGCACCTTGCGGATCTCGACATCGAGCTTCAGCGGGAAGCGCTGTTCGGGCCAGTCGAGCAGCGTCGGCTTATGCGTCGGCTGGGTGGAGGTTTCTGCTATCGACATCCGCAGCTCCTTAAGCCGTGTTCCAGGCGCCGCCCGGCATCACGCGATGGCTTATTTGGTTTCCGCGGCAAAAACGCCGTCCCAATCGGCAGGCGGCGGATCGGCGCGCAGATTGGTGATGCGGTCTTCATAGAGCTCATAGACGCCTTGGATGCTTTCGGGCGCCTGGGAGCGGCACGATTCGAGATGCTCGAGCGCCGCGTCCCATTGCCGCGTCCGGTACGCGGCGATCATCGCGTCATGCGCGCCTTCCAATGCGGTGAAGACCTCGGTGCCACGTATCGTCTCGTCGCCGAGCAGGAAGAAGATACGCACCGGCAGGGTCTTGCCGACGACCTGGATCAGGTCGATTTCCAGGAGCGCGAAATGGCGCACCTGATCGGCGGTCAGCTCGCCGATGATGATATCGACATGATAGGTCTTGGTCTGGCCTTCGAGACGCGAGGCGACGTTCGCCGGGTCTCCCAACACTGAGTAATCGAACCGCTGCAGCGAGCCGAGGTTGCCAACAACGCAGGGCCCGGTATTGAGTCCGATCCCGGCGCGCACCTCCTTGTAATCGTGGCCTGCCGCCTCTGCTTCGGCGCGCCAAAGGGTATTGTGGCGCGCGAGCTCGGAGCGCATCGCCAGCGCGGCGCGGCAGGCATGCTCGCCATGCTGCGGATCGTCGAGCGGCGCGTTCCAGAACGCCATGATCCCGTCGGCCATATATTTGTCCACGGTGCCCTGGTTCGACTGGATCACGTCGGTCATCGGCGTCAGATAGCGGTTGAGGAAGCTCGTCAGCGCGTGCGCGTCGAGTCCTTCGGATATTGTCGTGAAGCCGCGAATGTCGCTGAACATGATCGTCAGGTCGCGCATCTCGCCACCCAGGGTTAGGCGCTCAGGATGCTCGGCCAGCTGCTCGACGACCGCTGGGGCAAGGTAGCGGCCGAACGCATGGCGCACATGGCGGCGCTCGGTCTCGGTGCGCAAGAACAGCACCGCCGACGACGACAGATAAACCAGGATCCCGACCAGTGACGGGAAGACCGGGTCGAGCAGCCAATTGTGGTCGGTGTAGGCGTACCACGAGCCGACGATCGCCGGCGCGATGCCGGCGAGGGCGACCAGTCCGGTCCAGCGCGCGCCGACGCGTGGCAGCAACAACAACAAGCCGATGCCGATACCAAGCATGAAGAGCACCTCGGCGCCGCGCGCCCAGTCGGGCCGCCCGATATTGTCGCCCAGCAGCATCTGCTCGATCAGCTGGGCGTGGACTTCGGCGCCAGACTCAGCCGAATCGAGCGGCGTCGGTCGGTACTCCTTCAGACCCTCCGCGGTCGTGCCGATAATGACGATGTTGTCTTTGATGAGGCCGGGATCGACCTTGCCGTCGATGATTTTGGCGGCCGAGACAAAGCGGCTCGGCTCATGCGGCGTGTAATGGATCCATATCGTGCCGTCGGAGCCGGTCGGCACGACGATCCGGCCGTCTTTGATGGCATTGAGGCCAGTGTGCTCGCCGAACGACATCACCCCACTGGCGCCGGTCGACTTGACGATGAACCCGTGCGCGCCCTGCGCCACCCGCAGCGCGTCGAGCGAGAGCGACGGGTAGAGCTCGCGGCCCACCATCACGAGCAGCGGGACGCGACGCGCGATGCCGTCGGCTTCAGGGAGAATATCGGCAAAGGCATTACCGGCGGCCGCCGCTTCGAGCAGGTTGAGATCGCTTGCGGCACCGGCGAAGTGAGGGATCCACGGCCGCGGATCGTCGCCGGCGTTCGAGAAGCTCGCTTTGACCTGGGGAAGCCGGTCCCGCGCCTTGCTACGCAGCGCGAAGATAAGCACGACATGACCTTGTTTGACCGCGTCGGCAAAGAGCTGGTCGTGGTCGGGCAATTCCTTGAACCGCGCGACGATTGGATCATCGGCGCCGATCTCATTCATTTCGCTGACAATTCGTGACGGCGTCGTGCGGTCGGGCTCAAGGAATAGGATATCGAAGGCAATGGCGGCGGCGCCCATTTTGTCGAGCTGGGTCACCAACTTCGCCAGTAGCGAGCGCGGCCACGGCCATTGCCCGAACTGCTCGAGGCTATCGTCATCGATATCGACGATACGCACCGGGGTCGGCTCATAGACCCGCGGCTTCAACCGCAGGAACTCGTCGAAGACGTGCAGCCGGAATTGCACCAGCGCGGCTGGCTCGCGCACCCACAGAACCAACGCCACGAGCATGATCGGCAGCGGGACCAGATAGTGCAGGTTCCTGCTGACGTATCGCCGGAGCCACATCATGGGCTCAGCTTACCCGAGGACGCGCCCCTCGTCTCGCAACGCCTGGATCAGGCTTAGGGGTGCGCCGGTCCGCCATGACCCGGTCCGCCATGGGCCGGCCCGCCCTGAACAGAGGCATGATCCGTCGCGGCCCATTGCGGCAAGTGCTGCTGCCACGACTGCTGGATCGGGTGCTGGATCGCGTCATGGATGTGGTTGAGCGCGAGCTGGTGCAAATCCGCGTGCTCGTTCCACTTCGGATCGATGTGCTGTTGGCCATTCGGCGCGCCGTGCAGCACGTATTGGTCGAAGCCGGAGTAGCTGGACGGCCCGGCCTGTGCCAGGTTGCCCGAGTGCGGGTCGTGCGCCTCGTCGTGGCTCGGGTGCCACTGCGTGATCTTGTATTCGTGGTGCAGGTGCCAGGCGTCCTCGTCCCCACGATGCGGCCCGCCCTTGGCGTCCTTGCCATGATCGTCGTGGTCGTGCTCGTTCCACGCGTAGTGGTCGAGATGGTGCGGCCCGTCCTTGCCGTCCCTGTCGTGATCGTGATGCTCGTTCCAGACGACTTCGTGGTCGTGATGATCACGATCGCGGTGATGATCGCGATCGTCATTATCGCGCCACGCTAGATGATCGCGGTCGCGATGGTCGTCGTGATCGCGGTGCTCGTCGTGGTCGCGCCAGGCTAGATGATCACGGTCGCGGTGCTCGTCGTGGTCACGCCACGCGAAATGATCGCGGTCGCGGTGCTCGTCGTGGTCACGCCACGCTAGGTGATCACGGTCGCGGTGCTCGTCGTGGTCGCGCCATGCCCAGTGATCGCGATCACGATGGTCGCGGTCGTGATCGTCGTGGGCGAAATGATGCTTCTCGTGCGGACCGGAGCCGCCCGACACCACGGCGGCATCGGTGACATGCTTCTCGTCCTTGTCGTTCCACGCCCAGTGATGCGGCCCGTGATGGCGGTCGTCATCGTCCCGCGCCCAATCGTGGTGGTCGTGGCGATCGCGGTGATGATCGCGATCGTCGTGATCGCGCCACGCTAGAGGATCGCGGTCGCGATGGTCGTCACGATCGCGGTGCTCGTCGTGATCGCGCCACGCTAGGTGATCACGGTCGCGATGGTCGTCGCGGTCGCGGTGCTCATCATGATCGCGCCACGCGAAATGATGCTTCTCGTGCGGACCGGAGCCGCCCGACACGTCTGACGCGGCGGCATCGGAGAAATGCTTCTCGCCCTTGTCGTTCCACGCCCAGTGATGCGGCCCGTGATCGCGGTCATGATCGCGATCGTCGTGATCGCGCCACGCTAGGTGATCACGGTCGCGGTGGTTGTCGCGATCGTGGTGCTCGTCGTGGTCGCGCCACGCTAGATGATCACGGTCGCGATGGTCGTCGTGATCGCGGTGCTCATCATGATCGCGCCACGCTAAATGATCATGATCGCGATCGTGGTCGTGATGGCGATTGTCGTCGTGGCAATACTTATTGTCGTCGTCATCGTGATGATGACGATGGTGGTGGGCGAATTTGTGGTCGTCGTGATCATGATCGTGGTGATGATGGTGCGCGTGCGGCGGCGGCGGCGGCGGTGACGGCGGCGGCGGCGGCGGCGACGGCGGC
>DATNJF010000200.1:0-11106 GCA_035604035.1 Allostellaceae bacterium | reverse complement strand
CTGGGCGAGAAGATCGCGCTGAGCCTGGGGCCGCGGCTGGGGCTCACCGACGAGGAAACGGAGAGTGTCGCCTGGCTGGTGCGCTGGCACCTCCTGATGAGCAGCATCGCCTTCAAGCGCGACCTCAGCGATCCGCAGACGATCCAGAATTTTGTCGAACGGGTGCAGTCGCCCGAGCGCCTGAAGCTGCTCCTGGTGCTGACCGTCGCCGATATCCGCGCGGTCGGCCCCAAAGTGTGGAACGGCTGGAAGGCGGCGCTCTTGCGCGAGCTCTACCACAGCGCCTGGGATGTGATCTCGGGCGGCCTCACCGTGGGCGCGCGCGATTCGCGGATCGCCGCGGCGCAGGCGGCGGCGCGCGGCCTATTGCCCGACTTCACCGACGACGAGTTTGCCGCCTTTGTCGCTCGCGGCTATCCCTTCTATTGGCTCTCGCTCGATGCCGAGACCCATGCCCGCCACGCCCGGCTCATGCGCGAGGCCGACCGCAGCGCCGCGCCGCTGACCGTCGAGAAGCGCATCGACCCGCAACGCGCTGTCACCGAGGTGACACTCTACGCCGCCGACCACCCGGGCCTCTTCTCGCGCATCGCCGGGGCGCTGGCGATGTGCGGCGCCAACATCGTTGACGCCAAGATCATGACCATGTCCAACGGCATGGCGCTCGATACGTTCTGGGTGCAGGACCATGACGGCGGCCCGATCGAGCGCGCCGACAAGCTCGCCAAGCTCTCCGTGATGTTTGAGAACGTGCTGACCGGCGATGTCAGCGCCGATCGCGAGCTGGCGCGCCCGCCGGCGATCCAGAGCCGCACCAGCGTTTTCACCGTGCCGCCGCGCGTCCTCATCGACAACCAGGCGAGCCGCACCCACACCGTCGTCGAGGTCAACGGTCGCGACCGCCCGGGCCTGCTGCACGAGCTGACCCGCGAGCTGACCCGGCTCAACCTGCAAATCTCCAGCGCCAAGATTTCGACCTACGGCGAGAAGGTGGTCGACGTGTTTTACGTCAAGAACCTGTTCGGCCATCAGGTCGAGCACCCCGACAAGCTCGCCGAGATTCGCGCCGGGCTCGAGGCGGTGCTGGCCAAGGGCAACCGCCCGCCGGCCCCCGCCGCCGCGCCTGCGCGGCGCGTCAAGGAGGCGGTGGCGGCGAAGTGAGATCCCGCTCCCATCCGAGCCCGCGTGCCATTTTACCTACCCCGGCGTCGCGTCCGGTGGCCAAGGCAATGCGTTAACCGGGGCGATTGCCGCCTCGATCTCCCGCGCGACGGCGAGATGAGCGGGATTGGTGACATCAAAGCGATCCTCGGTAGCTGCCATGACGATGCCGCCTTGCGCTGTATGTTCGACAATCGCCGAGGCTGGGGGTGTCACCATCGGCGCAGAGCGGGGCGACAGATAGGTGATCCACGCCATCTTGAACATCGGCCGGCCGACAGCGATCCGGTTCGGCCACAGCGAGATAATGTCCGATGGGTAAGCTGCACACCATGTTGCGTCCCAGGCCTCGGCGATGGCGACTAACGCCGCTTTGAAAATCGCCAGTGTAACTAGAGCAGCGTTGTGCTCGTTGATCGGCTGCGTCTGCAGTTCGGCGGTGTTTGCGAAGTACGGCGGATTCGGCGCGTAAAAACCCGCTTGAATGACGAGAGTGACCGACGTCTTCGAGCCTGCCCGTGCACTGGCGCCAAAGTGATAGCCGTAGATAGGCGTCGGGTCCCCATCGTCGGCGGTGGCCACGCCGTTCGCGATGAGGCGCGTCAAATCGTTACCAGGACCTGACGGGAGAGGCCAAAACGTATCGGTGCCTATAAACTTCCAACCATTGAACGCCGGGTTCACGGCACTCAACGTCTGCAGCATCTTCCAGAAGCGCTGCCCCAAATGCGCGGGGGTCTCCCGGCGCGGTCCCCAATAGGCCTGGATCAGGTAACCCAAAAACTCGCTCATCGTCTCTACTCCGGCTGCGGCGCGTAGATCACGATTATCGGAAGGTCTCGCTTGTCGAATAGATCGCGGACGAAGTCGGCAACCGGCTGGGCTTTGAAATACCATTCGATCGACCGGGCCTGCTGCACGAGCTGACCCGGCTCAACCTGCAAATCTCCAGCGCCAAGATTTCGACCTATGGCGAGAAGGTCGTCGACGTGTTTTACGTCAAGAACCTGTTCGGTCATCAGGTCGAGCACCCCGACAAGCTCGCCGAGATTCGCACCGGGCTCGAGGCGGTGCTGGCCAAGGGCAACCGCCCGCCGGGTGCGTCCGCCGCGCCCTCCCGCCGCGTCCGGGAGACGGTCGCGGCGAAATGAGGCCGACCACCTTAGCTCTCTGAGAAAAAAGCCTCCCACACCTTGCGAAACGTTCCAGTTGTTGGAACTCGAACACTAAACCAGTCCATTTTGTATACATCAGCTTGATCTTGCCGCAGCGTGTGGCCTTTGCTGAGAATTACGCCTGAGCCTGGGACGCCGGTCGTATCGACAACGATAGTATTCAGCATCGACAATTGGTTAATCCGACAATACTCAGCGATAATGCCGAGCGGACGCCCGAGCATTATGGCGGCTTTTCGGGTCGAGTAGCCCATCTTGAGGGCAAGATCGCCATAGGTGATGGTTTCGGGGTCTCCAATCTGCCTCCGCATCACGAAGGCAACAAGGATGAGCCAAACCTGCTGCGCTTGAACGTAAACCCGGCCGCCGGGGGCAAAGCGTTTTGCGGGAGGAATCATCGGCGTCATAGTTGTTCCGTTTTGATCATTCGGTGCAATTTTGCACATTTAGTTCAAAACTGCAACCCTTCGTGCTGGCGCAACTGCCGGCCTGCGACACCCCCGGATTTGGGGCCACGCGCCGCATCTGCGATAATCGACTGATGCAGACTTCGCAGAGCCGCACTCCATGATCGACGAGATCGGGCATTTCGCCCTGGTGCTCGCGCTGTGCATCGCCGCGGTGCAGATCGTCGTGCCGCTTTACGGCGCCTGGCGCGGCGATTCGGCCTTGATTGCGCTGGCGCGGCCGGCGGCGGTGGCGCAGTTCGTCTTTATCGCGACCGCGTTCCTGTCGCTGATGCACGCCTACGCGGTGTCGGATTTTTCGCTGCTCAACGTCGCCGCCAATTCGAGCGTCGCCAAGCCGCTGCTTTACAAGATCACCGGCGTCTGGAGCAACCACGAGGGGTCGATGCTGCTGTGGGTGTTCATGCTGGCGCTGTTCGGCGCTGGGGTGGCCCTCTTCGGCGGCAATTTGCCGCCCGAATTGCGCGCCCGCGTGCTGTCGGTGCAGGCGATGATCGGCGCCGGGTTTCTCATCTACATCCTCTTCGCCTCAAACCCGTTTCTGCGGCTCGATCCCGTCCCGGCCGACGGCAACGGCCTCAACCCGATTCTCGAAGACCGCGGCCTCGCCTTTCACCCGCCCTGTCTCTATGCCGGCTATGTCGGCTTTTCGATCTCGTTCTGCTTCGCGATCGCCGCGCTGATCGAAGGCCGGGTCGATCCGGCCTGGGCGCGCTGGGTGCGGCCGTGGACCCTGGCCGCGTGGTGCGCGCTCACCATCGGCATCGCGATGGGCAGCTGGTGGTCCTACTACACGCTCGGCTGGGGCGGCTGGTGGTACTGGGACCCGGTCGAGAACGCCTCGTTCATGCCGTGGATTATCGGCACCGCCCTCCTCCATTCGGCGATCGTCGTCGAGAAGCGCGACACGCTGAAGGCGTGGACCATCCTGCTGGCGATCCTCACCTTCTCGTTGTCGCTGATCGGCACCTTTCTGGTGCGCTCCGGCGTCCTGACCTCGGTCCACGCCTTTGCCTCCGACCCGCTGCGCGGCGTCTTCATCCTGGCGCTGCTTGGGATCGCCACCGGCGGCGCGCTGCTGCTCTTCGCGATCCGTGCGCCGACCCTGCAAGGCGGCGGCCTCTTCGCGCCGATCTCGCGCGAAGGCGGGCTGCTGCTCAACAATTTGCTGCTGTCGACCGCCGCCGCGACGGTGCTGATCGGCACGCTTTACCCGCTGTTCCTCGATGTCGTCGCGCATCAGAAAGTGTCGGTCGGACCGCCCTTCTTCAACATGACCTTTATCCCGATCATGGTGCCGCTGCTGATCGCGATGGCGGTGGGACCGCTCTTGTCGTGGAAACGGGGTGACCTCTTCGCCGCGCTGCAGCGCCTGAAGCTTGCCTTCGCGATCGCGGCCGGCGCGGCGGTGATGGTGCTGATGCTGATGGGCGCCTCGTCGCTCGGCGCCGCCTGCGGCCTGGCGCTCGCCGCCTGGATCCTCGCCGCGGTCATCGTCGAGTGGGCCGAGCGCATCCACCTCTTCGCCGAGCCGCTCGGTCAGAGCCTGCGCCGCGCGCTGCGCCTGCCGCGCGCCACCTGGGGGATGACCTTGGCTCATGCCGGAATGGCGGTGGTGGTCGCTGGCATCACCGGCTCCTCGGCATGGAGCGTCGAGAAGATCGCCAATGTGCGGCCGGGCGAGGCGGTCGAGCTTGCCGGCTACCGGATAGCGCTTGACGAGATCAGCCAGGTGCGCGGGCCCGACTACGTCGCCACCCGCGCCGATCTCCGCCTGCTGAAAGGCGACAAGGTGATCGCCGCGATGCACCCGGAGAAGCGCTTCTTCCCGCTCGAGAAGGGCGGCCAGACCGATGTCGCAATCCGCACAAATTTACTGGCCGACGTCTATGCGGTAATCGGCGACCCCGACGGCAAGGGCGGCTATACGCTGCGGCTTTATTACAACCCGCTGGTGCCATGGATCTGGCTCGGTGCGGCGGTGATGGCGTTCGGCGGCTTGGTTTCGCTCAGTGACCGGCGTCACCGGGTCGGCGCCCCGCGCCGTGCCCAGCGCGACGCCGCGGTGCCGGCGCCCGCTGAATAGGATGCGGCGCTGGCTCTATCTGTTGCCGGTCGCGGTGTTTGCGCTGATGGCGGCGGGGTTCTATATCGGGCTTAGCCGTGACCCCGAGGTGCTCCCCTCGCCGCTGATCGACGAGCCGGCGCCGCAATTCGACCTGCCGCCGCTGCCCGGCAGCAACAAGGGGTTATCGACCGCCGATCTCAAGGGCGGGGTCAGCCTTGTCAATGTCTTCGCTTCCTGGTGCGTGCCGTGCCGCGAGGAGCACAAGGCGCTCTCCGCCTTCGCCGCGCTGAAGCGCGTTCCGGTCTACGGCATCGACTACAAGGACAAGCCGAAGGCCGCCGCCGACTGGCTGACCGAACTCGGCAACCCCTACACGCAGATCGGCGCCGATGACGGGCAAGTCGGCATCGCCTGGGGCGTCTACGGCGTCCCCGAGACTTTCCTCGTCGATGGCGCCGGCCGCATCCGCTACAAGCATGTCGGCCCGCTCTCCCAGGCCGATATCGACAAGACCATCCTGCCGCTCATCGCCAGGTTTGGGCAATGAGGGTCTGGCTTTTTGCGCTGTTGCTGTTGGCGGCGCTGGCGCCGGTGCCCGCTCATGCGGTCCGCCCCGACGAAGTGCTGCCCGACCCGGCATTGGAGGCGCGGACGCGCGACATCGGCAAGGAACTCCGTTGTCTGGTGTGCCGCAACCAGTCGGTCGACGACAGCGACGCCGACCTCGCCCATGACATCCGCGCGTTGGTGCGCCAACGTCTCACCGCCGGCGACAGCAACGCCCAGGTCATCGCCTATATCCGCTCGCGTTACGGCGATTATGTGCTGCTGAAGCCACCGTTCCAGCTCGATACTTGGCTGCTGTGGGGCGGGCCGGCGGTAATCCTGCTGCTCGGGATAGGGGGTATCGGCCGCTATCTGCGCCGTCAGGCGCGAAAAGCCGCTGCGCCGCCGCTCAGTGATGATGAGCGGCAACGACTCGCGCAGATGCTCGACGACAAGGCAGAGCCATGAGAATGGGGCTGGCCCTCGCGTTCCTCGCCATGACGGTTCTGGCGGTGGCGCTGCTGATCGGGCCGCTGATCTGGCGCCGCCGCACAGGTGCCTCGCGCGACGCCTACAATCTCGCGGTCTACCGCGACCAGCTTGCCGAGATCGAGCGCGATGTCGGTCGCGGCGTGCTCGACCCGGGCGACGCCGAGGCGGCGAAGGCCGAGATCGGCCGGCGCATCCTGGCCTTGAACCCGACCACTGGGCAGGCCGCCGCTTCGCATGCGCCGCTGGCCTTCGCCATCGCGGCGATCGTGCTGGTGCCGTTCGCCGCCTGGACTCTCTACTGGGACCTTGGATCGCCTAGCCTGCCCGACGAGCCACACGACGCCGTCGCCGCCGGCCCGCATCTCGACATCGCCGCGGCGCTAGAACAGCTTGAGGCGCACCTCGCCGCTCACCCCGACGACCTCAAGGGCTGGTTGCTGCTTGCCCGCACCGAACTCGATCTCGGCCGCTATATCGACGCCGCCGAGGCCTATCGCCACGCCGCCGAGCTCTCCAACCAGCGTCCGGTGATCGTCGGCGATTGGGGTGAGGCGCAGGTCATGGCCGCCGGCGGCACCGTGTCCCCCGAGGCGGTGCAGGCGTTCAAGATCGCGCTCGCCGATCCCGAAGCCGCGCCGCGCTCGCGCTTTTACCTTGCGCTCGCCGATTTCCAGGCGGGCGATACCAAAAAAGCGTTGCAGGAATGGGTCGACCTCGAAGCCGCCTCGCCCGACGACGCGGCCTGGCTGCCGATGCTGCGCAAGCGCATCGTCGAGGCGTCCGCCTCGCTCGGGGTCGATCCGGCGAGCCTCAAAACCTCGTCCGGCACGCCGCGCAAGGCGGCAAAGGCTAACTAAGCCGATAGAACTTGCTCGCGGTCCCGGCAAACAGCGCCGCCTTCTCGCTGACCGAACAGCCGGCGGCGATGCGCTTGAACGCGTTCCAGAACACCTGATAGCTGCCGCTGCCCTTGTCGACCGGGAAGTTGCTCTCGAACATCGCGCGGTCCGCTCCAAACGCGGCGATGCAGGTCTCGATATAGGGCTGCCACAGCCCGGCCAGCGTCTCCGAGCTCGGCGGCTCCGGTCGCTCGTGCACATCGAAGCCGAACACGCGCATGCCGAGCCCGCCCAGCTTGATATGCACGTTCGGGCAAGCCGCTAGCTCCTTGATGCGCGCGCTCCATTCGGCGAACACCTCGTCGCGCTTGCCCTTGTAGCGGCCGAGCCCGATCGCGCCACCGACATGGTCGAGCACGATCGGCGTCTCGGGGAAGGCGCGGGCGAGGTCGATCAGATCGCCGATCTGCGGGTGAAACATAAAGGAGTCGAAGACGAGACCGAGCGGCGCGAGCTTGGCGAAGCCCTCGCGCACCTTGGGCTGCATCAGCATGCCCGGCGGCCGCGATACCGGCGAACCCCATTCCGCCTGATCGGGGTCGGTGGCGGAGATGTAGCGGATGCCCTTGAACCGCCCGCCCGGGCCGCCTCCAGCCGCGATCTGCGCCTCCAATACCTTTTCGACCGCGCCGCCCAGCGCCAGATCGGCCAAGCCGACAATGCCGGCGCACACCTTGGTCTTGCCGTAGGTGCCGCTCGCCGCCATCGCCGCGACCCCGTTGGCGAACTCGACCTCGCCGACCGGCTTCATCTCGGTAGGGCCGCTCGCGCGGTACATCGACAGCCATTCGAGATAGACCGTCGCGATGATGTTGTGGCCGCTATTGGTATCGGCCAGCAGTTCCGGCAGCAGATAGCGCCCGGTCTCGGGCCGCTCGACCAGATGATGGTGCGGATCGACGATCGGCAGATCGGGTTCGAGGATTTCTTCGACATGCCGCGCCAGCCAATCGGTTCTCGGCGTGAAATGCCCGGTCGGCGAAACAGGTGCTGGGGCTGCCATCGTTTCCTCCTCTAATGCCCTTGGCCGGACTTGATCCCGCCATCCACGTCACCTTCCCGTGCCCTAGCCAATAAGACGTAGACCCCCGGGTCAAGCCCGGGGGAGGTGAATTTTATAGACCGGCTTGGGGAGCTTCAGTCGTTCGCCCGGCGCAGCGCGTCGCACACTGCCGCGGTGACCTGCGCCGTGGTCGCGCTGCCGCCGAGATCGGGCGTGTGCAGCGACTTGTCGGCGGTGACTCGCTCGACCGCGCGCATCAGCCGTTCGGCCGCCGGCTTCTCGCCGATATGCTCCAGCATCATCACGCAGGTCCAGAACGTGCCGATTGGGTTGGCGATGCCCTTGCCGGCGATGTCGAACGCCGAGCCGTGGATCGGCTCGAACATCGACGGCGCGGTGCGTTCGGGGTTGAGGTTGGCGGTTGGCGCGATGCCGATCGACCCGGCCAGCGCCGCCGCGAGGTCGGAGAGGATGTCGGCGTGCAGGTTGGTTGCGACGATCGTGTCGATGGTCCGCGGCTTCATCACCATTCGCATCGTCATCGCATCGACCAGCATCTTGTCCCAGGTGACGTCGGGAAATTCCTTCGCCACCTCGGCGGCGATCTCGTCCCACATCACCATCGCGTGACGCTGCGCGTTCGACTTGGTGACCACGGTCAGCAGCTTGCGCGGCCGCGAGCGGGCGAGCGCGAAGGCGAAACGGAAGATGCGCGTCACCCCCGCCCGCGTCATCATCGAGACGTCGGTGGCGGCCTCGATCGCCATCCCCTGGTGTACCCGGCCGCCGACTCCGGCGTATTCGCCCTCCGAATTCTCGCGCACGATCACCCAATCGAGCTCCGGCCCCGAAACATGGCGCAGCGGGCTGGTGATCCCCGGCAGGATGCGGGTCGGGCGGACATTGGCGTACTGATCGAGCGGCTGGCAGATCGCCAGGCGCAGCCCCCACAAGGTGATGTGATCGGGGATGCCGGGCGCGCCGACCGCGCCGAAGAGGATCGCGTCGAACCCCCGCAGCCGGTCGGCGCCGTCCGCCGGCATCATCACCCCGTGCTTGCGGTAGTAGTCCGAGCCCCAATCGAAGCGCTCGACATCGAGCCCGAAGCCGCTGTCGCGCTCGGCGCAGACGGAAAGCACCTCAAGCCCGGCCTCGACCACCTCCGGGCCGATGCCGTCGCCGCCCAGCGCCGCGATCTTGTGGTTTCTCATCTCACTTGCCCCTCACCCGCCTCGCTACGCGAGGCACCCTCTCCCCGTAAACGGGGCGAGGGAATTTGGCAACAGCGCGCTCCCTCTCCCCGCGAGCGGGGAGAGGGTCGAGGTGAGGGGCTTTACTCTACTCCGCCGCGGCGGGTTCGGGCTGCGGCACCGGCAGCTGCTCGACCATTTCGGCGTCCCACGGACCCGGGAAGCGGCCGCGGCCGACCTTGTCGCGGCTGAACACGTGGTAATCGACCGGCCACTCGGCGCGCGGCATCTCGTAGTACACCTCGACGCCGTTGCCGTCCGGATCGCGCAGATAGATGCCGAGCGAAATGCCGTGATCGGCGATGTGGTCGATCGGCTGCTTCTGCTCCTTGATGCGGCCGTAGAATTCCTTGAGGTCGTCGAGGCTCTCGACGCGCCAGGCCATGTGGTTGAGCCCGACTTGCCGGCGCTGCTGCAGCGGCGCGTCGTCGCCCAGCTGCATCACCGCGACCTCGTGCGACTGCTCCTCGTCGGCCGACATAAACGCGGCCCAGCCCGGCCGGTATTCGTAGCAATGCAGGCCCAGTAAATTCTCGTACCACGCCTTCGATTTCTCGGCGTTGCGCACGTAGATGTTGACGTGTCCCAGATACATCGGTCGCTTGGCCATTGTGTCCTCGCTTTCAGATTGAAAACCTTGGCGTGATTCTATCACGCCTCCTCGCTCTTCCCCAGGAAGTCCAAGACCCGCTCCATCACCTGCCCCTTCGGGTAGACCGCCGCCATCGCCCGCGCCCGGGTCAGCGGGTCGCTGGCGAAAAACCGCTCGTAGAGTTCCTGCCGGCTGCCGAAGGCGCTGCCGGCGACATCCCAGGCGAGGCGGAACAGCTTCACCCGGTCTTTCGCCGCGAGCTTGTCGGTCGCCAGATATTGTTCGATCTGCGGCGCGAGCGGCCCGGCGAAATCCTTCTCGCTCGGGGTCAGCAAAAAGCTCGACGACCCCAGTAATTGCAGGATTTCGACCATCCGCGGATAGGCGGTCATCATCAAATTGCGCGTCGATTCCGATGGCAGGATCGCCGGCGCCATCACGCCCCAGCGGTCGAGCTCGGCGTCGGCCTCGGCGGCGCGCATGCACGAGCGCATCAGCTCGGTGTAGAGCATCAATTCGCCGATCCGCTCCTCGGTATGCGGCAGATGCGAATTGCCCAGCGCTTCCGTCATCAGCAGCGCCAACCCCAGCACGAACTCGCATTTGGCGAGGTTCTTCGCCGCGCCTTGATGCGCCGAATGCGCGGTCGAATGGGTGACGTGCGGCACCTGATTGAGCCGGTCGACATCGTAGAGCAGGAACACCCGCTCCCACGGCACCAGCACGTTGTCGAAAAAGACGATGCAGTCCATCTCCTCGAAGCGCGAGGCCAAGGGCGCGTCGAAATGCGAGCGGCCGAGGTCGAAGCTGTCGCGGCAGAGGAATTTGAGGCCCGGCGTGCCGCAGTCGATCGAGAAGCTCATCGCAAACGTCGAATGGTCGTCGCTGTGGCGGGCGAGGCGCGGCGAATAGACCGCGATCTCGTCCGAGAGCGGCCCCAGGGTCGCCAGGATGCGCGCGCCGTGCACGACGACGCCCGCCGAGGTCTCTTTCTTGACCTCGAGCGCGGTGCCCTCCTGCAGATTGAACATGCCCGTGGCGTTGCGGCTGCGCTGAAAATTGATCAGCGCGTGAGTCAGGCAAACGTCGTTCTCGCGCAGATGCTCGACATAGCGGCGCATGTTGTCGCCGAATTCGGGCCGCTTCTCGCCAAAGAAATCGGCCGCAGCGCCCCAGGCCGCGAAGGTCACGTTCATGAAATCGGGCGAGCGGCCCATCATGCCGTTGGTGGTGCGCGCCCAGTTGAGCATCATGCTCGTGCGCGTCTCCAACTCCTCGCGCGTCTTGGGGTTGGCGAACGAGCGCCCGACCCGGTCGCCCGACGAGGGCGACTTGTAGGTCATCACCTTCTTCAGCTTGGGGTCGTGCTGGAGGTCGTAGAGCGAGGCGATCGCCTTGGCCCCGCCGGCCAGCCCCTTGTGCCGGGTGACGTCCTTCACCCGCTCGCCGCCGA
>DATNJF010000199.1:0-6073 GCA_035604035.1 Allostellaceae bacterium | reverse complement strand
TCACCATGTCCACAACGCCGGCGCCAGTCAGCGGCAAGGTGCAGCGACGGAGGAGCTTTGGCTCGTCCTTGGCGGTGTGCTCCATCAGGACCACGACCCGCTTCACCCCGGCGACCAGATCCATTGCCCCGCCCATCCCCTTGACCATCCGGCCGGGGATCATCCAGTTAGCGAGGTCGCCGTTCTCGGCCACCTGCATCGCGCCGAGGATCGACAGGTCGATATGCCCGCCGCGCACCATGCCGAAGGATTGCGCGCTGTCGAAATAGCTCGTCGTCGGCAATTCGGTGATGGTCTGCTTGCCGGCGTTGATGAGGTCGGGGTCTTCGTCGCCGTCGTAAGGGAACGGCCCCATGGCGAGCATGCCGTTCTCGCTCTGCAGCTGAACGATGATGCCGCTCGGGATGTAATTCGACACTAGCGTCGGTATACCGATGCCGAGATTGACATAGAACCCGTCCTTCAGCTCAAGGGCGGCGCGCTGCGCCATCTCATCGCGGGTCCAGGGCATGGGAGGCTCCTTTGGCTAGCCGCGCTTGCGCACGGTACGCTGCTCGATGCGCTTTTCGTAGTGGTCGTAGTGGACGATGCGCTGCACGAAGATGCCGGGGGTGTGGATTTGGTCGGGGTCGATCTGCCCGGCCGGAACCAGGTGCTCGACTTCGGCGACGGTGACCCGGCCGGCCGTCGCCATAACCGGATTGAAGTTGCGTGCGGTCTTGCGGAACACGAGGTTGCCCTCGGTGTCGGCTTTCCAGGCATGGATGATCGCCAGATCGGCGGCGAGGCCGCGCTCCAGGATATAGGTCTGACCGTCGAACTCGCGCGTCTCCTTGCCCTCGGCGACAAGGGTGCCGACCCCAGTCTTGGTGAAGAAGGCGGGGATTCCGGCGCCCCCGGCGCGGATGCGCTCGGCGAGCGTGCCCTGCGGATTGAACTCCAGCTCCAGCTCGCCTTTCAGGTAAAGGTCGGCGAAGAGCTTGTTCTCGCCGACATAGGACGAGATCATCTTCTTGATCTGCCGCGTCTCGAGCAGCAAGCCGAGCCCGGCGCCGTCGATCCCGGCATTGTTTGAGATGACGGTGAGGCCCGAGACGCCGGACGATTTGATCTCGGCGATCAGCTTCTCGGGGATGCCGGACAGGCCGAACCCTCCGGCCATAATCGTCATGCCGTCGTGCAGCAATCCAGCTAGGGCGGCCGTGGCGTCAGGAAAGATCTTGTTCATCGCGCGCTCCTGCTCGGAGCGGTGATAGTTGGCGCCCTGGCGCCTGTCAATTTTTCGGCGGAGTCGGCTGCGGCGCCGGTGGTGGGGGTGGCGGCTTGATGCCGAGCTTGTCGCGGGTCTTGGCGTCGACGACGCCGTCGACATTGAGCCCGGAATCCTTCTGGAACTGGGCCACGGCGAGGGCCGTCGCGGTGTCGTACGAGCCGGCAATCAGGCTTCCCCGCTTATCGGCGGGGAGAGCCTGTTGCACGGCGCTTACATCATCGCCGGTCATCGGCGGGTCGGCGAGTTGCAGCGTGCTCAGCTGGGCTGACCCCAGGCTGCTGGAGGCGTGGGCGTCGAACCAAGCAGCAAGGTTGCTGCCGTTGACGGCGATCGTCTGTCCAAACCCCGAGGTCACGTGGAATTTGACGGCCGCAGTCCCGTCCGCAGCGGCCTCGGCCGTGCCGATGAACTTGAGCAGCGGCAGATAAGCGCGGCCCAAATTGCTGGTCACGATGTCGGACAGCGCATCGAAACCGCGCACCGCAATCTGGGCAGTCGCGGAGTAGCCGACCGGCATCGGTGGCGCGCGTTTGGCTTCGCCGGTGGCCGCGATCTTCACGTGTTTGAATTCCATTGCGGCTTCGCGTAGCCGCAGCACCGGGTTCAGCGACATCGCCGTGACCGTACGCTGCTGGATCGCTTTCTGCCGTACCTCGTCGGGCGCGTCGGGTTTGGCCTCGCTCCCCGCCTCAGCCAGCGTACGTAGCGCGCTGGTGGCGATGTCCTCGAGAGCAAGATCGATCACGCCGCGCTGCGGCACCCGGACTTCCGGAAGCAGCGATGGGGCGATCGTCAGCCCCTCGTAGCCGATGCTCACGGAAAACGTCGCCTTTTCGCCATCGAGCCCGCTCAGCCCGCCGCCCAAATTTGCCTTCTTCAACGTCACTTGGGTTTCACCGTCGGGTTTCTTGACCGTGATGTTCTCGATAGTCAGATCGCCCTTCGATGAGCTGAAGACGGCAACCAATTTCGGCAGCAGATCCAGCCAGCCGGCGACCTTCTGTTCCGGGCTGTCCTGCTCGCGGATTTCGGCGACCTTGTCGCGCATCGCGTCGAGTTCGGTGAGGCTCGGGCCAACCGCCTCACCGGCATAGAGCATGCGGTCGACCGCCCCGGCGAGCGCCGCGTCGGCGAAGAGAAACTCGAGGCCTTTGAGTTCGAAATCGAGCGGAGCGTGCCAGCCGCCGCTGTCGGTGCGGACGATCTTCCAACTCGACGCGAGCGGCCCGAAGGCCAGATAGTCCTTATGGTCCTTCTGCTCGACACGGCCTCCGCCGACGGTGAGGGTCATCGCGCGCTGGAGATCGCCGGGGGCTTCCAGCACAAGGCTCATCCGACCATCTTTCAGCGAGACGGTGACTTCGGTCCCGTCGCTGCCCGTGATCGTCGAGGATGCCGGAAACGAGATCAAATATTCGGTGAGGTTCGCTCCGGTCGCGGCCGGCGCGCGCCGGATCTCGATCCGGTCGAGCGTGACCGAGACGATCGGTTTTTGGTCGCCCGGCTCCTTCCGAAACGACAGAGCTGCGTTGGCGATCGTGGCGGTCGCGGTGTCGCCGCTTTCCTTGACCTCAAAGCTGCCTGCGTCATCCCAATGGAGCCGGCCTCCTGTCGATGCCTCGAGGCGATGGATGTAGCTGTTGATTTCGGTTTTGAGGGGCGAGGCAGTGTCGGCCGGCGCCGCATGGCTCCAGGGAAGCAACACGCCAACGACAAGGACTCGGAGTGCGGTGCGTACCATCGTCGTGACTCACTCCTGCGTCTGGCCTGTCCCGATCATAGCGCGCCGCAGGCTCGCCCGTTATCGGGCAAAAAAAGAGGCCGCTACGAAAGCGGCCTCAAGGCTGAGGGGAGGATGCCCATGCGGGCAGCGCGCCACGGGAGCGCGTGGTCGATAGGATGCGGACTAAATCTAACTGAAACGTTAATCTTCGATCGCAATCAGAGGTATTGGTGCCCGTGCATCCGGAAGGGATCAGTTGCGTCAAGCGCGTCCTCGCCGGAGCGGGACGCGCTTTCGTTATGGCGCTACTGGATCGTCACAATAACCACGCGGTTGCTGCGCAAGCGGACGCCGTTGGGCGTCGGCACCCGGAGATCCTGTTCTCCGGCCACGTGCGTGTTGATGCGAGCCGAGACGACCCCGGCCCCCACCAGGTAATCGCGCACGGCATTCGCTCTCAGTTCCGACAGGTTGAGGTTATTAGCTTCCTTGCCGGTGGTGTCGCTGTAACCGGCCACGTCGATCCTCACGAACCGGCACTTCCAGGCGTTGATTACCTGGTTCAGCTTGTTTTTGTTTTCCAGGCTAAGCCAATTCTTGTTGAAGCCGAATTCAAACACATAGGCCCGCGGCTCGGTCGCCGGCGGAATGGGCATATTCACCGTCAGGCCTGAGGCGCCGATGCCCAAGCCGAGGCCCGCTGTTTTCGAGGTGAGGTCGATGAGAACGTTGTTTGCCGTGTTTTTCATCGACATCGCGCCGGCGCCGGCGATTACGGTTGCCTGACCCTCTGAGGCGCTATAATTCCCCGGGAAATCCTCTAGCCGTGTCAGGTTCCTGATCGGTCCGGCCGCGGATATCTTGGAAACGGCAACCTGAATGCCGGCGCCAAACCCGCTGACCTTGAACGGGTAGGTACAATTCGTCCCGAGGTTCGGCAGGTTGAGTAGGCCCTCGCCGGACTGACCGCCGATACCGATTACGACCGACGTCGTCTCGATCTCAACCGATGGCCCATTGTCGCTTTGTGCCATTGCCGGTGCTGCTCCAGCAACCGCCAGAAGAAGCGCCGCAGTGACTGTACGGCATTTTGTAAAATTCATGGCCACTCGTCCTCGTGGTTGGGTTGGGGGTGATTTCTACGACTTGTGTAAATCAGCACGGATGCGCAACTTTACTGAATTGTCGTGCGGTTTATTTCACTACACCGCATGGAGTCGGCCGGCGATCAACCGCCCGGTCATCGCGCGCGGGGATATACGCCGAGACGTTGATCTCGGTCAATTTCGCGCTGCGTAAGTGGCGCGCATTCTGCAATGTTTGTGTCCGTGCACTCGCCACCGGCGCCAAGGCTGCGGGTGAACTTTTGCAGCGTAACCCGCGGGGCTTTGCGCCTGGCACCGCGATGTGGCGAAGAAAACCCTTGCATCGCCCCGGGCTCCGCCCAAAAATCGGCATGAGGCTGGGGTGCTGCCCGGCGCGCGGGATTGCCCGCGAGCGATAGGGCGGCTGAGAACAGACCCACTGAACCTGGCCGGGCCAGTCCCGGTGGAGGGAGTCCGTCATCACCGCACCAAACGTTTTATCGTCCGCTCGACCGAAGACTGTCGTCATTGGCGCCGGCGTCATCGGTCTGGGCATTGCCTGGCGGCTGGCGCAAGCGGGCTGCCGCGTCGCGGTCTACGACCGGGGTGAGGCCGGGCGCGGCGCGAGCTGGGCCGCGGCGGGGATGCTGGCGGCGGCGATCGAGACCGAGCCGGGCGAGGAGCCGCTGCTGCCGCTGACGCTCGAAAGCCAGCGCCTATGGCCCGATTTCGCCCGCGAACTCGAAGCCGCGAGTGGCATCTCGGTCGAGTATCGCGGCGAGGGGACCCTCAATGTCGCGCTCAACCGCGACGACGCCGAGACCTTGCGCCATTCCTACGAGTTTCAGAAAGGGTTAGGCCTCGATCTCGAATGGCTCAACGCGGCCGAGGCGCGCCGGCTGGAGCCGCATCTGAAGCCCGGCATCGCCGCTGCTGTCTTGAGCCGCAACGATCACCAGGTCGAGAACCGCTGCCTCACCCGCGCGCTGATCGCCGCCTGCCGCGCCGCCGGGGTTGAGCTGCACGAGCATTGCGCGGTCAAGGAAGTGGTGATTGCGGGTGGCAGGGCTCGTGGCGTCGAGACCGAGAGCGGCCGCGACGAAGCCGACATCGTCGTCCTCGCCGCCGGCGCTTGGTCGCGCGAGATCGGCGGCATCCCGGCACCCCATCTGCCGCCGGTGCGCCCGATCAAGGGCCAGATGCTGGCGCTGCAGATGGATAAGGTTGCGCCGCTGATCCGCCATGTGGTGTGGCTGCCGAACGGTGGCTATCTGGTGCCGCGCAACGACGGTCGACTGATCGTCGGTGGTACCGTCGAAGAGCGCGGCTTCGACACGGCAATAACTGCCGGCGGGATGCTGACGCTGATCGAGGGCGCCTGGCGCGCGGTGCCGACGATCGAGGAATTGCCGGTCGTCGAGACCTGGGTCGGCTTCCGCCCCGGCTCGCGCGACGATGCACCGATGCTGGGGCCCAGCGGGATCGACGGGCTGGTCGTCGCGACCGGGCATCACCGCAACGGTATCCTGCTGACCCCGGTCAGCGCGGCGGTCGTCAGCGACTATATTCTGAGCGGACGGTTGCCGGAGATGGCGCGGCCCTTCGCCCCGCAGCGGTTCAATAAGCTCGCCGCCGAGGCGGCGCAATGACCCGGCTCAAGATCAACGGCGTCGACGAGGAAGTCGCGGCGGCGACGATCGCGCAGCTTTTGGCCGCGCGTGGGATTGACCCCGGCGCGCGTTTTCTGGCGGTCGCGGTCAACGGCGCGGTGGTCCGCCGCGCCAGCTGGGACGAGGCGTCGCTCAAGGCCGGCGACGCCATCGAGATTGTCCGCCCGTTGCAGGGTGGCTGAGGTATTCGGCTAGGATAGCGCCATGACCAACGACCCGTTTCTGATCGCCGGCACAACGATGTCGTCGCGACTATTCGTCGGCAGCGCGCGCTATCCGAACCAGCAGATAATGCTCGATGCGATGGCTGCGTGCAGTCCCT
>DATNJF010000198.1:0-17699 GCA_035604035.1 Allostellaceae bacterium | reverse complement strand
GAAGCCGTCGCCGAAGGGCGCGGCAAGGCGCAAGCGGCAAGCCTGCGCGCCACGCAGACCCAGGCGGTCGCCAAGCGCCTCGCCAACCTCGCCAACAAGGACGGCGCGAATTGGGACGAAGTGCCGGCGGCGCAGTTGCGGCTCGGCGACATCGTAATCGTCGAGGCCGGCGATTTGATCCCCAGCGACGGCGAGATCATTGAGGGCATCGCTTCCGTCGATGAATCCGCGATCACTGGCGAGTCCGCGCCGGTCATTCGCGAAAGCGGCGGTGATCGCTCCGCGGTCACCGGTGGTACGCGCGTGCTGTCCGATCATATCAAGGTGCGCATCACCGCGAGCCAGGGTTCGACCTTCCTCGACCGCATGATCAAGCTGGTCGAGGGCGCCGAGCGGCAAAAGACACCGAACGAGATCGCGCTCAACATCTTGCTCGCCGGGATGACGATTATCTTCCTGTTCGCGACCGTGACGATCCCGAGCTTCTCGAATTATGCCGGCGGCACGGTTGGCGTCGTCGTGCTGATCGCTTTGTTTGTCACCCTGATCCCGACGACGATCGGCGCCCTCTTGTCGGCGATCGGCATCGCCGGCATGGACCGGCTGGTCAAATTCAATGTCCTGGCGATGTCTGGCCGCGCGGTCGAGGCGGCGGGCGACGTCGATACGCTGCTCTTGGACAAGACCGGCACCATCACCCTCGGCAACCGCGTCGCCACCGAGCTGTTGCCGATCCCCGGCGTGACCGAGGAGGAGCTTGCCGACGCAGCGCAGCTGGCCTCGCTGTCCGACGAGACCCCGGAAGGCCGCTCCATCGTCGTCCTCGCCAAGGAGAAACACGGGTTGCGCGCGCGCGACATGGCGCCGCTCAACGCCAAGTTCGTCCCATTTAGCGCGCAGACGCGCATGAGCGGCATCGATATCGAGGGTTCGTCGATCCGCAAGGGGGCGGTGGACGCGGTGCTCGCCCATATCGAGGGCCGCGCCACCGCTCCCGTCGGGTTGAGCGCGCGGGGCGCCGGAGCGGCCGTCGCCGAAGCGCCGACCGCGTCACGGGCCGCCCGCGAACTGCGCCAAATCTCGGATAGCATCGCGCAGCAGGGCGGCACCCCGCTGGCGGTCGCCAGGAATGACCGGCTGCTCGGCGTCATCCACCTGAAGGACATCGTCAAGGGCGGCATCCGCGAGCGTTTCGGCGAATTGCGCCGCGCCGGCATCCGCACCGTGATGATTACCGGCGACAATCCGCTGACCGCGGCGGCGATCGCCGCCGAGGCCGGGGTCGACGACTTCCTGGCTCAGGCGACACCCGAGGACAAGCTGAAGCTGATCCGCGAGGAGCAGGCCGGCGGCAAGCTCGTCGCGATGTGCGGCGACGGCACCAACGACGCGCCGGCGCTGGCTCAGGCCGATGTCGGCGTGGCGATGCAGACCGGCACGATGGCCGCGCGCGAGGCGGGCAACATGGTCGATCTCGACAGCGACCCGACCAAACTCTTGGAGATCGTCGCCATCGGCAAGCAGTTGCTGATGACCCGCGGCGCGCTGACTACGTTCTCGATCGCCAACGACGTCGCCAAGTATTTCGCGATCATTCCGGCGATCTTCGTCGCGTTCTACCCGCAACTCGCGGCGCTCAACATCATGTATTTGCGCTCGCCGCAAAGCGCGATCCTGTCGGCGATCATCTTTAACGCGCTGATCATCATCGCGCTGATCCCGCTATCGCTGAAGGGGGTGCGCTACCGCCCGCAGAGCGCGGCCAGCGTGCTGCGCCGCAACCTGCTGATCTACGGCCTCGGCGGCATCGTCGTGCCGTTTCCCGCCATCAAACTGATCGACATCATCGTCAATGCGATCGGTCTCGCGTAAGGACCACAACCATGCTTCGCCAAATCCGTCCCGCCATCGTCCTTTTGGTTCTGATGACCGTGCTGACCGGCCTTGCCTACCCGCTGGCCATCACTGGTATCGCCTCGGTCCTGTTCCCGAAGCAGGCCGGCGGCAGCCTCATCGTGCAGGACGGCAAGGTGATCGGCTCCGCGCTGATCGGGCAGAACTTCACCGACCCAAAATATTTCCACGGGCGGCCGTCGGCGACGACCGAAACCGATCCGAACGATGCGACCAAGACGATCGCGGTTCCGTACGCCGCTGACAATTCGGTGGGCTCGAACCTCGGCCCGACCTCCAAGGCGCTGATCGACCGCGTCTCAGGCGATGTCGATACGCTGAAGAAAGAGAATGCCACCACGCCGATCCCGGTCGACCTGGTGACCACTTCGGCGAGCGGTCTCGACCCCGACATCACCCCGGCCGCCGCGGCATTTCAGGTCCCACGCGTCGCCGCCGCGCGTAACCTGGCTGCAGAGAAGGTCCAGGCGCTGGTCGATCAGAACACCGAAGGCCGGTTACTCGGCGTCTTCGGCGAGCCGCGAGTCAATGTGCTCAAGCTCAATCTCGCGCTCGACGCGGCGAAATGAGCTAGATTGAGGGCATGGCGGATCGAGAAGTCAGGCCGTCACCGGAAGCGCTGCTCGACGCCGCGACCAGGGAAGGCCGCGGCCGGCTCAAGATTTTCCTCGGCGCCGCGCCTGGCGTTGGCAAGACATACGAGATGCTGTTGTCCGCTCAGGCCAAGCGGCGCGAGGGGGTCGATCTCGTGGTCGGCGTGGTCGAAACCCACGGCCGGCGCGAGACCGAGGCCTTGCTCAGCGGGCTGGAGGTGGTCTCCAAGCACGAGGTCGACTACAAGGGCCATCGCCTGGCCGAGATGGACCTCGACGCGATCCTCAAGCGCCGGCCCGAACTCGTCCTGGTCGATGAGTTGGCCCACAGCAATGCGCCCGGGTGCCGGCATCCCAAGCGCTATCTCGACGTCGAGGAGCTGATTGCCGCCGGGATAGATGTCTTCACCACGCTCAACATCCAGCACGTCGAGAGCCTCAACGACATCGTCGCGCGCATCACGCGCATTCGCGTGCGCGAGACCGTGCCCGACAGCATTCTCGATCAGGCCGACGACATCGAGGTCATCGATCTGGCTCCCGACGACCTGATCCAGCGCTTGCACGAGGGCAAGGTCTACGTCCCGCACCAGGCCGAGCGCGCGGTCCGCAACTATTTCCAGCCGGGCAATCTGACGGCCCTGCGCGAGCTGGCGCTGCGTCGCACCGCGCAACGGGTCGACGATCAGCTGCTATCGCATATGCAGGCCCACGCGATCTCCGGGCCGTGGCCGGCGGGGGACCGCGTCTTGGTCTGCGTCAGCGAGGCGATCAACACGCCCTCGCTGATCCGCTACGCTCGCCGGGCCGCCGACCGGTTCCACGCACCGTGGACCGCGATCTATGTCGAGACCGCGCGCACCCAGCGCCTCAACGATGCCGAGCATGACCGCATCGCCGACTATCTGCGGCTCGCCGAGCGGCTCGGCGCATCGACGATCACCATATCCGGCGGCAAGATCGCCGACGAGGTCGTCGCCTATGCCGAGGCGAACAACATCACCCAGATCGTCATCGGCAAATCCGACCGCTCGCGCTGGTTCGAGATGATCCATGGCTCGGTCGTCCACAATCTGGTGCGCAAGACCGGTCCGATCAGCGTCCATGTCATTTCGGCAGAGGCGAACGAGGCCCTGGCGAAGCCCGTGACGACGCGCCCGCACCCGCAACCCTTCAACCTCTTTGCTTATGCCGGCAGCACCGCCGCGGTGGCGCTCGCGCTCGGCATCGCTTCGCTGATCGAGCGGTTTGTTGGCCTGCAGAGCGTCTCGCTCGTGTTCCTGATGGGGGTGCTCGCCAGCGCTGTCGCCTGGGGTCTGTGGCCGGCTTTGTTCGCCTGCCTGTTGAGCGTGCTGGCGTTCAATTTCTTCTTCCTGCCGCCGCTTTACACCTTGACCATTGCCGATCCCGAAAACGTCGTCGCCCTGTTCTTCTTCGCGCTGGTCGCGCTCATCGTCAGCAAACTGACCGCAGCGGCGCGCATGCAGATCGTCTCGGCCCGCGCCCGCGCCAAGGCGACGGCTGAGCTTTACGCCTTCAGCCGCAAGCTTGCCGGTATCGGCACGCTCGACGATCTGCTTTGGGCGACGGCGTTCCAGGTCTCGTCGATGCTCAAGGTCGCGACGGTCCTGTTGCTTCCCGATGCGGAGTCGAGAGGTCTTTCGCTCGCTTCGGCCTATCCGCCGGACGACACGCTCGCCGAGGCCGACATGGCGGCGGCGCGATGGTGCTGGGAACACAATCACCCGACGGGACGCGGTTCTGACACCCTGCCCGGCGGCAAATGGCTGTTCCTGCCGCTGCGGACAGGCAGCGGCACGGTCGGGGTCATCGGCATCGAACGCGACGCCCTGCTCAGCCCCGACGAACACCGTTTGCTCGATGCGCTGGCCGACCAGGTCGCTGTCGCGATCGAGCGCATCTCGCTGGCGCGCGGCCTCGCCGAAGCGCGGGTGCTGGCGGAGACCGAGCGGTTGCGCGCTGCGCTGTTGACCTCGATCTCTCACGATCTACGTACGCCGCTCGCTTCGATCATTGGCACGGTATCCAGCCTGCGCAGCTATGCCGACAAATACGATGCGACCGATCGCGACGAGTTGCTTGCGACTTTGGAAAGCGAGGCCGAGCGCTTGAACCGCTTCGTCGGCAACCTGCTCGACATGACCCGGCTCGAATCGGGGGCGATCGAATTGAAGCTCGATCTCGTCGATGTTGCCGAGGTTATCGGTGCCGCGATCGAGCGGGCCGGCAGCATCCTCGCCCAGCACCGGGTGGAAATCTCAGTCGCTTCCGACCTGCCGATGCTGCGCCTCGACCCGATCCTCTTCGAGCAGGTGTTGTTCAACCTGCTCGACAACGCGGCCAAATACTCGCCGCCCGGGAGCCGCATCGATCTCAAGGCCCGGCAGGACGTAGATGCCGTCGCGATCGAAGTGATCGACGAAGGGTCGGGCATCCCGCCCGACGATCTCGAACGCATCTTCGACAAATTCTATCGCGTCCAGGCGCAGGACCGGCGCCGCGCCGGAACGGGGCTCGGGCTAGCGATCTGCCGCGGCTTTATTGAAGCGCAAGGTGGACGCATCGAGGCGCATAACCGGCGCGACCGTTCGGGTGCGATCCTATCGCTGCGCATCCCGGTCCCGGAGGAGGCGGAAATCCACGAACCCGCCACGGCGCATGGCTAATGCCTATACCGTGCTCGTCGTCGACGACGAGCCGCCAATCCTGCGCTTCCTGCGCACCAGCCTAACCGCCGCCGGACATCGCGTCGTCACTGCCGAGAACGCCACTGCCGCGCTCGCGGCAATGACCACCGAAAAGCCGGATCTGGTGATCCTCGATCTGGGGCTGCCAGACCGTAGTGGGTTCGAGGTGATCGCCGCGATCCGCAACGGCTCAACGGTCCCGATCATCGTGCTGTCGGCGCGCAGCGACGAGCGCTCCAAGGTCGAGGCGCTTGACCTTGGCGCCGATGATTACATCAGCAAGCCGTTCGGGATGGCCGAATTGACCGCGCGGATACGCGCCGCCTTGCGTCACCGATTCCAGGCGCAAGGGGAGCTGCCGGCTTTCGTCTCAGGCGACCTCACCGTCGACCTGGTGCGGCGCCACGTCACTCGCGACGGTCACGAGGTCAAGCTATCCCCCAAGGAGTTCGAGCTGCTCCGCCATCTCGTCGCGCATGCCGGGAAGGTCCTGACCCACCGGCACTTGCTGCGCGAGGTCTGGGGCCCGGCTCAGGCGGACGAGGTTCAATATCTGCGGGTCTTCATCCGCGGGCTGCGGCAAAAGCTGGAACCCGATCCGACGCGGCCAACCCACATCCTGACTGAACTCGGGGTCGGTTATCGCTTGCAATTGCCGCCGGAACCCGGTGGACCATGACTTTTGATCTTGCTGCAATGAATGATCAACTAATTGAAAAATTGGCGTCCCCTACCGGATTCGAACCGGTGTTGCCGCCGTGAGAGGGCGGTGTCCTAGGCCTCTAGACGAAGGGGACGCGGAGGCTCCGGTTAGATAGCTGCTGCCGCGACGGCGATCAAGCGCCGGTCAGGTCCCCGGGGGGCTAATCGCGGAAGTTCAGGTATTGCAGCGGCTGCTCGATCTTGAGCCCGCGCAGCACGACCATCGCTGCCTGCAGGTCGTCGCGCTTTTTTCCGGTAACGCGCAGCTCGGCGCCCTGAATCGCCACCTGCACCTTCAATTTGCTGTCCTTGATGCTGCGCACCAGCTTGCGCGCCAGTTCGGCATCGACTCCCTGACGCAATTCGATCGACTGCCGGATCGTATTGCCGCTCGCCTTTTCCGGCGTCTTGAAGTCGAGCGCCCCGGAATCGACCTTGCGCCGCGTCAAATGCACCTTCAATAGCTCGTGCATCTGACGCAGCTTCAGATCGTCGTCGGCGACGAGGTTGATCGCACCGTTCTCGCGCTTCACCGTGCACTTGCTGCCCTTGAAGTCGAAACGGGTGGCGATCTCGCGCTCGATCCCGGCGATGGCGTTGTCGACTTCGGCGAGGTCGAGGCGGGAAACGATGTCAAAGCTCGGCATGCTGCGGCCCTTGGGCGTGGGATATTGGCCCTGCGATATAGGATGGGTTTACCGTGATTTACAGTCAGGCGGCAAAACTGCGGGCTGTGTCGACGAGCGCGCCCGCCGCGCCGACCGGCGGTGTCCAACCGAGCAAGGCCCGTGTCGGCGCATCGTCGACCTGAAGCGACAGTGTCAGAGACGATAGTTTAGGCCCGATCCCGGGCAGCGCGCGCAGCCCCGCCAACAGCGCGCCGGGCACGGGAAACAGGCGCGCCTTGCGGCCGAGGCCCGCGGCGAGTGTGCGGATCAGGTCCGGGGTAGATAAATCCTTGCCGTCGCGCGCGAGCAGGATTTGCCCGGCCGCCGCGGGATGCGTCGCGGCGAGCGCGATCAGATCGGCCAGATTATCGCGCGCGATAAGGCTGCGCCGGCTATCGACCGCGGCGAAGGGCAGCGGCAGTCCGCTCCCGACGAGCCGGATCAGCGCCGCGAAATTCCCCCGCACCCCCGGGCCGTAGACCAGCGGTGGTCGGATGATGACGAGCTCGATTCCCGCGATCCCCGCCGCCGCCCGCTCGCTCGCCAGCTTGGCGCGGCCATAAGCATCTTCCGGGCGTGTTTCATCGTCGGCACGAAACGGCCTCCCCGGCGCGGTCGCCTCGCCCATCGCTTTGATCGAGCTCAGCAGGACCAGCCGCTTGACCCCGCTCGTCGCGGCGGCACGCGCGAGCGCGGCGACGGCTTCGGGCTCCGCGGCCAATGCCTTTGGGTCGGGCCCGGCATGAGCGCGCTGGGCGAGATGGATGACGACATCGATCCGGTCGAGCGCGGCCGACCAGTCCGTTTTCGGTCCGATCTCGCCGAGCACCATCGGCTCCGCACCCTCAGGGGTCGGCCCGCCGCGGCGCGACCCGGCGACGATGTCGTGTCCGCGCGTGGCCAACACCGGGCACAGTCCGCTGCCGATAAAACCTGCTGCGCCGGTAACGAGGATGCCCGCCACGATTTTGGTCTCGCTCTCGCTAATTCCCTCGGCGATTGAGCGGTGTTGCATTAAGGGAACCGGTATTGCAACCCGACCCTGTTGGCACCAGCCGCGTGGCCCCGCCGAAGCTGCTCTTTCTCGTCACCGAGGATTGGTATTTCTGCTCGCACCGCCTGCCGGTGGCGCGGGCGGCGCGCGATGCCGGCTTCGCGGTCGCGGTCGCGACGCGGGTGCGCGACCATGGCGACGCGATCCGGGCCGAGGGCTTCTCGCTGCATGCGCTCGGCTGGCGCCGACGCGGCAGCGGACTCCTCGGTCATCTGCGCGCGCTCGGTGAGATCGTCAGGCTCTACCGCTCCGAACAGCCTGACCTCCTCTATCATGTCGCGCTAAAGCCCGTGCTGTTCGGCGGGCTCGCGGCGCGCCTGGCGTTTCCGGCCGGCAAGCAGCCGGCGCTGGTCTCGGCGGTGATGGGCCTCGGCGCCAGCGCGGCGGCGACCAGGAAGCGGCGAGCGTTAGGCTTGGCGTTGCGCTTCGCCACGTCCCGCGGAGCCATTGTCGTGCAGAACCCGGAAGACCGGGACGCGCTCGTCGCCTTCGGCCTCGACCCGGCGCGGATCGCGCTGATCCGCGGCTCCGGGGTCGATACTACGCATTTCGCCGCCCTGCCCGATCCGGCGGGGCAGCCGGTTACCGTCGCGTTCGTCGGGCGTATGCTGCGCAGCAAGGGGATTCTCGATGCTGTATCCGCGATCCGCTTGCTCCGGGCAGGAGGGGAGGCCATCGATCTGTTGCTCGCCGGCGTGCCCGATCCCGACAGCGCCGATTCCTTGAGCGCGGCGGAGGTGCAAGAGCTGGCACGCGAACCGGGGATCGAATGGCTCGGCCATGTCGGTGATGTGCGCGAGGTGTGGCGGCGTGCGGCGATCGCGGTCTTGCCGTCGAGCTATGGCGAGGGGCTGCCGAAAGCACTGCTGGAAGCGGCATCCTGCGCCCGGCCGATAATCGCCAGCGATATGCCAGGCTGCCGTGAAGTGGTCGCGCCGGGCGAAACCGGCCTGCTCGTGCCGCCGCACGATCCCGCGGCATTGGCTGGGGCGATCGCGACGCTCGCCGGCGATCCCGGGCTGCGCCGGCGGATGGGCGAGGCTGGGCGCGCGCGGGTCTGTGCCGAGTTCGCCGACGCCGTCGTCGCCGACGCGACTCTGGCGGTTTGCCAGGCCGAGTTGGAACGGCGCCGATGATCCGGCTGTGGCTCTTCGTCGCTGGGATCGGCGGCATGGCGTCGGTCATCGCCGGTGCGGCCGCGGCGCATCTCGCCGGCGATCCAGCCACCGCGACCCTACTCACCAATGGCGCGCTCTACGGCATGGTCCACTCCGCCGCGCTGATCGCGGTGATTGCACTGGCGCAAGGTCGCGAGCCGCGGCGCGGCGCCGCCTTTCTCGCCGGGCTGTTCTTCTCGCTCGGTATCGTGTTGTTCAGCCTGGCGCAGTTCGCACACGCGCTGACGGGATTGAGGCAATTCGGTTGGGCCGTGCCGTTCGGTGGCACCGCCTTTATTCTCGGCTGGGCCGCGTTGGCGATTCTTGCCTTCCGCCGGCGTTGAACATGGGATACTGCCGCGCCATTCCTTCGCGAGCCCGCGATGACGACGCTGCTCTACACGCATCCCTCCTGCATCGATCATGACCCCGGCCAGTACCACCCGGAAACGCCGGCGCGGCTGAAGGCGGTGCTGGCGGCGTTGGCCGCGCCGGAATTCGCCGCGCTCGAGCGGCGTGAGGCGCCGGAGGCGGCGCTCGACGATCTGACTCGCGTGCACCCGCTGAGCTTTGTCGAGAGGCTGCTGGCTGCAGTGCCGCAAGCCGGCCATGTCGGGATCGACGCCGATACGGTGATGTCGCCGGCCTCCGGACAGGCGGCGCTCCACGCCGCGGGGGCGGTCGCCGCGGCAGTCGACGCCGTGATCGCCGGCGAAGCGAGCAACGCCTTCTGCGCGGTGCGCCCGCCGGGCCACCATGCCGAGCCCAACCGGGCGATGGGGTTCTGCCTGTTCAACAACGTCGCGATCGGTGCGCTGCGCGCCAAGCAGGTGCACGGCCTCGCCCGCGTCGCCGTCGTCGATTTCGATGTCCATCACGGCAACGGCACCCAGGCCTGCTTCTGGGACGATGCCAACCTCTTCTACGGCTCGACCCATCAGTCGCCGCTCTACCCCGGCACCGGCTCCACCGGCGAGACCGGCGCCGCCGATAACATCGTCAATGTGCCGCTGCCGCCGATGTCCGGCTCGATGCATTTCCGCAACGGAATGATGCGCGTGCTGCTTCCGGCGCTCGACGCCTTCCGCCCGGAAATGGTGCTGGTCTCGGCCGGTTTCGACGCGCACCGGGACGACCCGCTCGCTCAGCTGATGCTCGACGAGGCCGACTATACCTGGGCGACCGAGCAACTTCTCGATATCGCGCGCCGCTATTCGGGCGGACGGGTGGTCTCGACCCTTGAGGGCGGCTATGATCTGGTCGCGCTCGGCGCGAGTGCCGCCGCGCATGTCCGCGCGCTGATGTCGGCTTGAACGGAGATTGCTAGGTCTGATGAGCGAGCCGAGCCTACCCGCCGATATCGCCGCGATGAGCTTCGAGGATGCGCTCGCCGAGCTCGAAGGCATCGTGCGCCGTTTGGAAGGCGGCCAGGTCAAGCTCGACGAGGCGATCCAATCCTACGAGCGTGGTGCGCAGCTCAAACGGCATTGCGAACAAAAACTCAACGAGGCGCAGCAGCGGGTCGACCGCATCGTCATCGGAACCGATGGCGCGGTGACGGTCGAGCCGGCTAAGCTGGACTAAAGGGGGGCGAGCGAACCTTGACCGAGGGCTTGTGGCCGGACTCGGCCTCCGTCGACGTGGCGGCGGCAGCGACGGCAACGCTCACCGATTCAGTGCTCGAACGGCTGCTGAGGCCGCCGCCGGGGCTCGAAGCGCGCGTTTACGAAGCGATGCGCTATTCGGCGCTGGCGCCTGGCAAGCGGCTGCGGCCGCTGCTGGTTCTGGCGAGCTCGCAGTTGTTTGGCGTTTCTCGTACCTGCGCTCTGCAGGTCGCCGCGGCGATCGAGATGGTCCACGCCTATTCGCTGATCCACGACGATTTGCCGGCGATGGACAACAGCGATTTGCGCCGCGGCCGGCCGACCTGCCACAAGGCGTTCGACGACGCGACCGCCGTTCTTGCCGGCGACGGGCTCTTGACAATGGCGTTCGAGGTGCTGTCACACCCCGATACGCATGGCGACCCGGCGGTGCGCTGCGAGCTGGTTTCCGCGCTCGCCGCGGCGGCCGGCAGCACCGGCATGGTCGGCGGTCAGATGATCGATTTGATCGCCGAGACCCGCACCCTCGACATCGGCGCTATCACCCGGTTGCAGCGCATGAAGACCGGGGCGCTGATCGCGTTTTCGTGTGAGGCCGGGGCGATTCTCGCCAAGGCGTCGCCGGAATTGCGCACCGCGCTCCGAGGCTATGCTCACGATCTCGGTTTGGCCTTCCAGATCGCCGACGATCTCCTCGACGTTGAGGGCTCTGCTACCGAAATCGGCAAGCCGGTCGGCGCCGACGCAGCGGCCGGAAAGGCAACGTTTGTCTCGATACTTGGAGTGGAACGGGCCCGTGCCCAGGCTCAGTTGTTGGTCGACCAGGCGGTCGCCCATCTTGATTTGTTCGAGCAAAGAGCGGAACTTTTACGACAGGTAGCGCGATTTGTCGTAAACCGTCGCACCTGAGGAGCAAAGCGTGGATCAAAAGCAAAGCCCCCGCATCTCGAATCGGACGCCGCTCTTGGACAAGATCGACGTTCCGGCCGATTTGCGTAAGCTGCCCGAATCCGATTTGCGCCAGGTGGCTGATGAGCTGCGCGCTGAGCTGATCGACGCGGTCTCGATCACCGGCGGGCATTTCGGCGCCGGGCTCGGCGTCGTCGAGCTCACCGTCGCGCTGCACTATGTCTTTAATACCCCGCGCGACCGGCTGATCTGGGATGTCGGTCATCAGGCCTACCCGCACAAGATTCTGACCGGGCGGCGCGACCGTATTCGCACCATCCGCCAAGGCGGTGGCCTCTCCGGCTTCACCAAGCGCTCGGAGAGCGAATACGACCCGTTCGGTGCGGCGCACAGCTCGACCTCGATCTCGGCCGGGCTCGGCATGGCCGTGGCGCGCGACTTCAAGGGCGACAAGCGCGACGTGATCGCGGTCATCGGCGACGGCGCGATGAGCGCCGGCATGGCCTATGAGGCGATGAACAACGCCGGGTCGATGGATTCGCGGCTCATCGTCATTCTCAACGATAACGACATGTCGATCGCGCCGCCGGTCGGCGCGCTGAGCTTCTACCTGTCGCGGCTGTTGTCGTCGAAATCGTTCACCTCATTGCGGCATCTCGCCGGCGGCATCGCTCGCCACCTGCCCAAGCGGCTTGAGCATATGGGGCGGCGCGCCGAGGAGCTGGCGCGCAGCTTCGTCACTGGCGGCACGCTGTTCGAGGAAATGGGCTTCTACTATGTCGGCCCGATCGACGGTCACAACGTCGATCACCTCGTGCCGGTGTTGAAGAACGTCCGCGACCTCAAGGAAAACGGCCCGGTGCTGATCCACGTCGTGACCGAGAAGGGCCACGGCTACCTGTCGGCCGAGCAATCCGACGACAAGTGGCACAGCGTCAGCAAATTCGATGTCATCACCGGAAGCCAGGCCAAGTCGTCGTCGAAGGCGCCGTCCTATACCAGCGTCTTCGCCAAGTCGCTGATCAAGGAAGCCGAGGCGGACGACAAGATTGTCGCCATTACTGCGGCGATGCCGTCGGGCACCGGGCTTAATCTCTTCGGCGACAAATTCCCCAACCGCACCTTCGATGTCGGCATCGCCGAGCAGCACGCGGTGACCTTTGCCGCGGGGCTCGCGACCGAGGGGATGAAGCCGTTCGCGGCGATCTACTCGACCTTCCTGCAGCGCGCCTACGACCAGGTCGTGCACGACGTCGCGATCCAGAAATTGCCGGTACGTTTCGCGATCGACCGCGCCGGTCTCGTCGGCAATGACGGTCAGACCCACGCCGGCTCGTTCGACATCGGTTATCTCGGCGCCTTGCCAGGCTTCGTGCTGATGGCGGCTGCCGACGAAGCCGAACTCGTCCACATGGTCTCGACCGCCGTGGCGATCGACGACGGACCCTCGGCGCTGCGTTTTCCGCGTGGCGACGGCGTCGGCGTCGAAATGCCGGAAAAGGGCGTGCCGCTCGAGATCGGCCGCGGCCGTATCGTCAAGGAAGGCACGACCATCGCGTTGTTGAGCTATGGCGCGCGCTTGCAGGAATGTCTGAAGGCGGCGCAAGAGCTTGGCACCTATGGGCTCTCGACCACGGTCGCGGACGCGCGTTTCGCCAAGCCGCTCGATACCGACCTGATCAAACGCCTTGTCCGCGGTCATGAGGTCGTCATCACCATCGAGGAAGGCGCTGTCGGCGGCTTTGGCACCTTCGTGCTGCATTACCTGGCACAGAGCGGCCAGCTCGATCAGGGGCTGAAGATCCGCTCGATGGCGCTTCCGGATATCTTCATCGACCACGACTCTCAGGGCGCGCAATACGATGTCGCCGGGCTCAACGCCAAGCACATCGTTGCCACCGCGCTCGCCGCGCTCGGCCGCGACGTCGCCGAGCAGCCGGCCAGGGCTTAGCAAAGACTTTGGCCTGAGCAAGCGCCGCGCCGATCAGCTTCTCGTCGACCGCGGCCTCGCCGAAAGCCGCCAGCGTGCCCAGGCGCTGATCCTCGCCGGGCTCGTCTATGCCGGCGAGCGGCGCATCGACAAAGCCGGTGAGGCGCTCCCAGAAGAAATCGGCATCGTGGTTCGCGGCCGCGACCATCCCTGGGTGTCGCGCGGCGGGATCAAGCTCGCCCATGCGCTCGATCACTTCGCGATCGCTGTTACCGGTCTCATCGCGCTTGATATCGGCGCCTCGACCGGCGGCTTTACCGATGTGCTGCTGACCCGCGGCGCGGCGCGGGTCTACGCCGTCGATGTCGGGCGGGGCCAGCTGGCCTGGAAGCTGCGCCAAGATGCGCGCGTCAGCGTTCACGAGGGCGTCAACGCCCGCTATCTGACCGCCGTGGAAATCCCCGAGCCGGTCGACCTCATCACCTGTGACGCCAGCTTTATCGGTCTCGCCACGGTGCTGCCGGCGGCGCTTGCTCTCGCCAAGTCAAAGGCGCAATTGGTCGCGCTGATCAAGCCGCAATTCGAGGCCGGCCCGAAAATGGTCGGCAAGGGCGGGGTGGTGCGCGACCCGGCGGTGCACCGGGCGGTTTGTGAGGCCGTGGTCGCCTGGGCCGGTTCACAAGGCTGGATAGTGATCGGCGTCAGCGAAAGCCCGATCGAAGGCCCCGCCGGCAATCGCGAGTTCCTGCTTTATGCGCGGCGCGACGGCGCGGTCGAGGCGTCGGCAGCGTGCTAGAACGGCGCGGTCACGTACTGGTGCAGCAGGTACAAGAGCCCCAGCACCACCACACCGGTGACGATGACCAATTTCATTGGCCGACTCCTGAAAGCTCGCTCAAAGCTCGGCCGACTTTGTGAACGAAACCTTAAGGTTGAGAGATGGCTAAAGCGGGAGCGCGTGTGGGAGGGACCTCGGCGAATGGGTTCACCGGCTTTCGCCCGGCCGCGTTCGCCTTTTTCCGCGGCCTCGCCCGGCACAACGACCCACTCTGGTTCAAGCCGCGCAAATCGATCTACGACACCGAAGTGCTGGCGCCGTTCCGCGCGCTGATCGTGTCACTGAGCGCTAAACTCGAAGCCGCCGGCATCCCGCTTGTCGGCGATCCCGATCGCGGCATCTTTCGCCTCTACCGCGACGTACGCTTTTCGGCCAACAAACAACTCTACAAGACCCATGCCGGCGCGGTGTTGACCCGTTCCGGCGGGAAGGGCGATCCCGGCCTGCTCTATGTCCATGTCGAGCCGGGCAGGTCTGAAGCCGGGGTCGGGTTCTGGCATCCCGAGCCCGGTCTCCTGACCCGGTTGCGCCGCTCGATCGCCGACGATGCCGATGCCTTTCTCGACATGGTGGGTCGTCTCGACAAGTGCGGCTACAAGGTGACGACCGACGCGCGGCTCGCGCGCCTGCCGCGCGGCTTCGAGGTGGCGAAAGACACGCCCGCCGCCGACTACATCTGCTGGAAGACGTTTATCGTCGAGGCGCCGCTATCCGACGCCGAGATGCGATCGCCCGATCTCCCCGACCGCATTGTCGATATCGCGGCGGCGACACGGCCGCTTCTCGATTGGGGCTGGGCGGCGGAGGCGGATGATATTCCGCCGCCGCTCGCCCTCAAGCTGCCGACCCGGCCGCTGCCGCAGCCGGACTTTTAGACTTAGGCCGCGAAGCCCGCCGGTGCCTGTTCGGTCTTGTCGAAATCGAACTCGACCTTGCCGCCGTGCGGGTCGTCGAAGAACAGCTGCCACAGGCCGCCGCGGACGCTCTCGGCTGGCAGGCGCCGCAATTCCCACTTGACCTTGGCCTTTTCGAGCTTGGCGACGGTGCCGGGCAGGTCGGTCGCGGTGAACGCCATGTGGTCGATGACCCCGGCGCGGTGCTCGTGCAGCTCCTTGCGGTGAATCACATGCAGGATCGGCTGGTCGCCGACCCACAGCCAATAGCCGGGAAACTGGAAATTTGGCCGCTGACCGACCTCGAAGCCGAGCAGGTCGCAGTAGAACTTGCGCGTCTCCTCGAGGTCGTCGCTCAGCACGGTGAAGTGGTTCATGCCCTGAACACTCATCGATCTCTCCTCTCGCTTATTCGTCGATCCGCGCCGCGCGGACATGGCGATATCCTAACACGTAAATGGCGGAAGCGCTGCGCGCCGTCAATCGCTGACCGACCTTAAACGTCTCGTAAAGGCTTGGCGTTAATAATACTGCGACTGAGAGGTTTGTCGCCGCCGGCCATGGCCGACAAGACTTGCCTGAACGAGAAGAAACTTTGAAGGATAGGTGGCTAGGTGCAAGTTTCCACCCCCGAGCACCGGCGTGCCGGCCATAGTATCAGGGCTCGGCTCTACGCCATCATAGGGTTTCTCGGCCTGCTTCCGGTGTTGGGAGCAGCCTTTGCGCTGTTCGCCATCGTCAACTCGACGCACGACAACGCGGCGCTCGACCGCGCGACGAGCGGCACGATCCATCTTGAGCGCATCAACGGGCTCGTTTACGCGGTCGTCATGGAGTCGCGCGGCATCTACATGTCGCCGGACTGGGCCACGGCCGAACCTTTTGCTACCAACCTGATGAAAGACCTCTCGGCGCTGCGGGAAGTCGCCCTGTTGTGGCACAACGAAGCCATCGAGTCGCAGCAGTCGAATGTCGACGAATTGGAGTTGCGCATCAACGATTTCGTCCGCTTCCGCACCGAGCTGGTACGGCTTGGCAAGGAAGAGAGCACTGCTGCGGCGCGGACTTTTGGCGACAACGATGCGGACCGCAGAGTGCGGAGCGCGTTAAATGCAAGCCTCACGACGCTTTCGCATGCCTATGAGCAGGAGGTCAACCGAGCGCGGTCGAAAGTTGAGGCCGACCAATATCGCTTTGTCCTTGCTCTATCGATCTTGGCTGGCATCGCCTTTCTCGCCTTGTGCGGCGGGATTGCGCTGGTGCGGACCGGCCTGCTGCTCCCCTTGTCGCGTGTTAGGCAGTCGATGCTGCGCCTGGCCCAAGGCGATCTCGAGTCCGATCCCGATACAAGTCGCCGCACCGCCGAAATCGCCGAGATGGAGCAGGCAATCGGCGTCTTCCGCGCCGGATTGTTGGAGCGAAGCAAGCTCAATCGCGAGACGCGGCTGCTGTCGGAGCTCAACGAGTGGCTGCAATCGTGCAACTCGCTCGGCGAGCTTTACGACATGGTTGCCGAGTTTCTATCGCGCCTGCTGCCCGGTTGCGCGGGCAGCTTGTACATCTACGCCAATTCCCGCGACGTGCTCGAAGGCAGCAAGGCCTGGAACGGCGGCACCGTGCAGGCATCGATGCATCCCGAGGATTGCTGGGGATTGCGGCGCGGCCACGTCTACAGCTTTGGCGAGCGCGAGATCGACTTCCCCTGCGCCCATGTCGGCTCGGCCCAGGTCGAGCAATATTGCTGCATCCCCGTGCTCGCCCATGGCGAGACAATCGGGCTGCTTCATCTCGAATTCCGCGCTGGTGACGACGGCGTGTTTCGTCAGGACGAAGTTGCCGAACAGCGCCGGCTCGGGCTTATGTGCGCCGAGCAGATCAGCCTCGCAATCGCCAATGTCAAATTGCGCGACCAGCTTCGCGACCAGTCGATCCGCGATCCGCTGACCGGGCTGTTCAACCGCCGCTACATGCTGGAGACCTGCCGCCGCGAGTTCTCGCGCGCCGCGCGCGGCCGGCAACCCGTCACCATGCTCTCGATCGACGTCGACCACTTCAAGAAATTCAACGACAACCACGGTCACGACGCGGGCGATACCGTGCTGCGCGAGGTCGGCACCTGCCTTGAGGCCGTCTTCCGCAACGAGGATGTCGCCTGCCGGTTCGGCGGCGAGGAATTCGTCGTCGTGCTGCCCGGAGCGCCACTCGATATCGGCGCCCGACGGGCCGAGGAATTGCGCGGCAAGATCGAGGCGCTCAGCGTGCGCTATCTCGAAAAAAACCTGCCGCGCATCACCATCTCGGTCGGCGTCGCGGCGTTCCCCGAGGCCGGCGACAATCCGCAAAGCGTGCTCAAGGCCGCCGACGATGCCCTCTACCGGGCGAAGGAGGGTGGGCGCAATCGGGTCGAGCTCGCTAGCGCCGAGCTAAAGCCGATGCGCACAAAGCCCGCTGTGGCCGCCGAAGCCGAAAAGTTCGCGGCCGACTGAACTATTTGGCCCCGCCGCAAGTGCACTCAATATGGAAGATGCGCGCCGCGTTGCCGCCGAGGATTGCATCACGCTCCGCTGCGGTCAGCGCGGTGCGGCCGATGACGTGACCCCCATTTCTCATCCAGCGATAACGAGAGTCCGGGGTTGATCTGAACCTTCTGTGTCGTGGGTGGCAAGAGGCCGGGGCGCGGAGCCCCAGCGAAGCGCAGCGTCCCGGCCGGTCTCTCCGCCGAGGGCGCT
>DATNJF010000197.1:0-2595 GCA_035604035.1 Allostellaceae bacterium | reverse complement strand
GGCATTTTCTGAACTGGCTGGAAGCCCAAATTCAAGGTGCGGTCGGCTACTGGCTTTCGAGGCATCCCGAATGGCGTTCGGCGGTCTGATCTGGCCGTTTCCCTGGTCGCCCCAGGTTAGTCATCACACATAAGAGCGTTGATTGGCTGTGCGACTTTTGGCTATGGCGAGCGGTGTTCTCTCCGCAAACCCTGTGCTGGCGCGGCGGCTAGCCGTCTAGACGTTATGTCCGTCCGCTGAGATCGGTGGTCCGCCCTTTCGTGCAATAGAGATACGAGGGTTGCTCGGACGGACCGAGCCGAGCCTCATGCACGGAGGGCGGACCATGAAGAAGTATAGCGAAGCGTTTGTCGGGTTCGACACGGCGAAGAAGAAGCACGCGGTGGCAATCGCCGATGGCGGGCGCAACGGCGAGGTTCGGTATCTCGGCGAGATCGCCGGTGCGCCGGCGACGGTTGAGAAGGTGATTGGCAAGCTGGCGGAGCGCTACGCGAGGCTGCACGTCTGCTACGAAGCCGGCCCGACGGGATATGGGCTTTACCGCCAGATCAAGGCTCTCAAGCATGACTGCACGGTGGTTGCGCCATCGCTAATTCCAAAGAGGCCGGGCGAGCGGGTTAAGACCAATCGCCGTGACGCGGTGACGCTTGCGCGGTTGCTTCGGGCCGGCGAGTTGACATCGGTATGGGTGCCGGATGCGGTCCATGAGGCGGTCCGCGACCTCGCCCGGGCGCGAGAGGCGGCCGCGGCCGATCTGCGCAAGAAACGCCAGCAGGTGCTGTCGTTTCTGCTTCGTCACGGCCGCATCTTCAGCGGGCGCAAGCATTGGAGCCTTGCGCATACACGCTGGCTCGCCAAGCAGAGCTTCGAGCACCCGGCGCAACAGATCGTCTTCCAAGATGCCATCAATACGATCGAGGATGCCGTCACGCGCCTGCACGAGCTGGATCAGCAGCTCCTCACGATCGTGCCTACCTGGTCGATGGCGTCGGTGGTTGCAGCCTATCAGGCGATGCGCGGCGTTTCCTTCGTCGTGGCGGTGACCTTCGCGGCGGAGATTGGCGATGTGCGCCGGTTCGACAATCCGCGTCAGTTAATGGCGTTTCTCGGCCTCGTTCCATCGGAACGCTCCACAGGCGAGACCGTGCGCCGCGCCGGCCTCACCCTGGCCGGCAATCGGCGTGCCCGGCGCGTGCTCGTCGAAGGAGCCTGGACCTACCGCTACCCAGCGCGCGTCAGCGAGACCCTGCGCGCCCGGCTCGAGGGGCTGCCAAAGACCGTCCGCGACATTGCTTGGAAGGCGCAGGTCCGGCTCTGCGCCCGGTATCGCCGGCTCGTTGCGGCCGGCAAGAAGATGCCCGTCATTGTCGCCGCGATCGCCCGCGAAATGGCCGCGTTCCTTTGGGCCATCGGCCGCCAGGTCGAACCGCTGACCTGAAGGGCATTCAACTGCACAGAGCTGGGGATGGAGCCACGGAGGGGAACCCCTGAGCTAGCTACGTGGCCGGGCTCTGCCCGACGCCCGCCTTCTAGACACCGGAAAAGCCCCGAGACGAAACACGGAAGGCGGTAGCCAACCCGCGGATAAGAGCTTGATCAACCGTCGTCTCAAGCGCTCCATCTCCTGCCCTGTGCAGCCTCACCATCGAAGCAACCGGCAGCATCGCGCCGCCCGGCCGCATCGTTGCTGCCAACATCATTGACTACGGACATAAGAGCTAGGCCGCGAGGGCGAGCCCCCTCTGCCAGTCCCAGAGCGACAGCACCAGGGCGCAGCCGTCGTCGCAGAGCTCCGCGGCGATGCTGAGAGGGTCCGGCAACGACAATTCGATCTCGCCTTCGATCTGATCGCCTTGGTAGGCGAGCCTTGGCTGCAGTCGGCGGACGATCCGCTGCACGCGCTGGTTCGCCGGCAGGCAGAGCAGGTAGGCGCGCGTGATGCCGCGATTGCGCGCGATCGGCAGCACGCGATGGAACAGGTCCGTGCCGATGCCCCGGGTCTCGAAGGCGCGCTCCACGCTGAGCGCCAGCTCCGCCCAGCGCGGCCAGACGGTATCGAGTATCTTGAGCTCCGAGACGCCGCGCAACTCGCCCGCCACCCAGCAGCCGAGCGTCACCGAGCGCGCCCAATCGGTGCTCGCGCAGTATGTCGCGATCCATTCGTCGGCGACCGGCCGGCCGAAGCGGCACGCACGCTGCTCGGGATCGAGGCGCAGGAGATGAGCGCACAGCGCCGGTGCGTCTTGCGGCCAGAGCTTTCGGAACACCCAGCCCGAACGCGGACTCGGCTGATTGTCGTTCGAGCCCTGCAGGCTCGGTAGCGGATCGATTTTCATGGGCACCTCTTGTGGCAGAGGCGCTTCCAACCCTGGTGTGAGTTTGGGTCAGGCACCCGGGAGCGCAATGAAATTCCGCGTGATCCGGGTATTCGCACGGATGTTGCGCGGCCGCTGACCGCGAGATCGTCCATCGTCATCCGGGGCTCGCTGGGCGCAACGATCGTGCGCGCCGCGGCTCAGCTCGCGAGCGCGTAGGCGCCGCGGGCTCGCGCCGGCACTAGGTTGCCGAGGAATTGCTGAGCGGTGGCGCGCCAGG
>DATNJF010000196.1:0-2556 GCA_035604035.1 Allostellaceae bacterium | reverse complement strand
ATCGCAGTGCCTCCAATGACCCCGGATGCGACCCCGAGAAACATGATGTTGCTGCCACCGGCGAGCGGGTCGATCGAGCCGACGCGGAACGCCTCCAAGAGGCCACACAGCCCGCCCAGCGTGCTGGTCAGGACGAAATTGGCGATCTTGATGCGGTTGATCGCGATGCCGGCCTCGGCCGAAGCGACGATGTTCCCGCCGATGGCGACCGTGTGCAGGCCCCAGCGCGTGTGGCGCAGCACGACATGCATCAGTCCGACGATGACCAGCGCCCAGACGATCTCCGAATACGACCACTCGCCCATGATCCCGGTCAGGATCGGCCCGCCGGAGGTGTTGGCCGGATAGCCGCGCGAGATCGTCAGGGTGAGGCCGGTGATGAGGAACAGCATCCCGAGCGTGGTGATGAATGAGGGCACCCTGAGCCCGATGGTGATGAGCCCGATCGTCAGCCCGATCAACGCGCAGACCGCGAGCGCCACGACGATCGCGATCGGCTCGGGTATTCCAAGATCGTTGACGTTTTCCATCAGGAACGGCGCCAGCGCGAAAACCTGACCGACCGACAGGTCGATCTCGCGGCAGATCAAGAGCATGATCTCGCCACAGGCGATAATCACCGGCGCGGCGACGAACTGCGACAGCGTCTGCACATTCGCGGCGCTCAGGAAATTGCGGTTGGCGATCTCGAAATAGATGACGAGCGCCACCGACACGACGATGACGCTCGCCTCCGGCCGCAGCAGAAACGCGTAGGCCCGCCGCGCGAGACCACCCTCCGCCACGATATTCAGCCGCCGATCGCGCCGCTGCGCGGGACGATCTGCGCCTCCTTCGCGCTGCCTTCGTAGCGGGACTTCGTATTCATGTATTGGCCGACTGCGTCCTTGGTGACGAATTTGAGCCCGGTGTTGATATCGGCCGGACCGACGAGCCCGCCCGACACCTTGAACGCGAACATTTCCATCACCGTGTAGAAGCCTTGCAGATAGGGCTGCTGGTCGATGACGAAGTCGAGGAAACCGTCGCGCACCGCCTCCAGCGAGCGCGGCAGCATGTCGTAGCCGCCGGCGCGCACACCCTTCGAGGCCAGATCGTATTTGCGGCTGATGAGGCCGCAATTCTGCGTATCGCCGCCGCCGGTGCCGAACATGCCCTTCACGTCTTGGTTGCCGAGATAATAAGCGTCGATCTTCGACAGCGACTCGTTCGCGGCCGGGGCGGTCGCGATCATCGTCACCTGGATGTCGGCTCCCGATTTCTTGATCGCGTCGGCCGCGCCATCGTAGCGCGGCTGCAGGTTGAGCTGGCCCGGTGTGGCGATGAAGATCGCCACCTTGCCCTTGCCGACCAGCTTGACGATGCGCTCGCCCATCAGCTGGCCGGAGAGGAAGAGGTCCTGGCCGATATAGGCGAGGCGCTTGTTGCTGTGCGAGTCGGCATTGTAGCTGAACACCGGGATGCCTGCGGCGAGCGCGTTCTCGACCGGCTTGTCGAAACCCTTGGGATCGACAAGGCACACGGCGATCGCGTCGGCCTGGCCAGCGATCGACGTGTTCATCGCGTTGACCATCTGCGCGACGTCGGATGTCTCCGACCCGGTCCACTGATAATCCACCCCGAGCAGCGCACAGGCGTCCTGGATGCCGTATTGGCACGGCACAAAGAATGGGTTTGCCGTCACGTGATTGACGAAGACGAACTTCCAGCGCGGATGGTCCGGGAAGGGCGGCGCGTCGGCCGCCTTGGCGCCGGTGCGCGTCACCGCGGCTAGCATCGCCGCCGCCGACCCAACCGTGACACCCTTCATCAGCGCGCGGCGCGGTAGCCTGGTGGCGACCTTCTCCTCGACCTCATCCGATCGTCGTGTCATCTCGCTTCCTCCCCGTTGGGTTTTTGTCGATGCAGGATAGTTCAAGCGCGCCGCAAATTCACCGCGACCGTCGCCTCAGGCGGCCGGATCAGTGCGCCTCGGCCGGCAACCCCGCGAGGACATCGCGCACCATATGAGCATGCGCCCGGTTGGCGACACCCGTCGGATGCCCGTCGCCCGGGATTCCCAAGTCCTGACCCGGAAAGTCCTTTGCGTCGAGGCCGGCGTCGACGACGAGAAGTCCTCCGTCGCGCAGACGCTGCATGATCTGCTGGTCGGTCGTGCCGGCACGCCGGATGTAGCCGTCGTCCGGCAGGTAGAGGATCAGTGTCGGCACGCCGTATTTCTCGCGCGCGAGCTGGCCAGCGCGGATCAGGATGGCGACGTAAAGGTCCATGTCCACCGCGTTCGCACCGCCAAACGCCGGCTTGAAAAAGACGCTGTCCATCGCGGTGCGTGTCCACAGCCGTCGCACCTGCTGCGGCCAATAATCCTCGCACGCGCCCTCGTAGGTGAGCGCACCGCGCGCCAGCACATAGCGGGGTGCATGCAACATGAAGCCTTCCGCGCAATTTGTCCGCTCGGCGTGCCAAGGCGCGGTCAGCATCACGAACAGACGCGGCTCGCTCAGCAGGTTTCGATACATATCGGTTTCCATCGCCCGCAGGAATTGCTGCGGACCG
>DATNJF010000195.1:0-11213 GCA_035604035.1 Allostellaceae bacterium | reverse complement strand
GCCGAGGTCGGAGGCGCGAACCACTGATACGAATTTCCGCTTTGGTTGGGTAGCGGACCACCCCGTTCTGTGTGCCGGCTGACGCCTATGCGCCGATAGCAGTCATCTCTTTGAGCACAAAGTTCGGCTCACGTCGACCCGGGGCTGCCCTTGAGACCGCATTAGCGTAGAAAACGCGTCCCAGCTGTTCAGCATTGCCGTCGCGATTGCCAAGAATGAAAGCCGCGCAGTGAGAGGGACTAAAGTGCTGTCCAGCCTATTTGACGATCAACCAGCCGGAGTAAGGTCTAAGGCCGCGGCGACCTATGCTGTCTTGATTGCCGCGAATGCAGCAGCATGGCTCTGGGCATGGATCGCTTTCGCGGATCGGCCTGCCCTCTTGGGGACCGCCCTTTTGGCCTACGTGTTCGGTCTTCGGCATGCCTTCGATGCCGACCATATCGCCGCTATCGACAATGTTGTCCGAAAGCTGATGCAGGAAGGCAAGACACCCTTTTCTGTGGGATTTTTCTTTTCCCTCGGCCACTCCACCATTGTCGTTTTTGCCTCGCTCTTGATTGCTGCGACGGCGGCAGTTTTTCAAAGCAAACTTGACGCCTTCCATGATGATGTTGGCGGCGTAATAGGAACGCTGATTTCGGCGCTCTTCCTTCTCGCTATCGGTGTCACCAATCTCTTTATCCTGAAGAGCATTTGGTCGGCTTTTGTGCGGGCGCGCCACGGCGAGCGGATCGTCGACGAGGACCTCGATACCCTTTTGAGTGGGCGCGGGTTCCTCACCCGCATCTTCCGCCCAATGTTCCGGGTCGTTTCTCGTTCCTGGCACATGTATCCGATCGGCTTTCTGTTCGGCCTGGGCTTCGACACCGCCACCGAAATCGGGATCCTTGGGATCGCTGCCACACAAGCTACCCAAGGCATGTCCTTCTGGACGATCCTCGTCTTCCCCGCCCTGTTCACGGCCGGCATGTCTCTGATGGACACTACCGACAGCGTGCTGATGACGCGGGCCTATGGCTGGACCTTCATCAACCCTATCCGCAAGCTCTGGTACAATCTGACCATTACGGCGGCGTCCGTCGTCGTCGCCATCTTCATAGGCGGCATCGAGGCGCTCGGGCTGATCGGCGACAAGCTTGGCCTCCAGGGTGGGTTCTGGGGTCTGATCGGCAGTTTGAACGACAATCTCGCGAATTTCGGCTTTGCCGTCGTCGGTATATTCATTACGAGCTGGCTGATTTCCACTCTGGTTTACCGGGCAAAGGGCTACGACCAGATACAAGCCCGGCAACCTTGACCAGACCGAGCGCATGCCGTGGCCCCGACTCCTGCCGATGGCGAGGGTCGGCCTTCGATCGTTGAACCGTCGGCATGTCTGTAAGGTTAAATGCGCAGCCTCTTTGAGCTCAACGCGGATACCCCGGATAACGATCGCCCAGCCCGTCGAAGGCCTGGACGAGGCCGGCGCGCCAGCGCCGCAGCGCCGTGCCCTCGTCGAGGAACTCGTCGGGGCAGCCAAGCCGGGCGTACTGGAAGACCGAGAACAGGATGTAGTCGGCATAACCCTGGCTCGTGCCGCTGAGATAAGGCTGCTCGGCGAGGGTGCGTTCGAGCGGCGCCACCGTTGCGGCGAACTCGGCGAGCCAGCGCGGCCGGTCGGCGCAATATTCCTCCAGCGTGCAGCCGAACGCCGCCTCGCGCGAACTGCGGTAATAGGCGCGGTCGCCGGGATCGAGGCAGAGGATGAAATCGGCCGCAATGAGCCGGCGGATCGCAGCGCCCAGCGTGTTGTCCGACCAATGGTTGACCAGGCGCGCGAGGCCGCGCCCGCCGTCCCCGGCGAACAGCGAGGGGCGGTCCGGAAAACGGTCCTCGAGATAGCAGGCGATGTTCCAGGAATCGTGGATGACCCGGTCGCCATCGGTGACGATCGGGACGAAATGCTGCCCGCTCAGCGCGCGAATCGTCTCGACATCGGCAAAGCGGACATGGCGGAACTCGGGCTCGATGCCCTTATGCGCCATCGCGTAGCGGATGCGCCACGAGAACGGGCTCGGCCGCCGCCCATCCGCGCCGGCGCGCTCGTACATGATGAGGGTCATGGGCTCCTCTGTCCGCGACGAAACTCCCCGCACTCTTTCGTCACCGGCGGCGATTGACAAGCCCATGTCAGCGGCGATGTCAGCCCAGCCTCGCCGTTGCTCGTCCGCGTTGGCAAGGTCCGTTCAGGGGCAAAACCGGTCGACCGACGTGTAAACAACCAGTGACCGGTTAGGGGCCGAAAGCTGTCATCGGAGCGGTCTCACTCTCAGTCCTCCAGCGCGACCAGGCCGGCCAGCGCGTCCGCGACCTGACCGCGAAGCGCGTCGACGGTCGCGACATCACTTCAGGCCACGAAAGTGCGGATCGCCAAAGCATTCGTGGTCTCGCTGGCGAGCGTGATCGAGGCGACCTCGCCGCGCCAGATGCCGCAGCCGGCTGGAATCTCGAAGTCACCAGGACGTCGGATCGCGCTAGGCCAGGCGCTGACGACGGGCAGCATGTCTCGCAGGACAGCGAGGTCGGTCCGGGGCGAGGACCGCTCGAACCACCGCGCCAGGGCGTGCAGGCCCACGATGGCGAGGACGCGCACCTTGTCCTCCGCCACGCGGTCGCCGACGCGGATGCTGAAGAGCACTATCGCGAGGCTGAGCTCGGCCTCGTCCCAATCTGACCGCAGCATCGCGGTCGGGGCGCACCTGACCTCGTCGACCGCCACAGCGCCGTCTTTCTGATCGACCTTGAGCCTGAGCTGCCCAAACTTCGGAAGTGACCGCCAATCTGACGCAAATCGCCTGAGCAGCGTCGAGCGCGACTGCGTTGAGCGGTTGGTGCCTTGGAACGGCCCAAGCAACTGCTCCATGCCGGCGTCGAACTCCCGGTAGGCCGATGCGACCTGATTGCGCAGGGCGCGTGCCAGCCCGACGTACTCGACCGGGACTTGGGCGCCGGGCGACGCACGGCCCGCGATCGTGCCGCCACGGCGCGCGGGAGCGCCGTGGGTGCGGGGAACGGGATTCCCGGCTATCGGACTGCCCCAGCGCCTACACCACGCTAGAATCGCGTCGGATGCCTGTGACGCGGCGATCAGGCCGCCTCGGCGGCGCTGCCGTCGCCGGCATCGTCGGGCTCCGGCTCGGGCAGGCCCGGGAGGGCGACATCTGGGTCATCGCGCAACGCCGAGAGGGCAGCGGCAAAGGCGGGGTCCGGTCGGTACAGCGTCGAGTTCAGGTTGCCCGGCTGGACGATGTCGCCGATCCGGACGAAGAGGCCGATATCGTCCGCGCTGACGCCGGGGGCGACGATGTTGAGCGTGCGAATGACGCGGGCCAAGCGAAGCAGACGGCGACCCGTGCGGAAGAACTCCGCCACGGCCGCGATCTTGGCGGGGTCGCTGGCTATGACGGTGGCAACGGCGTTGTCGAGGACGTGCCTCGCCGCCTCCACGGCGTCGCTCGCACGCCGCGCCTCCTCGGCGAGGAGCGTGCGGGTCCGCCTCGACTCGTCGGCCCTGCGCTCGGCGTCGGCGAGCTCGCGCTCGGCGTCGGCGACCGTGCTCCGGGTGCCCGGCTTGCCCAGGGCCGCATCGACAAGGCGCCGCGGTTCATGCGTCTTGGCGGCCGCGAGGGCTTCTCGCGAGCGCTCGATGGCCGGCAGGAGCTTGCCATAGAGCGCGTCAGAAGTGCGCTGCTGGGCCTCGGCGACGCGCTCCTGCTGGGTCACGGCATCGGCGTGCCGCTCTTGGGCGTCGGCGAGCGCCTGGCGCTCGGGCGAGCGCGCCGGGCTCGATGCCTTGCTGGTGGCGGACATCGCTAGAACCGCTCGGGGACGCGACCGCGAAGTGCCGGGAAGCGGTGGAGGAAGTTCTCCAAAGAGGTGCCGCGGTCGAACGCCATGCTGTCGGCGCCCATGCGACGGTGACGATCCTCACCCTCGCGGCGATCGAGCGGCTCCATCGAGCCTCCGGTGTTTGGCCGCCCAGGAAATGGATCCGGGTCGTCTCGGCCGAGCCTGCGCCTGGCGCGCGCGTCCTTCCCGATCTTCCGCCTTTCCAGCCGGTCGGCGGCGTGCTGGCGATAGCTGCGGCCGGCCCTGACGTCCTCGGCGACCTCGTGGAGCATCTCGTGCAGGTCCACGTCGTCCGGGTAGTTGGTGATCACGGCGGCGATGACGTCGGCTGGCGACGCCTCCGGGTCGTCGATAAGCTCATGGATCTCCTGCCTGGCGTCCGGCTCGTTCTCGTCGCGGCCTCCAAGCTTGCGTGCGGGCGTGAATCTCGGCATGTGGTTACCTCCTCTTGAGTCGTCGTCGATGAGTAATGAATGGTCGAGCCCGAGCGCATCGAGCGCCTCCTTGGGCGACCTGAACCTTCGCCGCAATGCGTCTTGCAACTCGGACATCAGACCACCTCCCAGACCGCGCCGCTGGCGACGAGTTCGCGGCCGGGTCCGCTTGACCAGGTGGCCCAGAAGTCGGCGTCGATCGTCGTGAACCCAGCACGGATGACGCCGCGATTGAGCCCGTCGTCGGGAGCGGGCGGGCCGCTCAAGGTGACGGACCGGCCGTCCGATAGGGCGAGGATGATCCCACTCGGGGCGCTGCAGCAGATGACTACGTTTGCCATTTCTCGACCCTTCGAACTTTGCCGTCCGCGATCAGACGGCTGTGTAGATTCGCGGCCAGCCAGGCCGTCCACACGTCCTCCCGGACCCGCGTCTCACCGACATGCAGCTTCACCGGCAAGCCGGCGTCGTCGGTGCCGAGGACGATCGGCACGGCGCTGGCGATGGTGGGCGGTGGCGGCGGTGGTGGTAGCAGTCGTCATCTCAATCACCGGAATCTCGCAAAACGGTTTCTAGTGACGAGCGTTGCCGTCAACCCCGCGAAGCGGTCACGAGGCGGGACGGTGGCGGCCTTCCTCAGCACGTCGGGACCGAAGATGATCGGCGCCGAGCGCGAGGCGTCCTGCACGGCGCCCAGCGCGGCCATGCCGAGCGCGACGACCACGTCGATTTTGTGGGAGGCGCTAGCCTTCGAAATCTTCCAACCACGGGGCGTCTCGACCGCGACCGCGCGCTGGATGGCGAGCCGGACGTCGGCGTCGGGGTAGGCCACGAGGTTGGCGCCCTTCACCAATTCGTACAGGTTGGTCGACGCCTCGGTCAGGTTCGGGACCGACTGCGCGAACTCGACCATCGGCACGTGGCGCGCGACGAGGCGCTGCGCGGTGGCCTGCATCTGGTAGGGGTCGTAGCGCACCTCCCTGATCCGGAAGCGCTGCCTCAGCTGGAGCAGCGTCGCCTCGATCGTGTTTTCAAAATCAAGCGGCTCTTCCGGCGACGGCTGGAACACCCGGTGCCAGACCAGCCGGACCTTCTTGCTGACGCGGTCGTAGGCGCAGCAGGCGATCGCGGTGCTGTCGCGCTTGACCGATGCGTCCACCCCGACCCAGACCCGCAGGTCGCGGTCGGTCAGCAGCGGCCTGGCCTCGGGGTCGACGCAGGCGTCCCACCACGCCATGTCGACGAACGACTCCTCGCCGGACACCCAGCGGTTCTCGATCATCCGGAGGTACTGGTTCGGGCGAAGCTGCTCCCTCATCTGGTCGCGCCAGGCCTCGGTCTGCCACGGCGCGGTGAAGCGGTGCGTCCAGAACATCAGCAGGCCGCCGGCCGCGTACAGGTCGGGGGCGATCTGCTTGCCGGTCAGCCCGCGCTTGTACAGCGGCTCCAGCAGCACGCTCTCGCCGACGAAGCCGGCGTAGGTCGAGCACAACCGCCAGCCGGGAACGCGCGTGGGCGGCGGCACCAGCTCGTCGAACAACCGGTGATCCAACTCGCTGGTGAACGCCCAGGGTTCGTCGAACGTCGAGATGGTGGGGTTGCTGCCGGCCGCGGTGCTGTAGTCGGAGCTGATCGCGGAGATCGTCGCGCCGGTCGAGCGGAACGTGATGCGGTCGCCGATCACCTTGGCATCCGGCCTCAGCAGCGGCGACGCCTCGACGATGCGGGCGGCCATGAGGAACACGCGGTTGGCGGACTGCTCGCGGCTGTTGCTGGCCACGCAGCCCTCGGCGAAGCGCTGGCCGAGCGCCCGCACCGCGTACAGCAGGCACAGCGCCGCGAGCGTCGATTTTCCGCTCTTCTTTGGCGCGCCGAACACGAGTTCCGGGTACACGGCGCGGCCGTCCGGGTGGCAATCGAACGCGTGGCGCAGGAACAGCCGCTCGGCGCCGGTCAGGACGAACGGGCGGCCGGTCTCGGGGTTGACCAGCATCTCCTCGATGAACGCAATCGGGTCGGCCTGGGAGGCCTGGGAGGGGCTGGATGAGCGTGCGTGGCGCGGCTGAGCGCGGGAGCCTGTTCCTCCGGTAGCCGCGGCATCGCCACGGACACCACGGGATTGCTCAGGGACACTGGCGGCCATGTTGCGGGGCTCGGTCATGCCGTCCCCGCCACGGGGTCGCGGATGAGCATCCGAGAGTGCTCTGCGCGCTGGTCGTAGATCTGACGGACGACGTGATGTCGCACCTGCAGCCGGTACGGCGCGACGTCGATCCCGACACCCGGCACGTGATGGCGCTTCGCATATCGGAGCCAGGTCATCATGATCCGGTCGAGCTGACGCTCGGCGAGGGTGACGGCCTCGCAGATTTGCTCAACCGTGCCGGCATCGATCGGTGCGCCGCATCGGGTGATCGCGTCGCGCAGGGCGGCGACCTCGCTCGACCGTACGAGCGGCGGCGGGCCGACGATGACCGTCTCGACCTCGCTGGCGATAGCGGCGGTCGAGGGCATCTAGGCGGCCTCGTCCTCGTCGCCGCCGCGCAGGGTCGGGCGCTGGCGCTGGGGCAGCATCGCGATGCGTCGATCGAGCGCGGCGCCGGGCGCCTCAGTGTTGGCGGCGGGCGGGGGTGTGGCAGCGGTCAACTCCCGGTGCCAAAGCAGAACCTGCTTTCGGGCATCGCCGGCGATGCGCAGTGGCTCGACGCGAGCCCTGGCATCGGGTGCTGCGCCGGCGTCGTGCTCGGCCACGACGACGGACCATTCGGCCTTCGCGAGCATGTCGATCGCCAGGGCTTGGCGCTCGTTCGGTCGGCCACCGCCGATGCGCTGGATCAGCTCAGCGCGGCGGCTCCGCAGGAAGCGCCAGCGGGAGTGCTGATTGACGCGTTTCGGTGTGTAGCGGCCGAGCGGGTTTCGGCGCGAACTTGCTTCGACGAAGGTGGTGGTGCGCGAGGATGTAACCATACCGCCTAATTTGCAGTTAGGCGGTTTCTCTCGCAATCTGCTTTGTCTTTTATGTTTTTTGTATCGCCGCCAGGCAAATAAGCAAAAACGCCTCGGCGCAGAGGTAAGTCCGTCCGCTCCCCTCCACCGATCGCCGCCCGCGTGTTCGCGCGAGAGCGTTCAGCCGACGCCGCTTCGCCGCCGGTATCATCGGGAAGCCCGAGGCCCCCTCTGAAACCCAAACCTTGGCGTCGGTCCGTTGCGGCGGCGGTGATCGGCGACGACGTGGGCTAGGCCCCGATCTGCCGCCAGGAGAGCCAAGCCGAGGCGGGCAACCTCGGCCTCGTCGGGGCGCCACTCGAGCTCATTGGCGTGATCGTACAGCAAGTCGACGGCGTGGCGCCCCTGCCGCGCGCGGGCGAGTCTATCGATCCCGAGTTCGTGCGTGCTCGGGCCAGTAACACCTGGACGGCGGGGCAGCTCGAACATGATCGAGGACAGCACCATCATCATCGGGGACCAGTCCTCAAAGCTGAGAAGCGAGGAGCCATCGGGCTGCCGGGTGATCAGGGTAAATCTCCTTTCACTACCTACTATACCGGGGACACTCCCTCTCCGCTCCAGGGAGGCACCCATCTCATTGTCTCAGGGTCCCTCTTTCTTCCGCTTGAAAAAGATAAAGTCGGAGGTGGGAGCGGCCGTGCCTTTCGGGCGCGGACGCAATATTCTCTCTCTTCTAATTCTCTCTTCTTCTCTCTTCCCGGTCGGGAGCGTCCCCGATCTTGTATTTATACCAATACCTTACGGCAGAATTGGCCGAGAAATGCGATTGCAGAATCTCGGGTGGTCTCGTTGCGGAATCCGGGGCGGTGGCAGTTGCAGAGTTCGGGGGGGTTTGTTGCAGTATCCCGGGGGGCTTCGTTGCGAAATCACGGGGGGTGGTAACGGCTCTCTACCGTCCCGTGACCGGGTCGCGGTCGTGTACCTGATAGCGAGATTCTTCGCGCCGAAACTGGTTGAAATTGTCGCTGTCGAACCGCAGTGCTCGTACCGTCGCGTTTCGGATCCAGTCCTGCTCGCCGAGCCAGTCGAGGTAGCGTTCGAGCAGGTCGAGGGGACCGAGGAGGTCGCTCGCGGTTCGTCCCTCCCTCGCCCTCCTGATCTCCTGGTACATCGCCCCAAGCGCCTCGGCCAACGCGACCTCGGTTGCGTCGCGAAGATCCAGCTGCCTGGCCCTGCCCAGCACGTCCCGCCGGAAAGCATCGGCCAGCACGCGGCTGCCGTTGAACAGGCCGGCGACAACCTCATCGACAGTGGTCGATCGCGGTTTGATAAGCTTCGTCGGCGACCGACTTTCGGGGCCCAGGACCGGCCTATAGGCGCTTCTTCGACCCGACTGGCGCTTGACCTCAAACAGGCCGAGGTGCAGCAGCGTCTGAATTCGGCTCGATATTCTCTCCGGCCGGACGCTCAGCTGCTCGGCGAGTTCGCTCACGCTCGGGTGCGCCCAGTGGTCCGGCGAGCCCGCCGCCATGTCGAGCAGCGTCGAGGCGAGCCTGACGTCTATGTTGATCGACCGGCAGGCGCGAAACCGCTCAGAGCTGGAGCGTCGTGGGTAGCGCGATTAGCGCGACGCCATACGACGCGGTCCTAATCACATCGTATGGAGATGGGGAAGTTGGCACTTTGGTGGTTTCCCGCCCTGGCTTCGATTTGCGGGGATATTAGGACTTTTGAGCGAAAAACACCTGCCCTGCTGAAAGTGTGCGCGGGCGCACAAATCCCCGACGAGGTATCGGAGACATCGTCAACCTACCAAAATCGGTATGTAATCCTTGTATCACCCTCCCCCCCCCTCCACTCTCCCTCCTCTGCCCTTGTGGTAAGGATTAGAGGTGTAGGTGATTTAGGATATGCATGCCTTCCACCGTTACAGTGGTGGTGTGGCCCAGCGGTATAGGAAGGGACCGACCTTGCCCTTCCTGCCGACGGGCTCGATCACGCCCAGTTGGAGCATGAGATCACGAGCTGTGGGCACGAGGCGACGTGGCCATCCTCGCGCGGTGGCAAGGCCATCGGCGAACAGGAACTCGGCAGCGGGACCGTTTTCCATCAGCAGGAAGGCGAAGACGCCGAGAACGTCGGGTTGCGCCGCAAGTGCGACGGATTGCTCGGGACTCAGCATGCGGTGGAACAGCCTCTTCCTGCCGCCCTGATATTGCCACACGCTATGGCAGGTCTTCCGAATTTCTGCCGATGATAGCGGCGTCGCCAGCGCATTGCTGGCCCAAGTCGCAGCTGCGTCAACCAGTTGGTCTTCATCGTCGCAATAGCCGACGACGGAGCGGCCATACTGGAAAAGCGCGGTGTTGCGCTTGCCCTCGGGGATTTCGCGGGGTGGTTGGGGGGCAAGCTCCCTTGGCATCCGCGCAACGGGCAACCGGTCGAGATCGTCCAGCGAGCCGCGGATTATCTCGTATGGCCGCTTGATACCGGCACTACCGGGCGCGACGACGAAGCCGCCACCGAGAAGATCGATGGGCAGGCCGGGGATAGCCCTGATGCGACGCGGCTCGCCGGCATAACGAAAAGCCATTGCGAACTTGCCGCCACCGGTCCGCCATAACAGGGGGGATCGGCCGAACAACCGCTCGCCCTCGGCGACGATCCGCTGGTCCGTATCGTCCATGTCGATGACAGTGATGCGGCTACGCGGCCCGCAGCCGAAGCCGAACGACTCGGCGTCGGGGAACTTGATCACCAGCTGCGCGGAACCGCGGAGACCTGTTTTCAGATAGCCTCGGGTACTCGGTTTTTTGTCATCGTTTGCGACCGTGACAGGGAAGGTCGCGACACGATGCGCCGCATAGAGCGGCTGATAGGTGGCGAAGGCGCCCATCGCATCAGCCTTCGCTCTCGAAATCGAAGTCGTATTTCTTGTCGGCGATCAGCTTCGTTGTGGCGGTGACGAAGTCATCGTCGGTGGTGAAGAATGGCTTCGGCGGCTTTACCTCGATCTGTACCTCTGGCGCGGGGATCTCGGTGGCGCCGACTCCGGCATCTCTTTCCCGGAGCGTCTCAACCGCTCGAACCTGGGCGCGGCGTAGCGCATTTATCGCCTTTTGGGCTTTTGCATGGGCGGCACGGATCCTCTTCTCGTGCGCCGCGCGCGCGGGGTGCTCATCAAGCTTTTTCGTCGCCTCGGCCTGGGCTGCTTCGAACGCTTCCTTGCAGCGCTGATCTAGCGTGAAATCGTAGAAAGGCTGCAACGCCTCCGTCGCGATCCGGCGGAGCTCATCGGGTCGCAATTCGAGGAGCGCATCGATTTCGGTCTGCTCGTGACCCATCGCCTCACGCCATCTCGCGCCGCGTTTCTCAGTCGGTTTGAGAGGCGTTGACGGCAAGTTGAGCGCGCGGACCTGGTCGACCGTCAGCGCTACCCGATGGAAGTCGATCTGCAGACTAGGATGCTTCAGGGTGCGCAGCGCTTGAAGCTTCCGCGCGACTGAGATTGGCATCTGATGGCCGGCCGGATCGAAGTCGGCGAAGTACAACACGACGGCGCGCCGAGCATCTGCAATCGCCCGCAACGCCTCCTCAGCGATCCTCGTGGCGGAGGCCTCGCCCGTGAACAGTAGGAGGGTCCCTTTGACCCGATCTGCAATCGGCTTGAGCACGTCCGCCAAACTCGACTTCTCGACGATCAGGATGATCCGAAAGGGTTGTGGGGCAGTCGGGGAAAACCCAGACACCCGGGGAAGCATCGTGCTGATCTCGGGGAGTCCGATCACGGATTCTGTCGTCGTCAGTTCAGCGACGCCAGGAGCCAATATCTCTGCGTAGGCGAGAACCAGAGGTGGTTTATTGCGCTCGTCGCGGAGTCGCTCGAAGGGGAGATAATCGAGCCAGCGGGCCATCGCAGATGCCCATTCCAGCCACTCCGAG
>DATNJF010000194.1:0-10651 GCA_035604035.1 Allostellaceae bacterium | reverse complement strand
CCATTCCGCTGCTGAGAGAGCCCGGCGCCATGACGCCGACGAGCGCACTTGCCGCCATGCCCGTGAGCCGAAACACTCCCCCATACACAAGCGTGCGCAACGCAAGCACAAGCACCAGCGACAGCCGGCGCAACATTGCCGCGCCAGGGCCTTGCAGAAAGATTTCGAGCAGGGTGACGACAAGCCCGTTCATGGCGCCAACCAGCGCCCCGAGCGCAACATTGGGGCCGGTCGAAGCGAACCTGACCCCGTAGGCACTGCCTGCGAGCGCCGACACCAACGTCACGCCGACGATGACGCGAAGCCGCCAGACGTTTCTTGCGCGCACCGACGGCACCTCCGAACGATCACCCCCGCATGCGGAGGTGATAAGATTAGCGATTACCTCCGCTGCCGCCTCAGGAAGTCGATAAACGTCGCCGCTAGCAGCCCTTCCTTGGCGTCCCAATCGGCGAACGCCTCGTCGAGCGTCGCCCTCTGCTCGGTCACGACCTCGACATATTCGGCGTTAGGCATCAGCCGGTGCGCGGCTTGGCCGGCGGGGAGCGGGTGCACCGGGTCCTTGCCGGGAACGATGCAGGCCGGCATCGTCATTCCGCGCAACTCGGACGGGCTGAGGCCGATCACCGGGTGCTCGGCGCCGGCATCGAAGCTCCGCCGCCAGCGTTCCATGCGCGCGATGAAATCCCCCGGCTCCATCGCCATCAGGGTCTCACGGCTTTTTGGGTTGGCCTTGATCACCTCGCTCCAATGCTCCATCGCGCAGACCGCCGCCATGCCGCCCTGCTTCGCCGCCTCGATATGCGAGGTGTAGTACTGGTTTGCCAGGTGCACCGCGGCGTGTTCGCCACCGGTGATCCGCCACAGCAAGAGGCCGCGCACCGCCTCGGGGTGGCGCAGCGCCAGGACCATCGCCAGCCGGCAACCCGACGAGCTGCCGCCGATATAGGCCGGCAGCGCGTCGAGCTCGCCCAACAGCGCATGCAGATCGTCGGCCCAGATTTCGTTCTCGCTATCGCTCTCGATCGAGATCGTCGACGCGCCGGTATTGCGCCGGTCGTAGACGATGACGCGATAGCCGGCCTCGGCGATCTTCTCACCGAGCGGCTTCACCGCAGCACCGGCGCGCCGCCCGCCCGGCTGCAGCGCGACAAACGGACCACGCTCGCCGAGGATTTCGTAATGGATGTCGAGACCGCGGACCTTGGCGACGGGCATGGCTCTCTCCCTGTTCGGGCGGATAATTGCCGGCGATGGTAGCCGAGATTGCCCTCAAACGGCCATTGCCAGCGTGATAGCGCCCCACGCGACCAGCAGCGCGCCCGTCACCCGGTTCACCCGACCGCCCCAGGGCAGCGTTTTCTCGATCAGCACGACGAGCGCGATGCCGGCGATCCAGGCGATGTTCATGATCCCGCTGACGAACAGCAACGCCATCAGCATCCAGCAGCAGCCGAGGCAGAAGACGCCGTGGCCAATCCCGCTCGCCACCGCGCCGAGCGCTCCGTCGCGCCAATGAAACAGCAGGAAATCGAGCGGCGAGCGGCAGTGCCTGAGGCAGGCTTCCTTGAGCGGCGTCCATTGATAGACGCCGGCGGCGATCAGCACGGCGCCCGCGACGACCCGATTGGCGAGAGCCATCGTGTCTGACATCAGGCCGGCCTCGTCGAGGCCCCATTGCAACAGTGTCGCGAGGGCGGCGAAGCTTAGCCAGACGATAAGATAGCCGGCAACGAACAACGCCGTGGCGGAGGCGGTACCGCCAGCGGCTGCCCGCTTCCGAGCGACGCCGGCGACGAGCAGGGTCACCGGCGCGGCGCTCGGCAGCATCATCGCCACCATCATGACCGCCCACATGACGAAGATGACCAGCCCGTAACCGAGCGACCATTCGGGCAGCATCAGCATCAGCTGGCCGCCGCCCATATCCATCGTCTCCATCTCGACGCCGGCGCCGAGCAGCAGGTAGACCCAGGCAACCAGGATGACGAGCGCGAGACTACCAATCACCGCGGCGCGGTCGTGGCGCAGCGCGGCGAGAAGCCATTCGGCGGTCATGAGCGCAGGTGGGCGATCCGGCCTGATGCGCCGGCAACCCTCAGGCGGCGACGCCTTCGGGCGTCTGTACCACCGTGGCGAGCGAGCCATGGCCCTGCGGCACGTGTGCCATGGTTTGGTGTCCTTCGATGTAAGCGGGAGTGCGGTTGCTCCCCGCGTTCTTAGCATATGCCCGTGGCTCGGGCCCGGCAACGCTTCGCCCGTTGCCGGCGATACGTAACAAGCCGGTTCTCGCCGCGCTGGGAGTCGTATAAGCTCCCCACCGGGAGGGGCTGGCGCGGCCAACGCAAGCTCGGCACAAAAGGTTAGGGAGCACACCATGAAGCTATTGTATTTCAACGATTTCAAGCTGGGCGCGCTCAAGGGCGACACGGTGGTCGACCTGTCGGCCGAGGTGAGCGGCATTGCCCATACCGGTCCGGGCGACCTGATCAACGCGCTGATCGAGCAATGGGATGGCTACAAGGCACGGCTCGAAGCGGCGGTCGCGCGCGGCAGCGGTGTCCCGCTGGCGAGCGTGCGCATCCGTCCGCCCCTGCCGGCGCCGAAGAATATCGACTGCATGGCGGTCAACTACATGGAAGACGGCACGCGCAGCGCACCGGCGCCGATCAACGCCTTCCACAAATCGCCGGGCGCGATCATCGGCCATGGCGACACCATGGTGCTGCCCGACGTGCCGGCCTCGATCTTTGAGGGCGAGGCCGAGATGGCGGTCGTCATCGGCAAGAAGGCGACCAGCGTCAGCGAAGCCAACGCGATGAGCCACGTCTTCGGTTACACCAACTTCATCGACGGCTCTGCCCGTGGCCTGCCGCCGCCGGGCAACGTCTTCTTCCAGATGAAGTCGCGCGACACGTTCGCGCCGATCGGCCCCTATCTCGTCACCGCAGACGAGATCAAGGACCCGCTCAAGCTGCAGATTAGGCTGTGGAACAACGGCGTCATCCAGCAGAACTTCAACACCGACGACATGGGCCACAAGATCGCCAAATGCATCGCCTGGCTGTCTTCGATCCATACCCTGTACCCGGGCGATATCATCGCCAGCGGCACCAACCATCGCGGTCTCAACCCGTTCATGGACGGCGACACGGTCGAACTCGAGACCGAAGGCCTCGGCCGGTTGAAGTTCACCATCAAGGATGAGCTGAAGCGCACCTGGGCGCGCAAAACCCGCCTCCAGATGCACGAGGAAGCCAAGGAAAAGACGGCGGGCAACTATCCCGACATCACCCCGCAGCTTTCCGGCAAATACGCCAAGTAGCCAAAGCTGAAGCTGCCCCTCACCCTCCCAGCCCTGGGGGGCTGGGTCCCTCCCTCTCCCCGCTTGCGCGGGGCGAGGGTTGGGGTGAGGGGCCACTATCTGGCGGTCATACCGAATTAGACCCCCTTGCCCGGACTTGATCCGGGCATCCACGTCTTTGCGCGACGAGGGCTCATGGAGGGGCGCCTGCGAATTTTCGGTAATGTCTCAGTTTGAAAGCAGACCCGTTCATCATGAAGGTGCTTGGGAAAGAGAAGAGCGAGTCCGTTTACCATTGGAGCGGATATGGTCTTTGGTCATTTGGCATTGATTTCCGCCGCGGGTTTTGCGGGCGCTGCGCTCTACGTCAACGTCGCCGAGCAGCCGGCGCGTCTCGCGCTTGATGATCGAGCGCTGCTTTCGGAATGGAAACTTTCCTATAAGCGGGGCTTTGCGATGCAGGCCCCTCTCGCGGTCGTAGGCTGTGTGTTTGGGCTGATTGCCTGGTGGCAGGCCGGAGAGCTTGGCTTTTTGGCTGGCGCCATCTTGATGATTGCGAACTGGCCCTGGACGCTGCTGATTATCATGCCCACGAACAACGCTCTGATGGCGACCGATCCGGCAGGCTCAACCCCGCAAACCAGAGGACTGATCCTCAAATGGGGCACCCTTCATGCCGTTCGTTCGGTTCTCGGCTCACTCGCAACGATAGCGTTTTTTTGGGGCTGCATTTCAAACTGAGACACTACCGAATTTTCTTGACAAATGTACTTGTTTTGTTCTAGCCTGAATTTCGCCGCCAACCGTCTGATTCTGACCGTGAGAAATCGCGGCTGGAGCGGCGGAAATAGGAGTGCGGACGCCTGTTATTTTCCAGCAAATACAGGCGAAACGCAACGGAGGAGAGGCGTTATTTGTCGAGCGGGGAGAACTCGACGTCCTGAGCCGCGTGATCTGGGGTCGTCGTCGGAGACCAAATCCGCTCCGGAACAGCAAAAACCTTCGCTGATCTCCCGTTGTTAATCCCGCTGTTCCGCCGCTGTTAACCCGCTGTTTTCTCGCTGTTAATTTCGCTGTTTTTTCGATATCGAAAAGGTCGTTATATCAGGCGCTTAGATATTATCGGCCGGCACAGAGAACAGTAGTGGCGAAAAAACTCCGCTCCGACATCACCCGTGACGGGCTGCACCGCACGCCGCATCGCGCCTTCATGCGCGCGATGGGATTGGACGACGCGGCGATTGCCCGGCCGATGATTGGCGTCGTCTCGATGAAGGGCGAACAGACGCCGTGCAACATGACCCACGGCTTCCAGGTCGACGCCGCCAAGGAAGGCATCGCCGAGGCCGGCGGCACACCGCGCGAGTTCACCACGATCTCGGTCTCGGACGGGATCAGCATGAACCACGAAGGGATGAAGTTCTCGCTGGTGTCGCGTGAGCTGATCGCCGACTCGATCGAGGCGGTCGTGCACGGCCTCGCCTATGACGGGCTGGTCGGCTTCGGCGGCTGCGACAAGACCCTGCCCGGCGTGCTGATGGGGATGGTCCGCTGCAACGTGCCGGCGGTGTTCCTCTATGGCGGCGCCGCGCTGCCGGGCCGGTTCAACGGCAAGGATGTCACCATCCTCGATTCCTACGAGGCCATCGGCGCGGTGCTAACCGGCGAGATGGACGAGGCCGAGCTGGCCCGGCTCGAACGCGCGTGTCTCCCGACCGTCGGCGCCTGCGCCGGCCAGTTCACCGCCAACACCATGGCGATGGTGTCGGAAGCGCTCGGCATGAGCGCGCCCAACGTGTCGATGATCCCCGGCGTCTATTCGGAGCGCGCTGGCCACGCCCGCCGTGCCGGTGCGATCGTGATGCAGGCGGTGCTCGGCAACGGACCCCGTCCGCGCGACATCGTCACCCGCAAGGCGCTGGAAAACGCCTGCGCCATCGTCGCCGCCACCGGCGGCTCGACCAACGCTGCAATGCATATCCCGGCGATAGCGCACGAGGCCGGCATCGAATTCGACATGGACGCGGTGGCGGAGGTTTTCGCCCGCACGCCGCTGATCGCCGATCTACGCCCAGGCGGCCGCTTCACCGCGCGCGACGTGCACGAGATCGGCGGGACTGCGGTCATCATCCGCGCGCTCATTGAATTGGGCGCGATCGACGGCTCCTGCCTGACCGTGACGGGCGAGAGGCTGGCCGAGGTCTATGGCGGCGCGGCGGCTCCGGACGGCGCGGTGGTGCGCGCGGCGGGGAGCGCGATCGCGCCGGATGGCGGGGTTGCGGTGCTCAAGGGCAATCTTTGTCCCGACGGCGCGCTGATCAAAGTCGCCGGCCTCAAGACCCTGGTTCACGAAGGCCCGGCGCGCGTCTTTGAAAGCGAAGGCGAGTGCGCCCGCGCGGTCGAGACGCGCGACTACCGGGCGGGCGAGGTGCTGATCATCCGCAACGAAGGGCCGGTGGGCGGTCCGGGAATGCAGGAGATGCTCGGCGTCACCGCGCTGATCTATGGGCAGAAGATGGGCGAGAAGGTCGCGCTCGTCACCGACGGTCGCTTCTCGGGCGCGACCCGCGGCATCTGCGTCGGCTATGTCGCACCGGAAGCGGCGATCGGCGGGCCACTGGCGTTGGTGCGCGATGGCGACATCGTCCGCATCGATTGCGCCGCGCGGCGCATGGACCTCGTCGTCGACGAGGCCGAGCTCGCCCGCCGCCGCGCCGTCTGGAAACCCGCGCCACCACGGCACAAGGCCGGCCTTCTCGCCAAGTATGCGGCCCAGGTCGGTCAGGCCAACAAGGGCGCCGTCACCCATCCGGGTGGTGCGGAGTGGCCATGGTTCGACCGCTGATTGATGAGATTATCTCCGACCGCTAGCGATCGCCGATTTTGCATGGGTGCTAGCGCCGTTTGGTGCCCATTGCAGGCAGCGATGTACTTGAACGCGCACGCCGGTTACGACAGGTTGTCTGTCGCTTTCAAACAAAAATCGAGCAGGGGTAGCTTCACCGGCTGGAGCCAGGCGGAGGAGCACCTATGGACGACGTCATCGAAAAATCGGCAATGCGCAAGATTTACTGGCGCCTGCTGCCGTTCGCGGTTCTGAGCTATCTGCTGGCCTATATCGACCGGATCAACGTCAGCTTCGCGGCGCTGACGATGCGCGGCGATCTGAAGATTACCGCCGCCGAATACGGCTTCGCGCTCGGCACCTTCTACTGGGGCTATTTCATCTTCGAGGTGCCGAGCAACATCGTCCTGGAAAAGGTCGGCGCGCGGTTGTGGATCGCCCGCATCATGATCAGCTGGGGCATCCTCGCCGGTTTGACGGCGACCGTGACCGGTCCGGTCAGCTTCGGCTTCGTCCGCTTCTTCCTCGGCGTCGCCGAGGCCGGGTTCTTCCCGGGCATCGTGCTCTACTTCACCTACTGGTTCCCGACCTACCATCACGCCCGCATCGTTTCCGGCTTTCTCGTCGGCTTGCCCATCGCGGTTGCCGCGGGCGCTCCGGTGTCGACGGCGCTGTTAGGTCTCGATGGGCTGTGGGGCCTTAAAGGCTGGCAGATCATGTACCTCGCCGAGGGCGTCCCCACCGTGCTGATTGGGCTCGTCACCCTCTTCGTCCTGACGGACAAGCCGGCGCAGGCGAAGTTTCTCACCGACGAGGAGAAAGCCTGGCTTACCGCCAAACTCGCCTCGGAGCGCGAGGCCAAGGAGAAGGTGCGAAAGTTCAGCTTCCTCGAATCGATGTACAACCCCAAGGTGCTGCTCCTGGCGCTCAACTATTTCGGCATCGTCGTCGCCAGTCTCGGCATCCTCTTCTTCGTCCCGCAGATGATCAAGTCGATCGGCGTCAGCGACAATATGACCGTCGGCTGGCTGACGATGATCCCTTATGCCTTCGGTGGTCTTGGCCTTGTCAGTTGGGGCTATGTTTCCGACCGCATGGGCGAGCGGCGCTGGAACCTGCTCGCCGCCTGCGTCGTCTCGGCCATCGGCCTTGTCATCGCCGGCATGACGATCGGCTCATGGTGGGCGCTTGTCGGACTGTCGATCGCGACCTTCGGCTTCTACGGCTCGAAAGGCCCGTTCTGGTCGATGCCGCCGATGTTCATGACCGGCACCGCGGCGGCGGCCTCGATCGCTTGGATCAACTCAATCGGCAATCTCGGCGGCTTCTTTGGGCCCTGGTATGTCGGCGTCATCAAGGATTGGACGAACAGTTATGCCGGCGGCGTCTATGGCCTCGCCTTCCTGTGCGTGATGTCGGCCATCGTCTGCGCGCTGTTCCTCGAGATCCCGAACCCGGCGGCGCGCGATGCCGTGGCGGAGGCAAGCGCGGCTCAATAGCCAGGCCGCTTACGCGCATCCGGGGAGCGCCAGCAGGCTCTCCGGCTGCAGCGGGTCGCGGCTGCACTTCAGGTATTTGCTGCCGTATTTGCTGACCGCGACGATGACGGGAACTAGCCGGCCGCGCTGCTCGATATAAAAGCTCCAGCGGCCTGCCTCGATCGCGGCGATCGCCGTGTCGTGGCTGATGTGCCAGCGCGCGCCGTCTGGGTTGACGCCGCCGACGCGGAGGATGCGGCGGTCGTGGTTGACCAGATCGGTTCGGCTGGCGCAAGAGATGAGATACGGCGCGGGCACTTCAATTGTCGCGATGGGGGCCCGCAACCGTAACAGAAATGCCGCAGTACCCCTAGAAGGTGAGCGGCTTCGGCGCTCCTGACGCCGCGATATCGTCGCGGCGTGGCACGGGGTCGAGCGGGGGCGGCGCTTGCAGCTGGCGCGCGTAGCATTTGGCGCGCTCGCCGGCGATCAGTCGGTTGAAGCCGGGATCGGCCTGCGCGCAGGCGGCGAGCGCCGCGCGCTTTGTCGGCTCGGCGGGAAACGCCTCGCGATAAACGGTGCTGATCGTCGGCGCCAGCGCCAGCGCCACCGAAACGAGCAAGGCAGCAGCGATCGACAAACCCTTCATCCCGCTAGGGTCTAGCGGCAAGCTCTGAATAATCGCTGAGCTTGAGGCGCTGTTCGCGCCTGCTTTACTCGCGTCTAAACGTCACGACCAGCACGTCGCGGTGACCGGGCCGCGCCGGGTCGAGCGGGGTTACAGGGGTCACGCCATGGTAGACGCGGTTGTCGTCGGTCACCGCCGCGTCGAGCGGCTCGGTCAGGGTGAAGCTGCCGATCGGGTGGCGTCGCGCGTCGGCGATCGTCGTCTCGCCGCTCCGGACATTGACCCGGGCGACCAGCAGCACCAGCACCCAATCGACCCCGTCGCGGTGCATGCCTTCCGGGGTCGGCCGGCCTTCGACCCCCGCGCGCGCTTCGATGCGGAACTGGTGCAGCTCGACATGCCAAACCGCCGGGCGCAGCTTTTCCGGGGTCAGCCGGTTGAAGAGGCGGTGGCAGGTGCCAAGGATTGCGCGCAGCGCCGGGTGCGTGGCGATCCGGTCGCTGACCGGCTCGAACCAGCGCTCGATGTCGCCGTTCAACGGATTGTAGTCGCGGCTCTGGTAATGCGGCTGGTGCGGCTTGCGCGCGATGTCCTCGTTGGTGGCGCGGAACACCGCGAAGCGGCGCCGGCGGTAGCGCCCGCCATCGGCCATATAGGTGTCGACGCCGAGATCGTCCCAACTTTTGGCGAACTCATCCCAATCGCTGAGCCCGGCGCCATCCAGCACCCTGCCCATCTCCGGGGCGCGGACCAGCGCGAACCCGGTTCGGGTGACGGATTGAGCGATATCGGCGATCGAGTCGGTCATCGTTTTCCAAGCTTGCTGCCCGCAAGGCGCACAGCGCACCATAGCGCCTTCGACCGGCAAACGACAGGAAGGCGCGACATGGCCGCCAACGAGCGCGACGCTAATTCCCTGGGGGATTTCGCCGTTGCCCTGCGCCGCAACGGGCTGACGATCCCGGAAGAGCGCCGCGAGATCATGCGCGACGCGGTCGAGAAGATGCAGGCGCTGCTCAAGGTGCTCGACGACCCGCTCGCCTATGAGGACGAGCCGGCGGTATTGCCGCGTTACGATTTGGGGGCCAAGCGATGAGCTCCGCACCGCTGCCGACCCTCGCCGAGGCCGGGCGCAAGATCGCCGCCGGCGAGCTGTCGCCGGTCGCGCTGACCGAAGCGGCCTTGGCGCGCGCCGAAGCGCTGCAACCCAAGCTCGACGCCTTTATCGAGATCACCGCCGAGCGCGCCCGCGCCGCAGCGAGGTGGGCCGAGAAGGAGATCGCCGGCGGGCGCCGCCGCGGCCCGCTGCAAGGCATCCCCTATGGGTTGAAGGACATTTACGACGCCGCCGGGCTCAGAACGACCGCGCATTCGCGGCTGCTGCTCGACAACGTCGCCTCGGCCGATGCCGAGACCACGGCGCGGCTTGAAGCCGCCGGCATGATCCTCATTGGCAAGCTGGCGACGCATGAGTTCGCCACCGGCGGGCCGGCGTTCGACTTGCCGTTCCCACCGGCGCACAACCCCTGGAACACCGCGCATTTCACCGGCGGGTCGAGTTCGGGCTCGGGCGCCGCGGTCGCGGCAGGCATCCTGCCGCTGGCGATGGGCTCCGACACCGGCGGCTCGATCCGCCTGCCGGCTGCCTATTGCGGCACGGTCGGGTTGAAGCCGACCTATGGCCGGGTCAGCCGCCGCGGGGTGGCGCCGTTGTGTTACAGCCTCGACACCACCGGGCCGCTGACCTGGACGGTCGAGGATGCGGCGCTGTCGCTGCAGGTACTCGCCGGTTACGATCCACGGGATCCTGGCTCGGCGGAGGTGGCGGTGCCGGATTACACCGCGGCGCTGCGCGACGGGGTCAAAGGCTTGCGCGTCGGCTATTGCCGCGCCTTCAACGCTGACGGTGAGGTCGGAGCCGAGCAGGCCGCGACGCTCGACCGGGCGGCGCAAACCCTCGCCAAGCTCGGCGCCGAGGTGCGCGAGGTGGCGCTGCCGCCCAACGCGCAGTTCCAAGCCTGCGCGCGGACGATCTCGCACAGCGAAAGCTTTGCGATCCATGCCAAGGACTTGCAGGAGCGGCCGGAGCTTTACGCCCGTGTCACTCGCGAGCGGCTGACGCTCGGCGCCTTCGTCAGCGCCCGGCAATACGTCCAGGCGCAGCGGCTGCGCCGCATTTTGACGCGCAAGGTCGATGCGCTGTTCGAGAGTTGCGACGTGCTGCTGACCGCGGTCATCCCCGGTCCGGCGCCGGTGCTCGAGGAGACCGATGACGGCCCGTGGCGGCGGCAACTGCAGCTCGCCTCGGTGTTCAATGTCACCGGCCACCCGGCGATGGCGCAGCCCTGCGGTTTTGCCGCCAACGGCTTGCCACTCTCGGCGCAATTCGTCGGCCG
>DATNJF010000193.1:0-5695 GCA_035604035.1 Allostellaceae bacterium | reverse complement strand
CACCCGCGCCGCATGGCCGCCCCGTCCACGATCCGCATTTTTATCTCGTCGCCAGCCGACGTGCGACCGGAGCGGCTGAAGGCCGAGCAGATTATCGCTCGGCTCAATCGCGAGTTCGCCTATCACTTCCGCGTCGAAGCTGTGCTGTGGGAACGCGAGCCGCTTGTTGCGGCGCACCACTTCCAAGACCCGGAAAACATCCCGCAGCCGCGCGGCATGGATATCGTCGTCGTGATCCTGTGGTCGCGGCTCGGAGTGCCGTTGCCCGCGGACCGGTTTCGCGGCGCGATCTCGGGTGGGCCGGTCACCGGCACCGAGTGGGAGTTCGAGGACGCGCTCGCCGGCGCGCGCGCCACCGGTGGCATCCCCGATCTGCTGCTCTACCGCAAAACGGCGGACCCGGTCAGCAGCCTCGGCGACCGCTCGGCGTTACAGCAGCGCCTCGAACAGCTCGACATGGTCGAAACTTTTATCTCGCGCTGGTTCCGCGGCGCCGACGAACAGAGTTTTACCGCCGCCTCACACAGCTTTGCGACCGCGACGGAGTTCGAGGAGAGGCTTTACGAGCATTTGCGGGCGCTCCTTGAACGGCGCGCCGGCGCGGCGGCGGAAGGGACTGCGATCCGCTGGCACGAGGCGCCGTACCGTGGCCTCCTATCGTTCGATTTCGAGCACGCACCGGTATTCTTCGGCCGCACCCGCGCGCGCAATGAGCTGCGCGAATTGCTGGCACGGCGCGAGGCGGCCGGCTGCGCCTTCGTGCTGGTCCTGGGGGCTAGCGGCTCGGGCAAATCGTCGCTGGTTAAGGCCGGGCTGCTGCCCGATCTGATGCTCCCCGGCATGATCGGCCGGGTCGGGCTGGTCCGCTGGGGGGTGCTGCGGCCGTCCGACGCCAGCGGCGACCGGCTCGACGGGCTCGCGGCGGCAATCCTGTCGGCGACGGCGCTGCCGGAGCTGGCGGGCTTGCATTACACGCCGGAGCAGCTCGGCGCATTGCTGCGCGACGCGCCAGGACAGGCGGCCCTGCCGATCCGCCAGGGGTTGGCGGCGGCTGGCACGGCGGCGGGGCTCACCGAAGCGGGCGAGCCGCGCCTCGCATTGGTCATCGACCAGCTTGAGGAGCTGTTCACGATTGAAGGCCTCGGCCAGACGGAGCGCGAGGCCTTCGTCGCGGCGCTGGAGGCGCTGGCGAAGAGCGGCGTCGTCTGGGTGATCGCGACGATGCGCAGCGACTTCTTCGACCGATTGGAGACGCTACCCGCTCTCGCGGCGCTGTCGACGGACGAGAAGCCATTCCTGCTACTGCCGCCCGATGATGCCGAAATCGGACAGATCATTCGCCAGCCGGCGTTGGAGGCGGGGCTCCGCTTCGAGGTCGATCCCGCCCATGGGCTTGGCGTTGACGAGATCATCCGCCAGGCGGCGGTACGGGAAAAGGGCGCGCTGCCACTGCTGTCGTTCCTGCTCGACCAGCTGTGGCGGCGGCGCACCGACGCCGGGGTGCTGACCTTTGCCGCCTATGAGGAGCTGGGCGGGTTGGAAGGCGCGATCGGCCGCCGCGCCGAGGAGGTGTTTCTCGACCAGCCCGATTCCGTGCAGAAAGAGCTGGTACCGGTGTTGCGCGCGTTGGTGACGGTGCGTGGCGGCACACCAACCTCGCGCGCGGCGCCGCTGTCGCTGTTTCGTGCCGGTTCGCCGCGGCGGGCATTGGTCGATACCTTCCTCGACCCCGCGGCTCGGCTGCTGGTCGCGGATGCTGACCCGAGTGGGGCGCAGCTTCGCTTGGCGCACGAAGCGTTGCTGACTCATTGGCCGCGGGCGCGCGACCAGGTCGCCGACGATGCCCGCGACCTGGAGTTACGCGGGCGGCTGGAGCAGGAGGCCGAGCGCTGGCGGATGGCGCCGCGCCGGGACAAGGTCCGGCGTGTCGCCGCCGGCCTGATGCTGGCGGAGGCGCGGGCGCTGGTCGCGCGCTGGGGTTCGGAACTGCCCGGCGAGGTGCGGGAGTTCGTCGTTGCATCCCGCCGCGCGGCCCGCCGCAAGCGGGTACGTCTGGTCGGAATGGTGACAGGAGCGGTGGTCGCCGTACCGCTCATCGCCGGCCTCATCTGGGCCGGGCTGGTGTGGCGGGGTGTGCGGGCGGTCGAGGCGGAGATGGCGTTCGTCCCTATCCCTGCCGGCTGCTTCGACATGGGCAGCCCCAACACCGAGAAGGAGCGCTCTCCCAACGAAGGACCGGTGCATCAGGTCTGCCCGAAAGCCTTCGAACTGGGCAAGTTCTCGGTGACGCAGTGGGAATGGCGCCAGGTGATGGTGTGGATCAATCCCAATCCATCGTTTTTTAAAGGGGACGACCGTCTGCCGGTCGAAACCGTGAGCTGGGACGATGCGCAAACCTTTGCCCGGCTGATGTCGTTTTTCGGCCGATACCGTTACCGGCTGCCAAGCGAGGCGGAATGGGAATACGCGGCGCGGGCTGGCACCACGACGGCGAGATATTGGGGAGAGCGCGCCGATGATGGCTGCGCCTACGAAAACATGGCGGATCTGAGTTTGTTGAAGCAACTTCCCGACGAGCCTGTCGCGAACTGCGATGACGGTTATATTCACACTGCGCCGGTTGGGTCGTTCAAGCCCAACCCCTGGGGGCTCTACGATATCCTGGGCAATGTCTCGGCATGGGTCGAGGATTGCTACGTCGACAACTACCGCGGCGCGCCAAAGGACGGCAGCGCGGTTACCACCCCCGATTGCGATGCCCGCGTGGTTCGCGGCGGTTCCTGGAGGTTTAATCCGCGCGGCGCGCGGGCGGCTTTTCGCTTCAGCGCGCCGGTGAACGCCCGCATCTTCAGGATTGGTGTTCGGCTCGTCAGGAGTGTTACACCTTGAAGCTGCTGTCTATTTGCCCCCAAAAAGTCCGTGCAGAGGACTGAGGAATCTTTTCCGAGAGGTCGCATGAAAAGGGTAATCGCATCTTTCGTCATTGGCATTGTGATGCTGTCAGCCACGTCGGGATGGGGGCTTGCACAGACGATCAAGATCGTCGCCTTCGGCGACAGTACGACAGCGGGATCGGGGAAGGCTCACGTATCGGGACTTTCCATCGGCGTTCCGATGTCGGAGGCCTACCCCGCGAAGCTTGAGAACGCTCTCCGCGCCAAAGGGTGGAATGTCACGGTGTCGAACCAAGGAGTGCCGGGGCAGACCGCGGGGGCGGCCGTCTACACCGTCGATATGCGCGTGCCGGCCGGCACCAATCTCACGATCGTTCGCTTTGGCGGGAATGATCGTTTCGCCGGACGGTCGCCGGCGGATATTGCGGCGAACCTCGGCGAGATTGTCGCGAAAGTTCGCGCCAAGGGCAGCGCGGTCATCCTCTCACGAATGTGGCCGCCGAAAGACGAGGCGGCGTTCTCGGGCCTGAGCCCAAGCGTGGACGCGTATGTCGATTGGTGGGGGGGCCTCGTGGCTAATGGAAAACCGCTTCCCCAATACGATTCCGGCGATGGTGAGCACGTCAACGCCGCCGCCACGGATATCGTTGTGGCGCGCGCGGTTCCTGATGTCGAACGGGTGCTGATGAAGTTGGGGTTCAAGCCGGGACACTGATCCTTGAGCCGCTCATGTCGTTGCCTCGCGCGGCTGCTTGACGGGGTTCGGGGTGCGCCGTACCGTCGCACCTTGAGCCTCGGGCGGGGCGACCCGCCATAAGCGACAGGAGCCGCCGCGTGAGCGCCCATCTAACCCCCGCTCAGATCAAGTCCCGGCTCGACCACCCGGTAATCGACGCCGACGGCCACTGGATCGAATGGGGGCCGGTGTTCCACGAACAGCTGCGCAAGGTCGGCGGCGATATCGCGGTCGAGGGTTTCAGCCGGGTCGCGGGAGGCACCGCCGACGTGCTGTCGATGACGGTCGAGGAGCGGCGCCGGCGGCGTATCAGCCAGGAGGCGTTTTGGCAGCACCCGGAGAAGAACACGCGCGACCGCGCCACCGCGATGTTCCCGGGCCTGCTTTACGAGCGCCTCGATGAATTGGGCCTCGATTTCGCGGTGATCTACCCGACCAATGGGCTGCGTGTGCCGCGGGTCGGCGACGGCGAGCGCCGCCGTGCCGCCTGTCACGCGTATAACGTCGTCACCGCCGAGTATTTCGACAAATACCGCGACCGGATGACCCCGGCGGCGATCATCCCGATGCACACGCCGGAGGAGGCAATCGCCGAACTCGAATTCGCCGTCAAACAGCTCGGCTACAAGGTGGCGATGTTCGGCAGCCTGATGGATCGCCCGATCAAGGCGGCCGGCAAGCTCGACGGCGAGGCGGCGCGTTTCGCGGTCTATGCCGACGTGATCGGCCTCGACAGCGAATACGATTACGATCCGGTCTGGGCCAAATGCCTGGAGCTCGGCATCGCTCCGTCATTCCATAGCGGCGCGCGCCGTGCCGGCCTTCGGCTGTCGCCGTCGAATTTCGTCTACAACCATATTGGCCATTTCGCCGCCGCCAACCATGCGGCCTGCAAGGCGATGTTCCTCGGCGGTGTGACGCGCCGGTTCCCCGGCCTCAATATTTCATTCCTCGAGGGCGGCTCGGGCTGGGCCTGCATGCTCTACGGCGATCTCCTGTCGCATTGGGAAAAGCGCCGCCGCGCCGGCCTCGAGGAGACCGACCCGCGCAACCTCGACCGAGGCATGCTGACGGAGTTGGCCGAAAAATACGGCGGCAGCGCTTTTGTTTCAGCCTTGAAGGAGCGTGACGGCTGGCCGATCCCCGGCGAGGAGAAGCGCACCGGCGGGGTCGCCGATCTCGACGATTATTCGGCCTGCAAGATTACCCGCAAGGAGGACTGGCACGATCTCTATGTCGAGCCGTTCTACTTCGGCTGCGAGGCCGACGATCCGTCGAACATCTGGGCGTTCAATGCCACGGCCAACCCACTGGGAGCCCGGCTCAACGCGATCTTCAGCTCGGATATCGGCCATTTCGACGTGCCCGACATGAGGGATGTCCTGCCCGAGGCCTATGAGATGGTCGAGAAGGGGCTCGCCAGCGCCGCCGACTTCCGCGACTTCACCTTTGCTAACGTGGTACGCCTGTTCGGCCGGCAGAACCCGCGCTTCTTCGATGGCACCCGCGTCGCCAAAGAGGCGAAAGCAGTGCTGGCGGCGAGCGCGCCGGCCCGCGCCGCGGCAGAATAGAGTTCGCATCAACCCCGGCATCCGCCGGCATGGAAGAGGGAGGTCAGCATGGCGTCGTGGAAACTGATTTCGGCGGACTCCCATATCGTCGAGCCGCCGGATATGTATACCGGGCGCTTCTCGCCCAAGCTGCGGCAGCGGGCGCCGCACATGGAGCGGCGCAAGACCCCGTCCGGGCGCGAATTCGACGCCTGGATGCTCGAGGGTCAGCAGGTCGGCACGCTTGGCGCGCTGATCCAGGCCGGCCAGCGCTTCGAGGACCCCTCGCAGATCGATTTTCTCGGCGTCTGGGAGGATGTTCGCAAGGGCGCCTATAACGCCGATGCGATGCTCGTCGAGAACGAAGAGGACGGCATCTGGGGTTCGGTGTTGCAGCCGAGCCAGGGCCTCTTCTGGTACCGCATTCCCGAGACCGCGCTCTTCTCGGAAATCTGCCGCTGCTACAACGACTGGATCGCCGATTTCTGCAAGGCGCATCCGCGGCGGCTGAAGGG
>DATNJF010000192.1:0-3536 GCA_035604035.1 Allostellaceae bacterium | reverse complement strand
TGGAACACTAATATGTGTTTTTTCCAGGCGGTGCTGCTCGGCGGCTATCTTTACGCGCATCTGTTGGCGACGCATTTCGAGCGGCGGACGCAAGCGCTGATCCATGGCGTCGTGCTATTAGCTGCCGCGGCGTTCCTGCCGCTCGATCTGACCCAGGCGACGCCGCCTTCGGACGGCATTCCGGTGCTGTGGCTGATCGGCCGCCTGGCGATCAGCGTCGGTCCGCCGTTTTTCGCGATCTCGGCGACCGCGCCACTGTTGCAGCGCTGGTTTTCCCGCACCGATCACCCGGCCGCCGTCGATCCCTACTTCCTCTACGCCGCGAGCAATGCCGGCAGCCTGATCGCGCTGCTCTCCTACCCGCTGCTGGTCGAGCCCAACCTGGCGCTGCCGGCGCAAAGCCGCGCCTGGTCGCTGGGGCTGGCCCTGGTCGCCGCCGGCATCGGCATTTGTTGGCTCGGCTATCGCAGCCATGCCGCACCAGAGGCGGTTCTCCAGGCGCCGGCGGCATCGCCCGAATGGGCCGAGCGGCTGCGCTGGGTCGCGTTCGCCTTTGTCCCGTCGGCGCTGCTCCTCGCGGTGACCTCCCATATCACCACCGACCTTGCCTCGGCGCCGCTGTTCTGGGTGATCCCGCTCGCGCTCTATCTGCTGACCTTCATCTTCGCTTTCGCCAGCCGGCCGCCGCTGCCGCACACGCTGATGCTGCGGCTCCAGCCGTTTCTGATCATCCCGCTGGTTGTCGTGTCGGCGATGCTGCACAGCATCTGGCTGTTAGGGCTGCATCTCGCACTCTTCTTTGTCATCGCGATGGTCTGTCACGGCGAGCTGGCGCGCCGCCGGCCGCCAGCCGCTAACCTCACCGAATTCTATCTCTGCGTCTCGCTCGGCGGCGTGCTGGGCGGTATTTTCGATGCGCTGGTCGCACCGGTGATCTTCCCCGATATCTGGGAATATCCGCTGCTGCTGGCGCTGTCCTGCCTGGCGCGCCCGCCGTCCGTCGCCGGAGGCACAAATGCGCGCTGGGCCGATTTCTATCTTCCCGCCGTGCTCCTCGCCGGGCTTGCCGCTCTGATCTTCGCCGGCAACCTACCCGCCTGGGTGCTCGTCGCCGCGCTGCCCTTGGCCGCGGTCGCCTTGCTGCAATTCAGTCAGCGGCGATGGCGTTTTGCGCTCGGTGTCGGAGTCTGTCTGCTCGTCGAGCAGATTGCGGCCTCGGGCAACACACTCGCGACCGCGCGCAGCTTTTTCGGCGTCAACCGGGTTCGCCTCGTCGAGGACGCAACACTGCGGGTCTTCCAGCACGGCACGACGGTGCACGGCGCCGAATATGTCGACTTTGGCCGCGAGACCATCCCGCTCGGCTACTACAATCGCGAGGGGCCGTTCGGCCGCTTCTTCGCCGCGCTCGCCGGCCGCAGTGTCAAGCAGGTCGGTATTGTCGGGCTCGGCGCCGGCGACCTCGCTTGCTACGCTAAGCCCGGCCAGACCTGGACCTTCCACGAGATCGATCCCGCGGTCGAGCGCATCGCCCGCGACCCGCGCCACTTCCATTTCCTCGAGCGCTGCGGCAACGACCCGCGCGTGATCCTCGGCGACGCGCGACTGACGCTGCACGACGTGCCGGACGGGCATTACGATGTCCTCGTCATCGACGCCTTTAGCTCGGACAGCATCCCGCTGCACCTTCTGACCCGCGAGGCCCTGGCGCTTTACGGGCGCAAGCTGGCGCCCGACGGCGTCCTGTTGTTCCACATCAGCAACCGCTACCTCGATCTGGCGCCGGTTCTCGCCGCGCTCGCGAAGGATGCCGGAATGCCGGCGCGCCATATGATCGATTTGGCGCCGCCGCCGGAATCGGCCGCGCGCCTCTCCGCCGAGGTCGTCGCGCTCGGCCAGCCCGGCCACAGCATCGACTTTCTGACGGCATCCGCGGGCTGGCAGCAATTGATTGCGCCGCCGCGCTCAGTGTCATGGACCGACGGACGCTCCGACATCATCAGCCGCATCAAGTGGCGCGGCACCGCGCACTAACCACGCCCGCTCCGCTCTCGCCGTTCGGATCGCTCACCCCCTTTGATGGAAGACTTACTCGAAGTTGCCGCGGATCGCCCACCGGGGGTGTAGCCTTTGAACGTTGCGCGGGGCGAACGCCGGCTCGGGAAGATTCTCGGTGCCGATATCGCTGGCCGCAACCATCTCCTGGACAAGCCTGGCACTCATACGGCTCCGAACGCATCCCCGCGAACTCATTGATCATAAGATCGCCGAACACAAGGCGAACCCGGCAGTTGGATCGGGTTCGCGTGGATGACCGCTTTTCGGCGCTTCTGCGACATTCAAACCGGGCACAGCGAACGGCAGCTTTGCGTCCAGAAGCGGCCGCTCCACGAAGGCCGTGCGGATATTGCTATCTAGCCGTGGCGACGCGTGACTGAGCTATCGGCTCATTCCTCACCTCCGTCGCCTCACCCTCAATCACTTCCCCACGCTCCCGCCGGTCGCGATCCAGCATCTCTCGGATCTTTGCACCCAACTGCTTCGCTTCCTCAAGCTTCTGCTCCTCCGTCATCATCGTTAGACGCTGCTCAAGCGAAATAGGGTTCGGGCCTCGACGACCATCCCACGTCTGCCATCAGCAGACCGCCCTGGAAGTTCGAGAGAGTGCGGATGAGCAGCAGCACCCCGAGAAAGTGTTGGAAAGTGATCTCTGGACCGATCTTGTAGGCGGTCAACGTTGCCTGGGCGGTGTGATTGATGTCGTCTGCCAGTGCGAACCACAGGGCATTCTGCTTCCGGCACTCGGCAATCATTGGGCCTAGCTCGGGTGAGAGAAACCCAACTTCCTTGGGTGACTGGCTCTTGTTGAAAACCATCGGCCTGAGATGGGCGGTCGGTTTCGCTCCGGCAAGGCTGGAAGCGGATGTGCGGCTGCTTCCACCAACAGAGGTTAATTGCGACGTCGGTTGGGGAGCGGCTACGTTGTGCGGATGTGTGGTCGCGCCCACCTCTCCACCGACTTCAGCGAGATCAAGCTGGTCTTCAACCTGCCCCCTGACCAGCCGGTGCCGAACTTCGCGCCCACCTACAATCTCGCGCCAACTGACCCCATTCCCGTCATCCGCCGTGATCCTGAAACCCGCGCCAGAAGGCTGGATGTGATTCGCTGGGGCCTCATCCCCTACTTTTGGCACAAGACACTGAAGGAGTTGAAGTTCACGACTATAAACGCAAAGGCAGAAGGGATCGAGACGGCGAGCTTCTACCGCCTGCCGTTCCGCCAGCGTCGCTGCCTAATTCCCCTCGACGGTTTCTACGAGTGGAAGAAGCTCGGCCCCGATGACAAGCAGCCCTACTCGGTTGGCCTCAAGGGTGGCGGCTTAATGGCCGTAGCGGGCCTCTGGGATCGTTGGCAAAGGTCTAGCGAGATGGTGCATAGCGCGACCATCATCACCTGTCCTCCGAACTCTCTCTGCGCCGAGCTGCACGACCGGATGCCGGTGATACTTCCGCTCGAGGCGTGGTCGGTGTGGCTC
>DATNJF010000191.1:0-2689 GCA_035604035.1 Allostellaceae bacterium | reverse complement strand
TGTGCAGCAATGTGTCGCCCGATTCGCTTGGCGGCGTCGACCGGGCCGCAGCCGATTTCCACGAGCTTGGCGACCGCGCTGCCAAGCGGGGTTTCCGCGTCGCCTTCGAGGCGCTGGCCTGGGGGCGGCACATCAATGACTACCGCGATTCCTGGGAGGTCGTCCGGCGGGCGGATCATCCTGCTGTCGGTCTGGTGCTCGACAGCTTTCATGTGCTGGCGCGCGGCACCGAGCTCAACGCGATCCGCGCGATTCCCAAGGACCGCATCTTTCTGGTTCAGATCGCCGACGCTCCAAAGCTCGACATGGACTACCTGTCATGGAGCCGCCATTACCGCTGCTTTCCGGGACAGGGCGATCTTCCGGTCGGCGCCTCGCGAGCAGGCCACACCGATTGCGCGAGCGGCTGTCGAGGCGGGCCAGCGCACCGTGCTGTTTGTGCCGCTGCGCAAGGACGACGCCTTGCTCGGCTACATCTCAGCCTATCGTCAGGAAGTGCGCCCATTCACGGACAAGCAGATCGCGTTGTTGCAAAATTTCGCTGTCCAGGCCGTGATTGCGATGGAGAACGCTCGGCTGATCACCGAGACGCGCGAGGCGCTCGACCAGCAGACCGCGACCGCCGAGGTGCTCGGGATCATCAACAGTTCGCCCGGTGACATCATCCCGGTTTTCGACGCAATGCTCGAAAAGGCGGTCCGGCTGTGCGAAGCGACCTACGGCACCATGTTCACCCAGGACGGCGACCGCTTTCGCGCCGTCGCGTTGCGCGACGTTCCCGACAAACTCGCGGAATTTCTCCGGCGCGAGTCGCTTCCCCTGGGACCTAACACCTTTGTCGGGCGCGTCATGCGCAATCCGTCTCCTCTCCACATCGCGGACGTTACGACGGAGGAGCCCTATCGCCAACGCGTCCCGATAGCGGTGGCCGGGGTCGAACTCGGCGGTTGTCGAACCATCCTGACCGTGCCGCTACTGAAGGACGATGCGCTTCTCGGCATTTTCCAACTCGCGCGCCAAGAAGTCCGGCCATTCTCGGACAAGCAGATCACGCTGGTGCAGAATTTCGCAGCCCAAGCGGTGATCGCGATGGAGAACGCGCGGCTGATCACCGAGACGCGCGAGGCGCTGGAACAGCAGACCGCGACCGCCGAGGTCTTGGGCGTCATCAATTCCTCGCCAGGCAATCTCGCGCCGGTGTTCGACGCGATCTTGGCAAAGGCGCACGCGCTCTGTGACGCGACGCTTGGCGGCTTGCTGATCCGTGAGGGCCAAGAGTTCCGGGTGGCGGCGGTTCATGCCGACCAGGCGTTTGCCGAAGCCTGGCGAGCGATGGGCCGGCTGCGAGCCCCCGAGGCCTCGCCATTGGGGCGCGTCGCGCGGGGTGAGGGCGTCGTGCAAATTGCCGATGCTCGGGAAGACGAGTTACTCTACCGCAACGCGCCACCGCCGCTTCGCCGCCTGCGCGACATTGGCGACGTTCGCACCCTGCTCATCGTGCCGCTGCTGCAGGATGATGCGCTGCTTGGTGCTATCACCGCCTTCCGTCAGGAGGTACGCCCCTTCACCGACAAGCAGATCGCGCTGTTGCAGAACTTCGCGGCGCAGGCGGTGATCGCGATGGAGAATGCGCGGCTTTTGGGCGAATTGCGCCAGCGCACCGAGGAGGTCGCGGAATTGAACCGCGGCCTTGAAGCGCGGGTCGCCGAGCAGGTCGACGAATTGAGCCGGGTCGGGCGGCTGAAGCGGTTTCTCGCGCCGCAACTCGCCGAGTTGATCGTCTCGCAGGGCGACGAGAACATCCTCGAAAGCCATCGTCGCGAGATCGTCGTCGTGTTCTGCGATCTGCGCGGCTACACCGCCTTCACCGAGACCGCCGAGCCCGAGGAGGTGCTCGATTTCCTGCGCGAATACCACGGCGCGCTGGGACCGCTCGTCGCCCAGTTCGAGGGGACGCTCGACCAGTTCTCGGGCGACGGGATTATGGTGTTCTTCAACGACCCCGTGCCGATCCCCGATCCGGCCGAGCGCGCCGTCAAGATGGCGATGGCGATGCGCGAGGTGGCCGCCAAGCTGATCGTCGACTGGCGCGAGCGGGGCCGCGAACTGGGATTTGGTGCCGGCATCGCGCAGGGTTATGCAACGCTGGGCCAGATCGGCTTTGCCGAGCGCTCCGGCTACACCGCGATCGGCACGGTGTGCAACGTCGCAGCGCGACTCTGCGCCGAGGCCAAGGACGGACAAATTCTGCTCAGTCAGCGTGTCAACGTCGCGTTAAAAGGAAGCATAGCCACTGAGCAGATGGGCGCGCTGGCCTTGAAGGGTCTTACCCAGCCGGTGGTGGCCTACAACGTGTCGCTTGCGGCTGGCCAGCCGGCTCTCCGGGTTATCGAAGGGGGACCACCGAGCGGTTGACCAAATCGCTGCTGCGCGGTCCAGTCGGACGAGTCCTCAATGGCCGGATAGGGGCATGAACGGCCGCTCGTCGCTCGATCAACGAATGGCCGGTGTGGATTCCAAAGCGGACATCGCCTGCAAGCATCAGGATCGACCGCTTTTGCCCGAGGCCGTGGAAAAACGCGTCAGCGGAGGCGGCCGACGCGCTGTGTTTCGCAGGCGTGAGGGCCGAAACGGCGATAGACAGATTGGCGCGTGCGGCTTGAGCGAGGCGATCAGGTTGTGATCGCCG
>DATNJF010000190.1:0-15242 GCA_035604035.1 Allostellaceae bacterium | reverse complement strand
CGGCGATCACAACCTGATCGCCTCGCTCAAGCCGCACGCGCCAATCTGTCTATCGCCGTTTCGGCCCTCACGCCTGCGAAACACAGCGCGTCGGCCGCCTCCGCTGACGCGTTTTTCCACGGCCTCGGGCAAAAGCGGTCGCCGCTGGCCCGCCCAACAGCCGACGTTGAGAACGTAAAGTGGCGGCTTGCAAGCGACCTCGACATTCCGAGACCGCCAGCCAATGATCTCAGCATGGACCAGATCGGACCCCTGCCCGCGCTAACCCAAGACGAAGTACGGGTCGTCGCGTGGGCGGAGGTCCGGGAGCCGTTGGAGCTACAACTCGCTCCGCTTGGTCGGCACGCTTTGACGGCGCTTGCGCCGCACCCTGGTGAGAGCGTCCTGGACATAGGCTGTGGCGGGGGTGAGACCGCGCTGGACCTTGCCCGGGCAGTCGCGCCCGATGGCACAGTAATGGGGGTCGATCTGTCGGCTGCGGTGCTGGCGTTCGCGCAGCGCGCGGCCAAAGGGTGCGAGCGAGTGCGGTTCGTCGAAGCAGATGCCCAGGTGTTCCCATTCGAACCGGCCTCGTTTGACGCGGCCTTCTCGCGGTTTGGGGTGATGTTCTTCGCTGACCCCACTGCAGCGTTCGTCAACATTCGTTGGAGCCTTAAGCCGAATGGGCGGCTCGCCTTCGTCTGCTGGCGAGCGCTAGAGGAGAACCCGCTCGACATCCTTCCGCTCAGGGCCGCGTCCGCTCATTTGCCGCCGCAGCCCGCTCGCGATCCGGACGCGCCCGGCCCGTTCGCGTTCGCTAACCCCGACCGCGTGCGCGGTATTCTGGAAAGAGCGGGCTTCGGCGAGATCGAGATCACTGCCCGTAACGAGCTGGTTGGAAGCGGCGACCTCGATACGATGCTGGCGGTTTGTTCGCGGGTCGGAGCTCTGGGCAAGATTCTTCGGGAAAATCCCGAGCTCCGGGCCGCGACGCTACCGGCAGTGCGATCCGCGCTTGCGGCACACGATGGACCTGATGGGGTCAGGTTAAATGCAGCGACGTGGGTCGTGACTGCCCGGGCTCCGGCCGGGCTCCTAGCGCAAGAAGTCGGCTAAAGGTCCGGCGAGGGTCGATTCCGACCGCCTGATTCCTGCTCGACATATGACTGCTGTCAGTCGGGAGCCGACATTCAACCTGAGGCATCACCGAAATTTCGCCTGCTCACGACCCCCGGAGCAAATGCGCCCCGGCCTAACCCGGGACGGATCGACGCCTGACGCCGTCAATACACCTGATTGAGCTTAAGGCCTGCGGTCGGCCAATCGACCGCGACCAGCTTGCCGGTCCACGACAGGGTGATGAACGCGGTCTTCATGTCCGGCCCGCCGAAGCAGATGTTGGTGGTCATCGGGTCGGGCATCGGGGTGTGCTCGATGTGCTTGCCGTCGGGCGAGATGACGGTGATGCCGCCATTGATCAGGGTCGCCACCGCGATGCGCCCGTCTGCCTGCACCGCCAGCGAGTCGAAGCGCTGGTAGCCGCCCATCCCGGCGACGATGCGGCCGCCATGCGGCGATGGCCACGGGTCTTTCCTGACAATTCCGGGCTCGACGATGTCGAAGGCCCACAGCCGCGCCGCCTCGGTCTCGGCGACGTAGAGAACCTTGCCGTCGGGCGAGAGGCCGATGCCGTTCGGCGTCACCAACGGGTAGGCGACCTCGACGATCGAGGAGCCGTCCCGCTTGGCGTAATAGACGCCGCCGACATCCATGTCGCGCGCCCGCCGCTTGCCGAGATCGGTGAAATAGATCCCGCCATACGCGTCGCAGACGAGATCGTTCGGACCGCGCAGCGGGTGGCCGCCGCACTCGCGGTAGAGCACCTCGACCGCGCCGGTCGTGAGATCGATCCGCTCGAGCCGGCCGCCCGAATAATCCTTGGCCTGGACCAGCGGCCGGCGGCGCCCCTGGTCGTCCACCGCCCATTCGAAGCCGCCATTATTGGCGACATAACCCTTGCCGTCCGGGCCGATGGCGGCGCCGTTGGGGCCGCCGCCGGGCGTGGCGATCACGGTCTTGGTGCCGTCGGGCACGACGCGGGTCAACGTGCCGCGGGCAATCTCGACCAGGATCACCGAGCCGTCGGCGCAGGCCACCGGCCCTTCCGGGAATTGCAGCCCGTCGGTGATCGTGCGGATGTCCATCGCGTGGCGGCTTAGGCTTCCGCCGCCGGCTTCAGCGCCGCCCAGTACCATTCGTAGAAGGAGCGATCGAGATTGCCGGTGGGTGTGCCGGCGATCTTGTCGCCCTCGACGCGCAGCGCTTCCTCAATCCGCGAATCGTCGGCAGGCGCGGCGTTGTCGCCCGGTTTGGCGATGCGGATGAGCTCGAAATCGCTATGCCCGGCATAGCGCGGGATGAGGCGGACAAGAGCCGCATCGCCGTTCCGCGCCAGGAGCTTGCTGAGCGGCCCGAACTCGGCCTCCGTCTCGTGGCCGCCGGCGAAGATCAGATCGTCCGACGACCACAGGAAATGGCGCAAATGCTTCCAGTTCCAGGTGGTCTGGAAGCGCTTGCGGGAGGCGATCTTGGACTCGCTAAGATCGGGAATAGCGGCGAGATCGATGGGCTTCGCTTCCGGCGGGCTGGGCGCCGCCAGCGACGGGTCGATGAAGATGAGGCCCTTTTCGATCTGCATCGCGTAGCGCGGCAGCCGGAAGCGCGAGCGGTCCTCTTCCTCCGGGCGCAGCATCGGGTCGGTCAGCCGCCCGTCAATCGCGTAGTCCCAGCCGTGATAGCGGCAGAACAGATGATCGCCGCGACCCTCCTCCTCCTCGCAGATGCGGTAGCCGGCGTGGAGGCAGGCGTTGCGCATCGCATGGATCTTGTCTTCGGCCTCGCGCGCGATGACCAGCGAGCGGCCGCCGATATCGACGCGGAAATAATCGCCGTCGGCGCCGAGGCGGCTAGCGTGGTCCGCCGCCAGCCAGGGGCGGATGAACAGGTTCGCCAATTCGGCGGCGAAAACCTCATAGGTCTCGAATAGTTCTGCTGCCGGGGTAATCGCGCCGCCGGCGTCGAGTTGTGCGCCGATCTCGGTGATTTGGTCGGGAAGTTCCATCGCCCTATCCGCGGTTCAAGGGGTGCAATGCTACCGCTATAACGACGATTGGCGCCGGTGCCTATGGCAAAGATCGCCGGGCTGCACTGCTTGATGGAGGGTAAAACATGCCGCGGGTAACGGGTATCGCGCCCGAGTTCCTTGTCGCCAATGTCGTCAAAGCGGCGGAGTTCTACCGCGACCAGCTCGGCTTCACGATCCGCGGCTATTTCTTCGAAGATCCGCCCGTCTTCGCGATGGTTGGCCGCGATGACCAGACCATCATGTTGTCGCTGGTCGAAACCGGGCACGGCGGCTCCAACCGGACCTACAAGCGGGAGGCGATCGACGCCTATTTGTGGGTCGACGATGTCGATGCGCTCTACGCGGAGTTCCAGCAAAACAGGTCGAAATCGTCATGCCGCCGACCCTGCGCATCTACGGGATGAAGGAGCTCGAGGTGCGCGATCTGGACGGCTACGTGCTGTGTTTCGGCGCGGACGTGCCGACGACCGGAGGCGCCTGATCCGCCTCCGGCCCTACTGACGGCCTAGTGCTGCTGGGTACCACCTGGTTCTTCGCCCGGTTTCGGCGGCGGCTTCTTCTCGGTCGGCGGCGGATGCGCGGCCGGGGGCGGCGATGGAGGATGCGCCGCGGCCGGAGGTGGCGAAGCCGGGTGCGGCGGCGGTGGCGGTGGCGGCGAAGCCGGGTGCGGCGGAGGTGGCGGTGATGGAGGATGCGCCGCGGCTGGAGGTGGTGGTGGTGGCGGTGGCGGCGATGAAGGATGCGCCGCGCCCGGAGATGGCGGCGGAGGAGGCGGCGATGAAGGATGCGCCGCGCCCGGAGATGGCGGCGGAGGTGGCGGCGATGAAGGATGCGCCGCGCCCGGAGATGGCGGCGGCGGTGACGCCGGTTGCGACGGGGGAGTGGTCGTCGTCCCGCCCGGCGCAGCACCGGGATGAAGCAACGGTTGCGCCACGACCCCGGACCGTACCGTGCCGGTCGGCGGCGGCGAGCTTGGTGGAGGCGAAGGCGGCGGTCTTTGCCCCGGCGGCACCAAAGTGACCGGCGTCGTGCGGTGCCAGTTGTTGTTCTGGATAATCGTCTGGTTGTTGGGATTGTTGTTTGGCGTCGTGATGCGATTAAAGCGCTGCGGGTCGACCGCGACCTCATGGTGGCGCCAATCGGGATGGCTCCAGCCCCACAGCGGAGCGACGACACCGAACCCGACGCTATAGCCGATCCCGGCGCCGACCTCGCCGCTATAAAAATTTGGCGGTGGCGGGATGTAGACCGGAGGCGCGTCGCTGTCCGGCCAGTCGCCATAGGCTTGCGCGGGGTTATAGACCGGGATGTACACCATCGCCGGATCGACCGGCTCGATGACGATCTCGCCCTCATCGTTCTGGACCGCGAGCTGCGGAGACGATTTGAGCTGGCCTGAGGCGACCGCACGATCGCGCAGGAACTGCACCCGCGCCATCGTCGCGACCTGCTGATTGGCGAAGGCGGTGCCGAGCGCCTCGGTCCAATCGAGGTGATCGTTCATCATCACAATAATTTGCGGGAACGCCACCAGCGACTTGACGCTCGGGTCCCAGGGCAGAGGTTGTAGCGCGGCGACGAGGTCATCGCCCTTCAAGGCTGCGTTGTTGCCGTCCTGGAGCCATTTAGCGGCATCGACCACCTGCTGCGGAAACGTCGCCGCCATCAACAACTGGGTCAGCAGCTGATCGGGATAAAGCGCTATCGGCGCCAGCATTTGATCGAGCTGGGCGTTAGTGAGATGTGTCGGCGCCGGGTTGAGCGCGGCTTGCGCCTCGGCCGGGCTTGGCGGCTGCACCGGTTGGGCGCCACTGATAGATGGCGCCGCCATCAATGCTGCGAGGAGTGCTCCGGAGAACACGCTCTCGTAAAGGTGCTTCATCAACGCCTCGCCTGCTGCTGCCGATGCCACCGCATCGCCGGTTGCTGATGAACGTTTGGCGACGAATTCAATTCCCGCGCAATCTCGCGCGCACTCCTCTCACATAGCGAGTCCGGCGTCGATGCGATATTCTATTGGATGAACCGCTAAACCCCGGGAGGCCAGGATGCCCGTTATCAAAGTGACCGATCTCGCCTATGGGCGGCTGCGCTCGCCCGATCTCGACAAGCAAGAGGAGTTTCTCACCGCCTTCGGCATGGTGCGCGCCGACCGCACCAAGAATGCGCTCTACATGCGCGGCACCGACGCGCCGCATCACATCCATGTGACCGAATTGGGCGAGCCCAAATATGTCGGGATCGCGTTCCACGCCGGCAGCATGGAAGACCTCGGCAAGTTGTCACGCGTCCAAGGCGCCTCGAAGATCGAGGACATCGACGAGCCCGGTGGCGGCAAGCGCGTGCGCCTCACCGACCCGGACGGGTTCCAGGTCGAGGTGGTGCACGGCATGGCGATGCTGCCGAAGATCAAGCTGGACCGCCCGGCGGTCAACACCGGCGAGGACAAGACCCAGCGGCGCAACGCCCTTTATTACAAAGGGGTCGAGCGCGGCCCGTCGCACGTCAAGCGCATCGGCCACTTCGTGGTGCACTCGCCACAATTCGAAAAGACGCTCGGATTCTACCGGGAGATGTTCGGCCTGCGCTGCTCGGACGACGTCTATCTCGACAGCAAGGACAATATCGTCGGCTCGTTCAACCGGCTCGACCGCGGTGACGATTTTGTCGATCACCACGCTTTCTTCTGCATCCGCAGCGACAAGGCGGGGCTCAATCATCTCAGCTACGAGGCGGCCGACATCGACGACATCATGATCGGCCACGACGTCATGGTCGCCCAGGGCTACGAGCATTTCTGGGGCATCGGCCGCCATTCCTTGGGCAGCCAGGTCTACGACTACTGGGGCGACCCGTGGGGCCGCGTTCACGAGCATTGGGCCGACACCGACGTGCTCAACGCCAGCGTGCCGGCCAATCTCGTCGGCCGCCACGAGCTCGCCGGTCCGTGGGGCGGCCCGCCGCCGGAGAAGTTCATGCATCACGCGGTGCGTTAATTTCGTTGCGTCATTGCGAGGAGCCATAAGCGACGAAGCAATCTCCCGCCTCAGGAGATTCAAGCGGAAGGGGATTGCTTCGCTTCGCTCGCAATGACAGCACGTTGCTTTTAAGAGGAGTTGCCCGATGAAAACCTTTGTCCGCTGCGGCCGGTTGTTCACCGGGGTCGACGACGACGCGATCAAGAACGCAACCCTCGTTTATGACGCGGCCGGGCGGATCGTCTACGCCGGGCCCGAGAAGGGCGCGCCGAAACCGGTCAAATCCGACAGCACGATCGATCATTCCGGCCAGTTCGTGATGCCGGGCCTGATCGATGTCCACACCCACCTCGCCTATGGCAATGCCAAGACCGAGGAGGATATCGACCTTTACAGCCCGCTCGAGTTCCGCGCGCTGCGCGGCATGTTCTTCGTGCAAAAGGTTGCCGCCGCCGGCTATACCGCGATCTGCTCACCAGGCGATGCCGGCCAGGTCAGCCTATCGATCCGCAACGCGATCAATGCTGGGCTGTTCGACGGGCCGCGGGTCATGGCCGCGGGCCCTTATCTGACGACGCATCAGGGCCTCACCGACTGGTACCCGACCTGGATCGGCGCGCCCGAGACGTCGATTGGCAAACTCGTCTTCTCGATCGACGAGGCGGTCCGAGAAATCCGCCGCCAGGTCAAGAACGGCGTCGATTGCATCAAGATCGCGATGGATGGCATCCAGCGCCGGCCCGACGGCGAGCTGATCGCCGCCTTTACCCAGGAAGAAACCGACGCGATGGTGCGCGAGACGCATCGCATGGGCAAAAAGGCGGTGACGCATGCCGTAGGCCGCGAGGCGACGCTCTATTCGGCGCGCGCCGGGGTCGATCTGATCTTCCACGGCTTCCACCTCGACGACGAATGCATCGCCGCGATGAAGAAGACCGGCAGCATGCTGTGCCCGACCCTGACCCAGCCGAAAAACGTCATCGAATTCACCCAGCCGCACGAACCGGCCGGGCAGAAGGGCCGGATCGAGGCGACCGTTGAGCGCTACAAGCTCGGCTGCGCCAATCTAAAAAAGGCGAAGAAGGCGGGCATCCCGTTCCTTACCGGGACCGATACCGGGTTCGCGGTGACCCCCTATGGCGAATGGCATGCGCGCGAATTGGAGCTGTTCGTCGACGACCTCGGCTTCTCAAAGGCCGCCGCGTTGCGCGCCGCGACCGAGACCAATGCTCGCTTCATGAGCCATGGCGACGAGATCGGGGTGCTGGAGCCGGGCCGGGCCGCCGATTTCATCGCCTGGGATGGGTCGCCGCTCGCCGATATCCGCATTCTCCAGGACAAGCGGCGGCTGCGCGGCGTCTATATCGCCGGCCGCGAGATCAAGATCGCCGACCGGCCCTATGATCCGCGCAAGGTCACCGATTTCTCGCTCAGCAACTGGACCGACCTCTACACCCAGGCGCGGGTCGCCGAACTGCGCGGCGAGCGCCGACGGCTGGAAGCCGCCGAGTGAGCCTTGGCGGCTTCGGCGATGCTCGACATCACCCACCCGAAGCTCCAGCGCCTCTACGATTACTGGTGCGAGAAACGGGGCGACCGGAAGATGCCGGCGCGGGCCGATCTCGACCCGCTCGACATGACGTTTGTCATCGGCAACATCATCCTCGTCGATGTGATCGCCACCGAACCGCTCGGCTTCCGCATCCGCCTGCATGGCACCAATCTCGCCGAGCGGGTGCATTACGAGTTGACCGGCAAGATGCTCGACGATCTGCCGCAGGTCGAATTCCGCAACTTGACCCGCCAGAGTTTCACCAAGGTCGTCACCACCGGCGAACCGTTACACGCCCGCCGCGACCGCATCCTCGACGAGCGACCGCGCCGCTATGAGACGATCATCCTGCCGCTCTCGGGCGATGATTCACGTGTCGACATGCTGATTTGCGGTCTCATCTACGACGATGAGAAACACTAAGCCGGCGCCGTGAAAATCCGCGATGTGAAGACCTATGTGCTCGACGCCGCGCTCGCCGAGCCGTTCGCCTATTCGCAAGCGTGGTACGAGCGGCGCGGCGCCTGCCTCGTCGAGATCGTCGGCGAGGATGGCAATAGCGGCTGGGGCGAGGCGTTCGGCCCGGCGCGGCTGACCGCTCCGATCGTCGAGTACTACAAGCCGCTCTTGATCGGCGAGGACGCGCTCGCCACCGAGCGGCACTGGCAGACCCTCTACAATCGGCTGCGCGATCACGGCCAGAAAGGCCTGGCGATCGAAGCGTTGTCGGCGATCGACATCGCGCTATGGGATCTGAAGGGCCGCCATCTCGGGGTCTCGGTGCAGCGGCTGATCGGCGGTCCACTGCGCGACCGAGTCGAGGCCTATGCGACGGGGTTCTATCGCAAGCGTCACGGCGATCCGCTCGAATACCTGGTCGCTGAGGCGCACGAACGCGTTGCCGAAGGCTTCGCCGGCATCAAACTGAAGCTCGGCTTTGGCATCGATGACGATGTGCGCCTGTGCGAAACGGTGCGCCGCGCGGTCGGCCCCGACATCCGCATCATGGTCGATGCCAACCACGCGTACGACGCGCTCGGCGCCATCCGGCTCGGCCGGCTGATCCAGCCTCTCGACATCGCCTGGTTCGAGGAACCGGTGCCGCCGGAAGATTTAGGCGGCTACCGCGAGGTCAAGGCGGCGCTCGACATCGCGATCGCCGGCGGCGAAGCAGAATTCACCCGCTGGGGGTTTCGCTCGCTGATCGCCGAGCGGCTGGTCGATATCCTGCAACCCGACATCGCCGCCGCCGGCGGCATCTCCGAAACCAAGAAGATCGCCGACATGGCGAGCGCCTTTGGCGTGCGCGTCAACCCGCATGTCTGGGGCACCGGCGTCGCGCTCGCCGCCTCGCTACAACTGATTGCCTGCCTGCCGCACAACCCACCCGGCCTTTACCCGATCGAGCCGCTGCTCGAATTCGACCAGTCGGAGCATCCGATCCGCATGGCGGTCATCGCCGAGCCGATCGTCCAGAACGACGGCTGGGTCGAGATCCCCGACCGGCCCGGGCTCGGCATCGACATCGATCGTAGCGCGCTGGATAAGTTCAAGGCTGCGTGATCGACCGGTTGCCGAACGGCGCCCGGCACCCGACATGATGCACCGATGCCGCGCGACCCCCGCGACCAGACCACCCCAACCCAATCGTCGCCACTCAACGGCTTGTCGGCCGAGCTGAGCAACTGGCTGATCCGCGACGCGCGCTTCCTTCCCGGCAACCCTGAAATCCTCGAGCAGTTCTGCAAGAAAGTCGCCGCTGCCGGCATCCCGATCGACCGGGTATCGCTGCACCAGCGCGCGTTCCACCCGCAATATCGCGGCGTCTCGCGGATCTGGCGCCCCGGCCGGGAACTCGAGGAGAAATACCTCGACCACGGCATCGAAAAGACCGCGACCTATATCGAAAGCCCGGTGCGGCTCGTCGTCGAAGAGCAGCAGAGCCTCAATTGGCACCTCGACGGCAACCATATGCTGCCGTTTCCGGTGCTCGAGGAACTGCGCGAACAGGGCTTCACCCATTACGTGATGGAGCCGCTCGTCTACGCCGTCGGCATCGTCAACGCTTTTGCCTGGGCAACCAAGCGGCCGGGCGGCTTCAGTGCCGACGAGATGCAGTTCATCCGCGACATCCTGCCCGCCTATGCCGCGGTCACCGAACTGAAGGCCTTGCGGCGGTTCATCAGCGGCGTGCTTACCACCTACGTGGGAGCGGAGGCGGGGAAGCTGGTGCTCGACGGCCAGGTCCGCCGCGGCGACGTGCACGAGATTACCGCGGCGCTGATGCTGTTTGATCTGCGCGACTTCACCCTGATGTCCGACCGGCTAAGCCCGCGCGCGGTGATCCGCATGCTCAACTCCTATTTCGACTGCGTCATGCCGCCGGTGCAACAGTATGGCGGCGAGGTGGTCGAGATCATGGGCGACGGCGTGCTGGCGATCTTTCACCAGGGCGCCGAGCGCACTGCCGCGGAGGCCTGCAGCTCGGCCCTTGCCGCCGCCACGGCCGGGCTCGCCGCGCTCGTCGAGCGCAATCGCCGGCTCGCGACCGCCAACCCGCTCAACGCCGGCGTGGCGCTGCACTACGGCAAGGTGAGCTATGGCAATATCGGTTCCGGCAACCGGCTCGACTTCACGGTGATCGGACCGGACGTCAACATGACCGCGCGCATCGAGCGGTTCTGCCGCGAGCTCGACCGCTCGCTGATCATGTCGGAAGCGTTCGCCAAGAGGCTTGGCCGACCGATGTGGGAGATCGGGCATTTCGAATTGCGCGGCTTTTCGAAGATGCAGCGCCTGTTCGAGTTGCCGCCGGCTTAGCGCCGCTCCCGGAAAAAGGCGCGCAGCAGCGCCGAGGCACGGCGCTCGTCGATGCCGCCATAGATTTCCGGGCGGTGATGACAGGTCGGCTGGTCGAAGATGCGCGCGCCGTGCTCCACCCCGCCACCCTTGGGGTCGTAGGCGCCGAAATAGAGGCGGCGAATGCGAGCTAAGGAAATCGCCGCGGCGCACATAGGACAGGGTTCGAGCGTCACATAAAGGTCGCAACCATCGAGCTGTTTTTGCCCGAGAGCCGCGGCGCCCTCACGCAGGACCAGCATCTCGGCATGCGCGGTGGGATCGTGCTCGGCCTCGACCCGGTTGCCAGATTTGGCGATGACCGACCCACTGGCATCGACCAGCACCGCGCCGACCGGCACCTCGCCGCGCCAACCCGCCGCCTCCGCCTCGGCAAAGGCGAGCGCCATCGGCGTGTCGTCACGTTTGGTGATTGCCGCCACGGATGCCCCTCGCTATCTCCTGACAGTATGAACGACGCCGCGCCGCAACGCATCGCCCCCCAGAGAATCGCAAAGGTGCTCGCCCGCGCTGGGCTGTGCTCGCGCCGCGACGCCGAGCGCTGGATCGCCGAGGGGCGGGTCGCGGTCGACGGCACGGTACTGACCAGTCCCGCGGTCAATGTCACCGACGCCAACGATATCCGCGTCGACGGCATGCCGCTCCCCGAGAAGCAGCGCGCGCGGCTGTGGCGCTACCACAAGCCGTCGGGGTTGGTCACCACCCATCGCGACGAGAAGGGCCGCGCCACCGTGTTCGCGGCGCTGCCCAAAGAGTTGCCGCGCCTCATCTCGATCGGCCGGCTCGACCTCAATTCCGAAGGTCTGCTGCTCCTCACCAATGACGGTGCGCTCGCCCGCCGGCTTGAATTGCCAGCGACCGGCTGGCTGCGCCGCTACAAGGTGCGAGTGCATGGGATCGTCGAGCCGGCGCGGCTCGCGGCGCTTGAAAAGGGCGTGACGATCGACGGCATCGCCTACGGGCCGATCCGCGCCCAGCTGGAGCGCCAGCAGGGCTCGAACGCCTGGATCGCGATGTCGCTGCGCGAAGGCAAGAACCGCGAGGTGCGCCGGGTGCTTGAGCATCTCGGCTATGCGGTGACGCGGCTCATCCGGCTTTCCTACGGACCGTTCCAGCTTGGACATCTGGCGCGGGGCGCACTCGAAGAAGTGCAGAAATCGGTGTTGGCCGATCAGCTTGGCGGCGGAACCGAACCGAAGAAGAATGCGCGTCGTCGGCGGTAGGCATCGCGGCCGGCGTCTGGTGGCGCCGCCGGGCGATACGGTGCGGCCGACCAGCGACCGGGCGCGCGAAGCGCTGTTCAACATCCTCTCGCACGGCGAATTCGCCGCCGCGGGGTCGCCGTTCTCCGATGAGAAAGTGCTCGACGCCTTTGCCGGCACCGGCGCGCTGGGCATCGAGGCGCTGTCGCGCGGCGCGGCGCGCGCCGCGTTTATCGAGACCGACCGGGCGGCGCTGTCGGGGCTGCGCCACAACCTCGCCGCGCTCGACGAGGAGGACAGCGCCGATATCATTTCCGGCAACGCCACCCGCCCACCCCGCGCGCCCTTCGCCAGCGCCGTCGCGTTTCTCGACCCGCCCTACCGCAGCGGTCTTGCGGCGCCCGCGTTGACCGCGCTCGCGGCGATGGGCTGGCTGGCGCCGCGGGCCATCGCCATTGTCGAAATCGCCGCGGACGAGGAGTTTTCGCCGCCGGAGGGGTTTACAATCATCGACGAGCGTAAATACGGGGCGGCGAGATTGGTCTTTCTTCGCCGCGACGGAGGCAAACGATGACGGAGATACCGCAGATTACCTTGCCCGATGGCGGGAAGATGCCGGCCTACGGCCAGGGCACCTGGCATATGGGCGAGAGCCGCGGCCGCTATGCCGAGGAAGTCGCCGCCTTGAAGCTCGGCATCGATCTCGGCATTACCCTGATCGACACCGCCGAGATGTACGGTAGCGGCGTCGCCGAGGAGATCGTCGCCGAGGCGATGGGCAACAACCGCGACAAGCTCTTCATCGTCAGCAAGGTGCTGCCCTACAACGCCTCGCAGCAGGGCACGATCGCGGCCTGCGAAAACAGCCTCAAGCGGCTCAAGACCGATCGAATCGACCTCTATCTGCTGCATTGGACCGGGTCGCACCCGTTCGCCGAGACCTTGGCCGGGTTCGAGCGGCTCAAGGAGCAAGGCAAAATCCGCCATCACGGGGTCAGCAATTTCGACCGCAACGACATGGAGAAATGGTACGCGCTTGCCGGCGGGAAGCCCGTCGCTTCGAACCAGATCCTCTACAACCTCAACCGGCGCGGGCCGGAATTCGAGCTGATCCCGTGGTGCCGCGAACGCAACATTTCGATCATGGCGTATTCGCCGGTCGATCAGGGCCGCATGCTCGGCCACAAGGCGTTGGCGGACGTTGGCGCCCGGCATGGCGCCACCCCGGCGCAAGTGGCGCTCGCCTGGCTGCAGCGCCAGGACGGGATGATCGTCATCCCCAAGGCGAGCCGCCAGGAACACGTTCGCGAGAACCTCGGCTCGCTCGACCTCAAGCTTACCGAGCAAGACCTCGCCGATCTCGACCGCGCCTTCCCGCCGCCAAAGGGACGCACCAGCCTCGGGATGCTGTAGCTAGCGCGACTGGATCGTCGTGCCGCCGTCGACGGTGATGATCTGGCCGGTGATGAAGGCGCCGGCTTGTGAGGCCAGAAGCAGCGCTGGGCCGGCGATGTCGATCGGCTGACCGAGGCGGCGCAGCGGCGTCGCCGCCTCGCGGCGGGCGCGGCGCTCGGGGTCTTCGTAGAGCACGCGGGCGAACTGAGTCACCACGAGGCCGGGGGCGATGCAATTGACCCTGATCCCATCCGGTCCCCAGGCGGCGGCGAGGTTGCGCGCCAACGCGTAATCGGCCGCCTTGGTGATGCCGTACATCGGAAGCTCGAGCGAGGCATGCAGCGCCGCGACCGAGATGATGTAGATGATCGAGCCGTCCTTGCGCTCGCGCATCCCCGGCGCCACGAGCTTCGACAGCCAGAGATTGCTCTGCACGTTGTTGGTCATCATCCGCTCGAACGCCTCGTCGGTGAGGGTATCGATCGGACCGTGATGCGGGTTGATCGCGGCGTTGCAGACGAGGACATCGACCCGGCCCCAGAGTTCCAGCGTCTTGGCGATCAGGTTCTCGCACTGCGCCTTGTCGGAGATGCGGCAGGTGATCGCGGTCGCCTCGCCGCCCTTGGCCTCGATCGCGGCAACCACCTCCTGGCACGGCTCCAAGTTGCGGCCGGAGATCACCACCTTGGCGCCGGCCTCGGCGAAAATTTCGGCCATCGCGCGGCCGATGCCGCGCGACGAGCCGGTGATGACCGCAACCTTTCCAGTGAGATCGAAGAGTTTCATGCCGGCATCCTATCGCTTCTCGCGGACCAGCGGGTTGCGCAGGATGCCGATGCCGGTGATCTCGATCTCGCAGACGTCGCCGTGCTTCAGGTTCTTCGGCGAGCCCTCGGTACCCATCCACACCACGTCGCCCGGCCACAGGGTAAGGTACTGCGACATGCGGCTGATGAAGGTGGCGACGCCGTAAAGCATGTGGTTGGTCTGGAAATTGTCGGTGACCTCGCCATTGACCCGGACGATGGTGCGCGCCGCCTCAAGGTCGAAATCGGTCTCGATCCACGGCCCCATCGGCTTGAACGTGTCGGTGTTCTTAGCCCGCCACAGGGTGCGGTCCTGACGCTGCCAAGTGCGCTCGCTCATGTCGTTGCCGATGGTCCAACCGAGGACGCAGGACAGCGCCTCGCTCTCCGACAAATACTTAGCCTTGGTGCCGATGACCGCGACCAATTCGCCCTCGTATTGCACCAACTCGCCAGCGTCGTGCGGGATGACGATGTTCTCGTTGTGCGCGATGAGCGCGTTGTTGGCGCGGTAGCCGACATCGGCGGCGGGCGGGATATTGGGTTTCTCGCCGCGCTTCGCGGCCATCTCGGTGATGTGCTCGACGTAGTTGAGCCCGGCCGCGTAGAAGGTCTTTGGAATGACCGGCACGAGGTATTTGATGTCGCGGAGCCGGCGCTTGGTGCGGGTCATCTCGTAGCCGGCGAAGGGGTCGCCCTTGACCTGGACAACCTCGTCGCCCTCGATGATGCCGTAGGATTCCTGCCCGTTCGCCTCGTAGCGGAGCCAGCGCATCGCATCCCTCCCGTTTTGACTGCTGCCCGACTATAGCCGACGCGCGGGCGGCGGCAATCGGAGCGCTTTCACCCGCTTGTTAGGGGCCGCGTTTTAACAGATGGTCAGCCATCTGTTATCCATCTGTTACCGGCTCTTTTAACAGGAGGTCCACCTCCTGTTCTCCTGCTGTTATGCGACAGCGATAACAGCAGGTGCGTGTGGCCGATCAGCAGGCCGGCGATCGCCCGACCAGCCGAAGGCGCGATCAGAGCACGGAATTTTGGCGAAATTAGCGTCGGTGTCACCGAACCTGCCCCTCACCCTCCCACGCTTCGCATGGGTCCCTCCCTCTCCCCGTAAAACGGGGCGAGGGGATTAGATGCCGTGGCGGGGTGTTGGGCGGTCTCGGCGATCGCCCGGCCTCATTCTGCGGCGTGTGGTAGCGAGTGAGGCGCTGGGATCAGGCGTGCGACAAAGCGCGGCAGGATCGGGCGAGCCTTGACGATGAAGTCCCACGCCATCAGGAGCGCGCCGAGGGCAAAGACCACGTCGCCGGGAAAGCGCATCCA
>DATNJF010000189.1:0-20045 GCA_035604035.1 Allostellaceae bacterium | reverse complement strand
ATCTGTTCCGACCTTCTGTTATTGGACGGGAGTCGAGGAATCTCAACCACTTGGTCCTGATCTTTTTTTGCGACGCGCGCGTGCGCGCGAGCCCTTCGCCAAGGGGGGCCGCTCCGCCGGCCCACGCGGTGGCCCGCGCTCCATCACCCCGCCGGCGACTAGGTCGCCTGCATCGGCGCTGGAACCTCGATCCCCTTGCCCCGCTCGGCGCGCTTGGGGTCGCGGGTTCGCCGGGATATGGTTTGCGGCGAAGGGGTCCGGCGCGGACCTCGCTTCTCATCCAGGTAAATGGCCGTCCGCATCGCGTTGCCCTCGAACATCTACCGCTACGTCTGGGAGGCAAGCGGGTGGCACCAGTTGCCGCTGGTTGTGCTGACCGTCCTGGTCTCGCTGCTCGAAGTCGTCCCGCTGGAACTGCAGCGCCGGATCGTCGACGATGCGGTCAAGAACCGGGACTACGGGTTCGTCATCCTCCTTTGCGGCGTCTATGTCGGCGCGGTTCTCTTTCAGGGTGGCACCAAGCTCGTCCTCAATATCTATCGCAATTGGGTCGGCGAGAGCGCCGTCCGCGAGCTGCGCCGCCGGGTTCATGCGCTGGTTGATGCGACATCGGCGGCGTCCTCCACTCTCGAGGCGGAAGGCGTTCAGGCCTCGATGATCGTCTCCGAGGTCGAACCGGTCGGCTCGTTTGTCGGCGGCAGCGTTTCCGAGCCGTTGCTCCAGGCCGGCGTCCTCTGTGCGGTGCTCGCCTACATGATCCATGTCGATGTACGGATGGCCGCGGTGGCGCTCCTGTTCTTCGTCCCGCAGCTGATCTTCGTGCCGATAATGCAGCGCGCGATGAACCGCCGGACCCATGTGCGTGTCCGGATCATCCGGCGGCTCAGCATCAGCGTGATCGAAGGCGGCGGCGATCCGGCGCGGGATGCGGCGGACGATGCGAGGATCGACCGGGTGTTTCGCCTCAACATGGGCATCTACAAACTCAAGTTTTCGATGAATTTTCTGATGAACCTGAGCACGCAGCTACAGATTATCGGAGCGCTGGCTGTCGGCGCGTGGGCGGTGCTCCATGACCAGCTCGAGATCGGCGGCGTCGTCGCCTTTATTTCCGGCATCGGGCGGATCACCGATCCGTGGGGCGACCTGGTCAATTATTTTCGCGACGCCAACGTCAACCAGGTCAAATTCGGGCTGCTGCGCGACGCGATCAGTCAGCAGGGGTTCGGGTCGGATTAGCGCACGCTCTAACTGGCCGGCGGTTTGGTCGCCTGCATCGAGGGCAGCGCCTCGACGCCCTTGTACCACTCGGCGAGCTTGGGGTGGCGCGAGCGCCAGCCATCGTTCGGGAAGCGGAAATCCAAGTAGCCGAGGGTGCAGCCGGCGGTGATCGGGCCGATCGTCCGCGCGCCCGACAAATCTTCGCGTTCCAGCGCGGCGAGGCCCTGGTGTGCCTTTTTCATCTGACCGTCGGTCCAGGCGGCGTGGCGCTTTTCCTCGGGCCGCGCGGCGATCTCGTAGCGGCAGAGGATCAGCGCGTCGAGAATGCCGTCACCCAAGGCCTGCTGCCTGAGCGCGGTCCAGCGCGCTTTGCCCGCCGGTGGGAAAACTTTCCCGCCCTCGGCCAAGCTGGCGAGGTACTCGCAGATCACCGGGGAATCGAACAGCACCTGTCCGTCATCGGTGGTCAGCGCCGGGATCTTCATCAATGGGTTCTCGGCGGCGAGCGTCGCATTGGTCTCGACCGGGCTCACCGCGGTCGAGAGCAGCTCGATCTTGCCGGCGAGGCCCAATTCGTGGGCGGTGACCATGACCTTGCGGACATAGGGCGAGGCCGGGTTGTGGCGGAGTTTCATCGTCCCTCTCCTGGCATTCAGTGAAGCTCGACGGTCAGCTTGTATTCGGCATCGCTCTTCGAATTGTCGATGACGATCAGATACACGCCGGTGGTTTCGAGCTCGTCTTCCCAACTGGTCTGATTATCTTCGCTCAGCAGATCGCCGCTCACTTCGCAATCGGCGGCCGCGTTGCAGGTAGCCTTCCAGCCCGGCGCGTAGAGCTCGAGAAACGCGGCGTGGTCGGCATTCTGAACCGCTGCGGTCAATTTTTGCCCGGCGCGGGCGGTCAGCTGGTAGCAGCCCACCGCGTCGGCCGGCGGGCCGCTGTCGAGCGTGACGGTCGTCGCGCCGGTCTGGAAGGCGATCGACAGCGGACGGTTGCAATCCGCCGCTTCTGCCGCGCCCGACACGAACAGTAACGCCGCCGCGAGCGGAAACCGCATCTCCCCACCCCCAGATCGGCGGAACCCCCACGGGCTCCGCCCGGTCAAGCCGAAGCGCTAGGCCTTTTTCAGGCAGCGGTCCCACATCGCGAACATCTTTTCCCAGGTCTCCTCGGCGGCGAGCGTGTTGTAGATCGCCCGCTCGGTGAACGCGAAACCATGTTCGGTGCCGGGGAAGGTCTTGATCTCGTACTTGACGTTGGTTTTCGACAGCAGCTTGTCGAGGTCGCCCGGGAGGTTGGGCGGCACGCTGCGGTCGGTTTCGGCAAAGGCGTAGTAGAGCTCGCCCTTGATCTTATCGAGATGGAGGTGTGGTGAGTCCTCCTTGTCGGTGATGATGCCGACGCCGTAGAGCGAGGCCGCCGCCTTGATCCGGTGGGGGAAGAACGAAGCGGCGTTGGTGACGTGCTGGCCGCCCATGCAATAGCCGACGCAGCCGACCGGGCCGGGCTTGCACTTGTCCTGGGCGTCGAGCCAGCCGAGCCAGGCGCCGGTGTCGTCCATCACCATCGCATTGGTCAGGCTGCGCATCGCGCCGAGGAAGACGGCGGCCATCGCTTCGTCCCGGCGTGCGATGTCGAGGCGCAAGGTGCCGAGCCGGTAATACATGTCCGGCAGGATCGCGAAATAGCCATGGCGGGCGATGCGCCGGGTCATGTTGCGCAGCTCTTCGCGAATGCCGGGGGCATCCATGTAGAAGATGACACCGGGGAACGGCCCGGGCCCATCCGGGCAGGCCACAAAGCTCGGGCAACGGCCGTATTTGGTGGTGACGATGACTTCCTGTTCATACATGGCGGGGGCTCCTAAACGGGGCGAATGACGGGCGGAGAGTCGCGCGATCGGGTCGGCAGCGTCAAACTGAATCAGCGTCCCTTGAACACCGGCTTGCGTTTCTCGGACCAGGCCTTCAGCGCCTCGGCGTGGTCGTCGGAGGCGGCGGCGAACTCGCGCGCTCGGGCGAGCGCGTTGCGGTCGAGCCGCCCGGCAGCGGCTTCGTTGACCGCGCGCTTCAGCCCGCTGAGGGCAAGCGGCGCATTCGCGGCCAGCGTCGCCGACAGCGCATTGACGCGCGCTTCCAACTCGTCCGCCGGCACGATTTCGTCGAGATAGCCGATCCGCCGCATCTCCTCGGCCGCGATCGGCTCGGCGGTGAGGAACAGCCGTTTCGCCGCGGCGACGCCGAGCCGCGAGACATAGCGCTCGATGCCGCTCGGGTAATAGACGATGCCGAGCCGCGCCGCCGGCATCAGCATTCGCATCGCCTCGACCCCAATGCGAAAATCGCAGGCGAGCGCGAGATCAGTGGCGCCGCCGTAGACGCTGCCCTGCAGCGCCGCGATGGTCGGCACACGCAGCGCCTCCAGCTGATCGACCACGCTCTCGAATGTCACCTCATCCTGAGGCTGCGCCTCCTTGCCGCCATGCCGCTCGGCCAGCGCGCCGATATGATAGCCCGACGAAAAGCTCTTCCCGGTTCCGGTCAACACCAGCACGCGAACCGAGGGATCGCGGTCGACGCGGGTGAAGGTCTCGCGCAGTACCGCGAGGTCGGCGGGCTCGATGCGGTTATGCTCGCGCGGCCGGTTGAGCCGGATCGTCGCCCGCCCGCCGGCAATGGTTACGATAGGGGTGGTCGAAATCGCTGCGTCCGCCATTCCGCGACCCTAACAGAGCCGTATCGGGGCGGCCAAGCGCGTCCCGAGAGTCCGCGTGCCGAGCGCTATCTCACCCGCACGGTTACGTAAGTCGCCGCGGTCTCGGCGTCGCTCTTGCCGACCTTGAAGGAGTCGACGATATCCTTGGCGATGGCGTGCGAGGAGACGCCGAGATCGGCGAAATCCGAGTCCTTGTCGGGCGCGCGCTTGAAGAGCCAGGAATCGGCGGCGGTCGAGGCGACGAACTCGAACAGCACGACCCCCGGCTTGTCGACGGTGACGGTAAAGCCGTCGCGCGGTCCCGGCACGGTCAACACCTGGTTCGCCGCGATATCGGCCTTGGGATGCGCCTTGTCCGGGAAGAGCAGCCGCGTGTCGCCATTGGGGAGGACGCGCAGGATCGCGACATGCGCGTCCTTGCTGGTGCCGACCGACAGGATGATCGGCTGTCCGACGTCGTAGGATCTGTCGGCGCGATCGACCGACGCCTGGATGGTCATCTCGCCATGATTGATCTTGGTGTTGGCGATGGCGTTTTGCGCGTCGGTCAGGACCAGCATGTCGTCCCGCATGATCCCGGTGCGCGCGGCGAAACCGCAGCCGGCAGCCATCGCGACCAGCGCGAGCGCCGGAGCGAGCCGGTATGGCTTCATCGCCCCGGCAGCGGCGCGGCGATCGGCGGGCGCTGGCGATAGAACCCGGCTGCCTGCTCGTAGGCGTAGCCGGTGCGCAGCACCCCGGCCTCGTCGAACGGCTTGCCGACGATTTGAAAGGCGAGCGGCAACCCGTTCTCAAAGCCGATCTGAACCGACAGGGCTGGCGATCCGGTGACGTTCCACGGCGCGGTGTAGGAGGCGCGCTCGAAGGTGCTGTAGGTGCCGAGCGTGTCGATCCGTGGCGCTGGACCGGTCGCGTTGGCGGAAACCATCACGTCGACGCCGGCGCACGCCTTGGCGAATTCGGCGCACAGCTCGCGGCGCTGGCGCACCGCCTCGACGTAATCGGCGGCCGAGAGGAACGCGCCGAGCCCGATCCGCGCGAACATGTGCCGGCCGAACAGCTGCGGCCGCTCGCGATAGTCCTTCTCATGCAGCGCATAGGCTTCCGCGATCATGATGACGCGGGTGGTGTCGGCGTAGTCGATCAGCGGCGATAGCTGCAGATCGACAAGCCGCGCTCCGAGTCCTTCAAGCGTGCGGCACGCCGCATCGAAGGTTTCGACATAGGTCGCGGTGGGCGTCGACTCGCGGCCGAACCCGGCCACCGCGTCCTTCTCGTGAAAATGGCGGACGACGCCGACCCGCACCCCATCAAGGCGCGGGGTCAGCGCCTTGGCGTAGTCGGGCACAGGCACATCCGCTGAGGCCGGGTCGAGCGGGTCGTGCCCGGCCAGCGCCTGCATCATCAGCGCGCAATCCTCGACCGTGCGGGTCAGCGGCCCGCAATGGTCGAGGCTGTAGGAGAGCGGGAAGACGCCGCGCCGGCTTACGCGTCCATAGGTCGGCTTCAGCCCGGCGAGGCCGCAATAGGCCGCCGGCCCGCGGATCGAGCCGCCGGTATCCGAGCCCATCGCCGCGGCGCAGAGATGCGCGCCGACCGCGGCGGCCGAGCCGCTCGACGAGCCGGCGGGATAATGCGCGGTGTTCCAAGGGTTGCGCGCCGGCGGGAAGGGCAGGGTGAAATCCGGCCCGCCAATGGCGAATTCGTGCGTTTCTTGCTTGCCGAGCAGGATGGCGCCAGCATTCCGCAGGCGCACCCAGGTCTCCGCGTCCTCGCTCGGCACATGCGTCTCGTAGACCCGCGAGCCCGCGGTCGAGCGGATGCCCTTGGTCTTGTAGATGTCCTTGAGGCCGATCGGGATGCCGTGCAGCGCGCCGCGTGAGCGACCGGATTTGAGTTCGGCCTCGGCCGCACGGGCGGCTGCCAGCGCCTGGTCGGTCAGCACCAGGACGTAGGAATGCAACTCGCCGTCAAGCGCGGCGATGCGGGCGAGGTAGGCCTCGGTTAGTGCGACCGGCGACAGTTCTCCGTTGGCGATGGCACGGCTCGCCTCGGCGAGCGAGAGCTGGGTCGGGTCCGCCATCGCTCAGCCCTTCGGATGGACGAAGATATGCGCCGGTTCGGCGGCGCGGTCGCGCGGCCGGCGCACCGATTTCTGCAGCCGTTCAAGCAGGCGGTAGCCCTCGCGCAATTCGGCAAAGCGCTCCGGCGCCTTGCTCGGGTCGAGCCCGGCGCGCTCCAGCAGGAACGCCCAGTGTTCGTCAGAGATTGGGTCAGCCATCGCCGCTACTCCGCCGCCTGCGCGACGGGATGGAAGTTGCGCGGTAGCCCGGCCTTGGCGATGGCGCCGTAGAGCGTCACCTGCGGGAGCGCCTTGGCGACGATCGCGCGGACCGTGACTAGCCGGTCGAGGTCGATCCCGGTGTCGCAGCCCATCGACTCGAAGAGGAAGACGGTGTCCTCCATGACGATGTTTCCAGTCGCACCGGGCGCGTAGGGGCAGCCGCCGAGCCCGCCCAGCGACGCATCGAATTCGCGGCAACCGGTGTTGTAGGCGGCGAGCACGTTGGCGAGGCCGAGCCCCCGCGTGTCGTGGAAATGCGCCGCCACCGGCAGCGGCGCGACATCCGCGATGACTTGTCTGAACACGCGCTCGATCGCCGCCGGCTGGCCGTAACCGACCGTGTCGGCGAGGATGATGCCGTCGGCCCCGGCCTCGGCGATCTCATTGGCGATGCGCCGCACCCGGTCCTCGTCGACATCGCCCTCGATGGTGCAGCCGAACGCGGTGGCGAGCCCGCAATTGATCCGCGCCGGCTTGTCGCCGCTATGGCACAGCTCGACAACGCGGCGGAAATCCTCGATTGACTCCTCGGTCGGCCGGCGCACGTTCGACAAATTGTGGCCGTTGCTGACCGACAGCACGTAGTTCATCTCGGGCACGCCGAGGGCCATGCCGCGCTCGGCGCCGCGCGAATTGGGGATGAGCGCGGAGACGTGCAGCCCGGGAAGGGTCATCGCGTGCGAAATCACCGCCTCGGCGTCGGCGAGCTGCGGGAACAGCTTCGGCGGGACGAACGAGCTGACCTCGATGGCGCGCACCCCGGCGGCGTATTCGGCGTCGAGCCAGGCGATCTTGGTCTCGGTCGGCATGATCTCGGCGATCGACTGCAAGCCGTCGCGCATGCCGACTTCGCGCAGGATGATCTTTTCGCTCATGGCCGTCTCCCGGGAGGATTTCCCGGGAATCTATGCCGCTCGTCGCACCTCGGCAACGCTTGCCAGCCTGTTTCGCCTGTTTCTGCTGGAAATTTACAGGCGAACGCTTCTGTCATTATCCGATCTTGCGAAGCGTAACTCGCAATTGCGGCGATTTTACCGTCGTTGTCGAGACGACGTGCACCGGCGTCAGCGCGTGACCGCCTCGCTGTCGCCGATCTCGATCTGGATCGTCGTGTGGTGGATGTCCGACCGGCGTTCGATTGAGCACCTGACGGGCAGCTATGCCAAGAGCTGCCGTTACACCCGCGTTGCAAAGGTTGACACTGGCTCGACGCTTCGCCCAAGCAGGGTTGCTGTTCCGCAAAGGATTGCCGTCCGTTGTCCGCCATGCTGATCGCCCTCGTGGCGATGTTCGTGCAGCAGACTTTCGCCTCGGTCGGCAAGACCCTGCCCGCGGTCGTGGCGCCTCTGGTCATCGCCGAGCTCCACGCCGATCCGGCCTGGGTCGGGGTCTATTACGGCCTCGCCGCTGCGGCCTCCCTGATCGCGCAAATGGGCTGCGGCAGCTTCATCATCCGCTTTGGCGCATTGCGCATGAGCCAGGTCGCGCTCGTGTTTCTCGGCGGCGGCATGGCGGTGGCCGCCGAGGGCGGGCTGCTTGGCTTCGCCGCGTCTGCAATCATCGGTGGCGGCGGCGCTGCGGTGTCGACCCCGACCAGCTCGCAATTGCTCGGCCGGGTGTCGCCGCCCCGTCTGGCGCCGTTGGTATTTTCAATCAAGCAGACCGCGGTGCCCGCCGGCCTCTTGATCTGCGGTTTCGCCGGCCCGGCAATGGCGGTCGCCTGGGGATGGCGCGGCGCGATGCTGAGTGTCGCGGTGGCTTGCGTGGCGGGCGCGGTAATGCTGCAACCGCTGCGAGCGCGTTTCGACGCCGACCGGGTGGAGTCGCGCCGCTTCCGGCTCTCGGATTTCCGCGCCACGATCGCTTCGGTTCTGGCGACACACGACTTCCGGCGTCTCTCCTTCGCCTGCTTTGCCTTTAACGGTATCCAATCGGTCTTCACCGCCTATTTCGTCACCTACCTCGTCGCGCTGGGCTATGAGCTGGCCGCGGCGGGCTTCCTATTTTCCCTTACCGTCGCCATTGCCATGCCGTGCCGCGTGCTGTGGGGTTGGCTCGGCAGCTTTCACATCGCCCCGCGCGTCGTGATGGCCGGCCTCGCTTTCGGCATGGCGGCCAGTATCGGCGCGACGGGGATGTTCAGCCCGGCTTGGCCAGTTATTGCGATCGGATTGGTGAGCGCCGTGGTGAGTGCCACCGCGGTGTCATGGCACGGTATCTTGTTGTCGGAGACCGCCCGCCTTGCGCCTGTGGGAAATATTGGTGCGGTGACCGGCGGTGTCCTGTCGTTCGGTCAAATCGGCGCGTTCGCCGGTCCGCTGGTCTTCTCCCTGCTGCTCCACCTCACCGGCGGATACGCCGCCGGCTGGGCAGTGTGCGCGGTCCCGGCGCTGTGGGTCGGCCTCAGCCTGTTGCGTCGGGGCGCGCTGGAGGAGCGTGACGCGGGCGCGACCCGAGCGATCAACCCATCGTGACGGCAGGGAAGCTCAGACGACGTGTTCCGGAGTGAGCGCGCAGACCGCCTCGCTGTCGCCGATCTCGATCTGGATCGTCGCGTGGTGGATGCCGAAACGGTGCTCGAGCTCGTGCGCGATCTGCGACAGCGCCTCGTCGCCGGGATGACCGCCGGGCATCACCAGATGGCAGGTGAGCGCGGTCTCGGTCGTGCTCATGCCCCAAATGTGGAGGTCGTGCAGCGCCGCGACCCCGGGCAGCGCCAGAAGGTGCGCGCGCACCTCGCCGGCATCGACCCCTTGCGGCACCGCGTCGAGCGCGAGGCTCAGCGCCTGCTTCACCAGATCCCAGGCGCCGTAGACGATGACCGCCGAGACGATGAGGCTCACCGCCGGGTCGAGCCAGGAGAGCCCGGTCGCGAGGATCGCGAGGCCTGCGGCGACGACTCCGGCCGTCACCACCGCGTCGGCCGCCATGTGCACGAAGGCGCTACGGATGTTGAGGTCGCGCCCGCGGCCGCGGGCGAAGAGCAGCGCCGTCGCGCCGTTGACGGCGATCCCGACCGCCGCGACCGCGGCAACGACCCCGCCAGTCACCGCTACCGGGTGCCACAGCCGCCACAGCGCCTCCCAGGCGATGCCGCCGGTGACCACCAGCAGAATGATCGCATTGGCCAGCGCGGCGAGGATCGTGCTCGATCGCAGCCCATAGGTGAAGCGGCCGCTCGGTCCCCGCCGGCCGAGCATCGCCGCGCCCCAGGACAGCGCCAGCCCGAGTACGTCGCCGAGATTGTGTCCGGCATCGGCGAGGAGCGCGAGCGAGCCCGCGGCCAGCCCATACGCGGCCTCGACCGCGACATAGGCGAGGTTGAGGCCGATGCCGATCGCGAAGGCGCGGCCGAAATCGGACACGCCGTGCGCGTGGGAATGCGAATGGCCGTGATGGTCGTGGCTCAAGGCGCGCTTTCGAACCTTCGCCGCAATCATAGCGGAAACGCAGCCGGGGCGAGAGTCGCGCCGCCGCGCCCAATGCGGCCTTGACAGTTGCATCCCGTCGCGCGGGAATGGCCCAACAACGGAGGAATCGCCCATGCTCGACGCCTATATGTACACCGGTAAGCGCAGCCCCTTTGGCCGGCACGCCGGCGCGCTCGCCAAGATGCGCCCTGACGACATGCTCGCCAGCGTCATCGCCGCGGTTGTCGCCGAGAGCGGTTTCGCCCCGGAGAAGATCGAGGATGTCGTCGTCGGCTGCGGCAACCAGGGCGGCGAGGACAGCCGCTGCGTCGCGCGTCATGCGGCGCTGGTCGCGGGGCTGCCGATCGAAGTGCCGGGCTCGGTGCTCCAGCGCAATTGCGGCAGCGGCCTCAACGCGATCGGGGTCGCCGCCCAGTCGATCACCTGCGGCGAGGGCGACGTGTTTGTCGCCGGCGGTGTCGAGAGCATGAGCCGGGCACCCTTCGTCATGGGCAAGGCTGAAAGCCCCTATAGCCGCGAGATGCGCATCTTCGATTCGACCATCGGTGCGCGCTTCCCGAACCCGAAGGTCGAGGGCCGCTACGGTGCCGACACGATGCCGGAGACCGCCGACAACCTTGCCCGCGACTATCAGATCACGCGCGAGCAGGCCGATTTCTTCGCCGCCGCCTCACAGGCGAAATACGCCGCGGCCAAGGCCGACAGCTTCTTCGACGGCGAGATCATCGCGGTCGAGGTGCCGGGCGGCCGGTCCGGTCCAGTCACCGTCGCCGAGGATGAGCATCCCCGGCCGCAGACCGACATGGAAGCCCTCGCCAAGCTCCGCCCGCTGTTCAAGGACGGCGTCACCACCGCCGGCAACGCCTCGGGCGTCAATGACGGCGCGGTGGCAATGATCGTCGCCTCGCGCAAGGCCGGCGACGCCGCCGGGCAGCAGCCGATCTGTCGCATCCTCTCGACCGGAGTTGCCGGCGTCGCGCCGCGGATCATGGGCTACGGCCCCGTGCCGGCGGCGAAGAAGGCGCTGGAACGCGCCGGCCTCACGCTCGCCGACCTGGACGTCATCGAGATCAACGAGGCGTTCGCTACCCAGGTGCTGGCCTGCCTACGCGGGCTCGGGGTCCCGTTCGACGACAGCCGCGTCAACCCGAATGGCGGGGCGATCGCGATCGGCCATCCCTTGGGCGCTTCCGGCCCGCGCATCGCCCTGACGGCGGCGCGCCAGCTGCAGCGGATCAACGGCAGGTACGCGCTCGTCGCGATGTGCGTCGGCGTCGGCCAAGGCATCGCCGCAGTGATCGAGCGGGTTTAACCTTCTTACAAGGCGCCGCTCACCGGTTGTTAACCATGGTCTCGTAACTTTTTCCGCATCGCGGCGGGGTGACCCCTCCGCCTCTCGATGTGGACGGCGAGCAATGAGCGTTGCGGAGTTGTGGCCGGGCGGATCGCCGGTCATCGCCGGGCTGGATCCGGAGCCGGTTGCGCGTCCGGTCGCGCCGCCCGCCGAGCTCACGATCGTCATCCCAACCCTCAACGAACGCGACAACGTCCCCCTCATGGTCGAGCGCCTCAACCGGGTGCTGGCAGGTGTGGCGTGGGAAGCGATTTTTGTCGATGACGATTCATCCGACGGCACCGCTGACGCGGTTCGCGAGGTCGCGCTCCGCCAGGGCAATATCCGCTGCCTGCAGCGGCTGGGCCGGCGCGGCCTCAGCTCTGCGTGCATCGAAGGCATCCTCGCTAGCGCCGCACCCTATGTCGCGGTGATGGATGGCGATCTTCAGCACGACGAGGCGCTGCTTCCGGAAATGCTGGCAAAGATCAAGGCCGAGCACCTCGACATCGTCGTCGCTAGCCGGCATGTGGCAGAGGGTGGCCTTGGCGAGTGGGAGCAATCGCGGGTTCGCATCAGCGATTTCGCGACGTGGCTCAGCCGCATGGTGGTTAAGGCCGATCTCAGCGATCCGATGAGCGGGTTCTTCATTATTGAGCGCTCGGCGTTCGCCGGTGCGATGCGGCGATTGTCGGGCCAGGGGTTCAAGATCCTGCTCGATTTGTTTGCCTCGGCGCCGCGCCCGTTCGCCTTTGCCGAGCTGCCGCTGCGCTTCCGTCAGCGCCTGCATGGCGAGAGTAAGCTCGATACGCTCGTCGCTTGGGAATATCTGATGCTGCTGTTGCAGAAGGCGATCGGCCCCGCGATTCCGGTGCGCTTCCTGCTGTTCTCGCTGATCGGCGGTCTCGGCTTGGGGGTGCATCTGGCGACGTTGTGGACGGCGTTGACGGTCGGCGCGTCGTTCGCGGTGGCGCAAGGGGTCGCCACGGTCGTGGCGATGACCGGCAATTTCCTGCTGAACAACCTTTTCACCTATCGCGACCGGCGGCTTCGGGGCTGGCGCATCTTCAGCGGGCTGGCCTCGTTTTACGCCGTGTGTGGGGCGGGAGCGGCGGCCAATGTCGGGATCGCCGCCTATATCGCCGGGGGTCATTCGTGGTGGCTGGCCGGGCTTGCGGGCGCGGCGGTGTCGGCGGTGTGGAATTACGCGATGTCGTCGATCTTCACGTGGTCGGCGTCGCCGCGGCCGGTGCCGGCGAAACCCTGACCCAGCCCAATTCGGCGAACGCTCGGCGTGTCGCCAGCGCGAACAGCGCCAGCGCCGCGATGGTGTTGACCGGCACCGTGATCTGATCGGAGAGGCCGCGGCTGTCGAAGAGCGCGGCGTAAGCGACCGCCAGCACCGTCTTTTCCCACGGCGCGCAGCTCCGTCCCTCACCCCGCAGCAGCCAGCAAGCCGCGACCGCGCCGAGCATCAGATCGTAGAGCAGCGACAGCGGGACCGCGACCAGGGTTGCCGAGGCCAGTACCGCCGCCCGCGATGGCAGCGACGTGCCGCGATACCAGACGACGGCGACGACCGACGCGGCCGCCACCGAGAACAGCGCCTGCACCATATAGGAGACCGGAACGCTGGCCCCCCATAGCCGCATCGCGCCGAACGGATTGACGAAACCGCCGAATAGGATACGTCCCGACTCGTACATCGAGTGCGAGGCGCCCGCGGTGAGGAGGAAGGCGTGCCAGGTATCCCACCCAAGCAGCGCCAGCGAGGCTAAGACCAGCACGGCGGCCGATGCCGCTGCCGCGGCGAAGGCGCGCCAATGACCGCCGACCGCGAGCGCCAGCGGCACCAGCAGCGCGAAATGCGGTTTGTAGCAAAGCGCTCCGAAGCAGAGCCCGGCGATTAGCGGCCGGCGATCGATGCAGAGCGTCGCGGCGCCAAAAAGCCCTGCCGTCAGAAACGCATTCTGTCCAAGCCCGATATTCCAGAACACGATGGGAAAGCCGACAAGCGCGAGCAGAACGGTGTTCGAGTAATCGTCGAGAATGCGGCGCGCGACGGCGAGATATAAGATCAAGGTCGCGGCTTCGAAGAGGATGAACGCGGTTAAGTACGGCAGCCAGGCGATCGGCATGAACAGCGCCTGATAGACCGGCGGATAGTTGAAATACTGGTACTGGATGCCCTGGCCGACGATCGCCTCCTCGGCGGCGAGATGCGCTGCTTGGTCGTAGGCGAGCGCCGGGGTGCCGGCGTCCGCAAGCTGGCCGGCGGCATAGAAGCTCACGAAATCGGTGGTGGTGGGTTTGTCGAGCGGGACAATCCAGCCATGCGTGCCGGCGATCAGAAAACTGAAAGCCGCGAGCTCGATGACCAGAAGGATCGCCGCAAAGGCTCGTACGCGCCGGCGGGTGAGCCAGTCGCCGCTGCGCAGTTGCGCCGTCAATTGCGGGGAAAACGCCATATGCCGCCTCGAACCGAGGCAACAAAGCTAGGGGACCGCGCTTAGAAATTGGTTAACCATACGCGGCTCGGGAGCGCGCAGCTCAGGCGGTAGCGAAGCGCTCGTCGTGGCGCACGACCTGTATCTTATAGTTCTCGCGATAGCGATCGCTGACCTGCTGGTGGGTCGTGAGGGCCGCCGCGTCGCGTTCGCCGGCGGGCGGGTCGATCAGATCCCAGTACCCGTATTTGTCATCGCCGCGCACCAGCATCGCCTTTAACCGCACCGGACCGTTCACCCGGACATGCGTCGGCACGTAGTTGAGGCCAATGCCGACCCGCCGGTGCGCCGCGTGGTTGGGCGCGGATCGGTGCACCGCCAGCTCGTGATGCAGCGAGAATTCACCGGCCTTCAATGCCATCGCGGTCGGCTTCGATTTGTCGAACGGCTCGACGATAGTCTGGCCGGCGCGGTTGATGCTGTTCTTGAGCTCCATCGCGGCGTGGTGGTAGAGGCGCGGCGCGCCGCGGCCGGACAGCATCTCCATGCAGCCCGCCTCCTTGCTCGCATCGGTCAGCGCGACCCAGGCGCAGACCTGCTCGTTCGGCTCCAGGCCGAAAAACGCGCCATCCTGGTGCCACGCGGCGAAGGTCTTGGAGTGCGGCTCCTTGATGAAGAAGGTGCTGGTCCACACCAGGATATTGGGGCCGATGACGTCCTCGACCGCATCGAGAATGCGCGGGTGGCGGATCAGGTCGTTGAACCACGGCGAATGTGCATAGGCGTGCGAGCGCCATTTGATGTCGGCATCGGCAACCGGCGAGTCGAGCTCGGTCTCGAGGCGTTCAAGCCCAGCGAGGCAGATAGCAATCTCGCCGGAAATCAGCGCCGGGATCGGGTACAGGAAGCCGTTGTAGTGGTAGGATTCGACCTGTTGCGGCGTCAGCGCCTTGGTCATGTTCTGTCCTCAACCATCGACAGCGGCGAATTTTCAGCCTTGCCCCGGGCCGCCGCAACGGAATTTCACGCGCCCCTGCATTGACGACTCGGTTTCCCGCGATTTACGCCAAATTAAGCATAACGGGGCAGGCTTCCGGTTCGCTGAGCGAGGGTCGGCATGAGCGTGTCGATATCGAGCGGAACCCGTGCCGAAAGCAATTGCGGCTTCGTGATCACCGCGCTTGTCTGCGGCGTCTTTGGCCTGCTCGGCTGGGCCTTCGATCTGTGGTTCTTCCGCGGCGCGCCGGTTCAGGACTGGATGGTGTTCTACACCGCCGCTCGGGCCTATTTCGATGGCAACCTGGCGCTGATCTTCGATGGCGGAGCGCTGACGGCGGCGATCAATGAGCGATTTGCTTCCTGGCTCACCTCGCCGCTTGGCCCGCATCCTTGGGTTTATCCGCCGCCATTCCTGATGTTGCTCCTGCCGTTTGGAGCGTTGCCGCCGATCGCTTCGGCCGCGTCGTTTCTGCTGATCGGTTGGGCCGCTTCTCTCGCCGTCATCTGGCGCTATTGCGCAAGCGAGGCCCGCCGCTGGCCAGCCATCGGTACGCTGCTGCTCTGCCCGGCCGTGCCGTTCAATGTGATGACCGGACAGAACGCGTTTTATACCGCGGCGCTGCTGGTCGGCGGTTTCGGGACGGTCTCCCGCTACCCGCTTCTCGGCGGTGCGCTGTTGGGAATGCTCAGCGTCAAGCCTCAGCTCTGCTTGATGGCGGCGGTCGCATTGGTAGGAACGCGGCAATGGCGGGCGTTCGGCGTCGCCGCGGCGACGGCCTGCCTGCTCGCGCTCGCCAGCGTGCCGGTGCTCGGACTCGACATCTGGCGCGCCTGGCTTGGTTTGGTCTTCGGCGGCAACGAGCTCTATCAAAACTGGATCAATGTCGGGCGATTGAACGGGATCAGCGTGTACGCGTGCATGAGCTGGCTCGGCGCGCCGGGCAGCCTCGCCAGCCTCGCGCAAGGGGCAGCGACGTTGCTGGCCGGCGGGATCATCTACTACATCTATCGCCAGCCAGCGCCGGCAACTATGCGGCTTGCCGCGCTGCTCGCGGCAACGATACTCGCTGCGCCGCACGCATCGAACTCCGACGCAGTGTTGCTTGGCCTCGCGGCCAGCTTCTTCGTGACGGCCGTCGCAGCAGGCCGCTTGCGACCCCATCAATTGGCGATCTCTGCCGCGGTTTGGATCAGCCCGCTGTTCAACCCACCAGTTCTATTTCGGGTTGGCTGCGCCACCCCGCTGCTAGTGGTGACGCTGCTTGCGGCGATCGCTATTGCGGCGCGGGAGCGAAAAGCGCCGGAAGAGGCGGCCGCGACGGCACCACCCTTAACCGCGGCTTAAGCATAACCGGCGAAGGTCGGGTTATGGCCGCCGAGCAGGTTTCCCTTACATTGCCGCCGCACGGCCTTGCCGACGCCGTGGTTCGCATCCGCGCGCTAGAGCACGAAGAGATTGCCGCGGCTCGCCCGTATTTGTGGGGCATTCTAGCGGTGGCGCTGGCGATCCGCGTGGCGGTGATTATTGCCGGGCCATACATCATTCACCCCGACGAGCTCTTTCAATATTACGAGCAGGCGCACCGGCTCGCGTTCGGGAGCGGTGTCGTACCCTGGGAATTCCACGATGGCGCCCGCTCTTGGCTGGTGCCCGGAATTCTCGCGGCGATCATGAAATTGTCGCGGCAGGTTGGATCGGATCCAATCTACTACATCAATGGCATCAGGATCTTGTGCGCGATCCTGTCACTGACGGTCGTCTTTGTCGGGTTTGAGTTGGCGCGCAGGCGCGACGGCCGGTTCGGCGCGGTGTTGACCGGCGCGCTATGCGCGATCTGGATCGACCCGATCTTCTTCGCGCCCTCGATCCTGGCGGAAGTTCTTTCGGCGTATTGCTTTCTTGCGGCCTATCTTGTCGCCGATACCGCAACCCTCGTCGCCGATACCGCAATTCGGCGAGAGGCGCCAAGGCAAATGGCGGTTGTCGGCATGCTACTTGGTCTTGCCGTTTGCTTTCGCGTGCAGATGGGCCCGGCACTACTCGTCTTTGCGATTCTCCGCTGCCGTGCCGAGTGGCGCCAATGCTGGTTACCCTTGCTTGCCGGGGGTAGTGCTGTGGTGGTTCTGGATCTTGGCCTTCTGGATTTTCTGACCTGGGGTTCGCCGTTTCACTCGGTTTGGCACTACCTGCTGCGGGGCCTCTTCGAAAAGTTCGGCGGTGGGTACTCCACCGGCGGCGGAAGCCTTAATGCCTACTTCCGCCTGATCGTCAGCGCATGGACCCCACGCGCCCTTCTTTTTGTCTTCTTGGTTATCGTCGGGGCGTTCCGCATGCCCTTACTTGCCATCGTCCTTATGGCGCTGGTGGGAACACACGCGATATTCGCGAATGTGGAGTATCGATATCTCTGTTCTGCATTGTTGGCATGTCCGATCCTGATGGGAATGGGCGCGACGTATTTTTGTAATGTTGTACACCGCATCTCTCAGGCTCACGCGCTCCGCACCCAGGTACCCAAAATTGCCGCCGGGGCAGTAATCCTCATCTGCGCCGCTCTGGTCTCCTCAGTTGCCGCTAGCAGCGGCCCGTTGTTTCAGACGCTTGACCGCAACGTCCTCAAAGCCTTTTTGCTGGCGCATCGACAGCCGCAACTTTGTGGTCTTGGGGCGCTTGGCATTGGCTGGGCTGAGGGTTGGTCATACACATATCTTGATCGTGACGTGCCGCTGTACGGCGCCAGCTTCAGCACCGTGAAAATGATCGGTTCGGCGGGCACTTCGGTTCCGCAATCGGTCGTCTTACAGGACAAGCCGCTTCCAACGTATTCCGACCGTGATCTCGAGCACGATACAGGGCTCTATAACTTCCTTGTCGCTCCCCCTGATTACGGCGTCGCCGGGTTTACTCCTGTTCAATGCTTTGGCGGCGACGACACGCCTGCCAATCCGAAGGTTTGCCTTTACAAGCGGCCCGGCGGATGTGAGCCTCGCTCTGTGCCGTCGCAACCTGGTAGCTAACCTCCTCGATTTCTACCTATCGCTGTTCCACTAGCTTGCGGCGATTGCCAAGAGCCCCGATCTTTGTGACCTTGGCTTAACGAACCAGCCCGTCAGAGAGCATCGATGCCAGCCTTGCAGCCGGTTCGCGGCACGCAGGACCTATTGCCCGACGCGGCGCGCCGCCACCGCCAGGTCAGCGAGACCGCGCGCGCGACCGCGGCACTTTACGGGTTCGACGAGATCGTCACCCCGATCTTCGAGTTCACCGAAGTCTTCGCGCGGCCGATCGGCGAGCACACCGACATCGTCGCCAAGGAGATGTATTCGCTGAAGGACCGTGGCGGCGAGGATTTGAGCCTGCGGCCCGAGAACACCGCCGGCGTGGTGCGGGCGGTGCTGTCGAACGGCCTCACGCAATCGACCCCGCTCAAATTTTTCTACAGCGGTCCGATGTTCCGCTATGAGCGTCCGCAGAAGGGCCGATTCCGTCAGTTCCACCAGATCGGCGTCGAGATTTTGGGCGTGGCGCAGGCGCAGGCCGATATCGAGGTGATCGGGTTGGGCCGCCGCATCCTTGAGGCGCTCGGGGTCGGTGGGCGCGCGGCGCTCGAACTCAACACGCTCGGCGATCCGGAGAGCCGCGCCGACTACCGCAAAGCCCTAATCGACTACTTCTCGTCACTTCGGGGCAATTTGTCGGAGGACAGCCGGCGGCGGCTCGATACCAACCCGCTGCGCATTCTCGATTCGAAAGACCCGAGCGATATCCGCATCAATACGGACGCGCCGTCTTTTGACCGCTACCTCAACGAATCCTCGCGCGACTTCTTTGCCACCGTGCGCGACGGGATCGACCGGCTCGGCATCGAGTATCGCCTCAATCCCAGGCTGGTACGCGGGCTCGATTACTACACGCACACCGTCTTCGAGTTCGTCACCACCGACCTTGGCGCACAGGGCACGGTGCTCGCCGGCGGCCGTTATGACGGTCTGGTCGAGCTGATGGGCGGGCCCGCGATGCCCGGGGTCGGCTGGGCCGCCGGCATCGAGCGGCTGGCGCTGCTGATCGCCGAGCCGCCGCCGCCAAAGCGGCCGGTTGCGTTGGTGCCGGTTGGCGAACAGGGCGAGGCGCTGGCGCTAACCATCGCCGAGGCCTTGCGTGGCCAAGGTTTTTCGGTCGATCTCGGCTATTCCGGCAATCTCAGCCGGCGCATGCGCCGCGCCAACCGGGTCAATGCCCGCGTCGCCTTGCTGATCGGCGACGACGAGTGCGCGAAGAATGTCGTCACCTGGCGCGATCTCGACAGCGGCGAACAGGCAGAGGTGCCGATCGTCGCCTCGACCCTGCCGGAGCTGGTCGAGAAGCTGAAGGCGCTGTCGTGATGGACCCCACACTCGAATCCCGCCTCGACCAGCTTACCCGGCGCCACGAGGAGCTTGGCGCAGCCTTGTCCGGCGTTGGCATCTCGGGCGCCGATTTCGTCAAATTATCGAAGGAATACAGCGAGCTGTCGCCGATCGTCGAGGTCATCGCCGCGCTGCGCCAGGCGCAGTCGGAGATGGAATCGGCGACCGAAATGGCCAGCGCTGCCGACGATCCCGAAATCAAGGCGATGGCGGAAGAGGAGTTGCAGGCGCTGCGCGAGCGCCTGCCCGACCTCGAAATGCGCGTGCGCATGTCGCTGGTGCCGAAGGACGAGGACGATGAGCGCAACGCGATCCTTGAGGTCCGCGCCGGTACCGGCGGCGACGAGGCGGCGCTCTTCGCCGCCGAATTGTTCCGCATGTACCAGCGTTACGCGGTGCTCAAGAACTGGAAGTTCGAGATCATGGATTTGTCGGAAACGGGCATCGGCGGGCTCAAGGACGCGACCGCTTCGATCACTGGGCGCGGCGTCTTCGCCCGGCTCAAATTCGAGAGCGGCGTGCACCGGGTGCAGCGCGTGCCCGAGACCGAGGCGAGCGGGCGCATCCATACCTCGGCGGCGACCGTCGCGGTGCTGCCGGAGGCCGAGGAGATCGACATCGCCATCGACGACAAAGATCTGCGGATCGACGTCTACCGCTCCAGTGGGCCGGGCGGGCAATCGGTCAACACCACCGACAGCGCGGTGCGGATCACCCATCTGCCGACCGGGCTCGTTGTCATCCAGCAGGACGAAAAATCGCAGCACAAGAACAAGGCAAAGGCGCTCAAGGTGCTGCGCGCCCGTCTCTACGAGGCGCAGCGGCAGGCGCTCGCCGCGACGCGCGCCGCCGACCGCAAGAGCCAGGTCGGCAGTGGCGACCGCTCGGAGCGGGTGCGCACCTATAATTTTCCGCAAGGGCGCGTCACCGACCACCGCATCAACCTGACGCTCTACAAGCTGCCCCAGGTGATCGAGGGCGAGGCGCTGGACGAGGTCATCGACGCCCTCGTCACCGAGCACCAGGCCTCGCTTCTCGCCGCGCAGGATGGGCCCCAGGCGGGCGCACGTTCATGAGCGATGTGGCCGCCGCGCAGCACATCGATTCGATCCGGCGCGACATCGCGCGGCGGCTGCGCCACCTTG
>DATNJF010000188.1:0-3526 GCA_035604035.1 Allostellaceae bacterium | reverse complement strand
TCGGCCCCGAGCTCAGAATGGTCGCCGCCGCGGCCCTTGGCGATATCGTGCAGCAGGGTCGCCAGATAGAGCGCGCGGCGCGAGACGATGGTCGGGGCGATCGCGGTGGCGAGCGGCAGCTCGTCCTTGAGCGCGCCTTCTTCGATCTGGTGCAGGATGCCGATCGCGAACAGCGTGTGCTCGTCGACCGTGTAGACATGGTACATGTCGTATTGCATCTGCGCGACGACACGGCCGAAATCGGGGATGAAGCGGCCGAACACGCCGGCTTCGTTCATCCGCCGGAGCGCGGTTTCGGGATCCTTCTTCGAGGTCAAGATTTCGAGGAAGAGGCGATTGGCCTCGGGGTTGTCGCGCAATTCAGAATCGACGAGGCGCAGCGAGCGGGTGGCCGAGCGCAACGCGCGCGGATGAATATCGAGGTCGTGCTTCTGCGCGACGTGAAACAGGCGCAGGAGCGCGGCCGGGTCCTTTTTGAAGAAGTCTTCCGACGGGATGGTTAGCCGCCCACCATCGAGGATGAAACCGTCGAGGATGCTCCGCCGGCCGCTCCAGCGCAGCCAAGAGCCGAACCGCCGACGCCCCTTTTGGTCGACTTCGAGGACCGCGCAAAAGATGCGGGTGAGATCGCCGACATCCTTGGCGACCAGGAAGTAGTGCTTCATGAAGCGCTCGACGCCGCGTCTGCCGGTGCGGTCGCGGTAGCCCATGCGCTCGCCGATCTCGGTCTGCAGCGGAAAGGTCAGCCGCTCCTCGGCGCGACCGGCGATGAAGTGCAGATGGCAGCGCACCGTCCACAGGAATTCCTGGGCGCGGGCGAAGCGCTGCGATTCCTCGGCCGACAGCACCTTCAACTCGACCAGCTTGGCAACGTCGTCGATGCGATAGATGTATTTCGCCAGCCAATAGAGCGTGTGCAGGTCGCGCAGCCCGCCCTTGCCCTCCTTGACGTTGGGTTCGAGCTGGTAGCGGCTGTCGCCGACCTTCTTGTGGCGCTCGTCGCGCTCGGCGAGCTTCTGCTCGACGAACTCGACCGCGCTGCCCTTGACGATCTCGTTGTCGAACCGGGTCTTGAGCTCGGTGTAGAGCGCCTGCTCGCCCCAGATGTAGCGCGCTTCCAAGAGCGCGGTGCGGATCGTCAGATCGGTCTTGGCGTAACGCAGGCACTCGGCGACCGAGCGGGTGGAGTGGCCGACCTTGAGCCGCAAATCCCACAGCAAATAGAGCAGGTATTCGACGACCTGCTCGGTATGCGGGGTCTGCTTGTAAGGCAGCAGGAACAGCAGATCGACGTCGGAATAGGGCGCCATCTCGCCGCGCCCATAGCCGCCGACCGCGACGATCGCCATCTTCTCGCCCTCGGTCGGGTTGGCCATCGGGTAGATGTGCGCGGTGACGAAATCGAACAGGGTGCGGATCAGCTGATCGATAAGGAAAGACTGCTCGGCGACGCAATCGGCGGCCTTGCCGCCGGCCTCGAAGCGGCGCTGGATTTCCCCATGACCCCGACTCAGCGCCTGGCGCATCAGGGCGACGATCGCCGGCCGCTCCGGTGTCGAGTCGGCCGCCAACGCCGCCAGCGCTTCGGCGAGCGCTCGGCGGTCGACGATCTCGCGTTGTTTGATGATGCCCGACAAGACCCGCGATCGCTCAGAGATGACGCCCGGCATCGACCGAGATGATCGATCCGGTGGTATGCGTCAAATGGGTGACCGAGGCGATCACCGCCAGGGCCACATCCTCGGCCTCGATCGCGCGCTTCAACGGCGTCGCCGCGGCGGCCTTCGCCATCATCTCCTCGGTGCGGCCCGGGACGAAGCCGGTATGAACCATGCCGGGCGCGACGACGATGACGCGGATTTCCGGGCCCAGCACCCGCGCCAGCGCCATGCTCATGGTGTTGAGCGCGGCCTTGGAGGCGCCGTAGATGATCGAGCTGCCGGTACCGGACTGCGCCGCGCCCGACGAGATGTTGACGATGACCCCGTCGCCCGACGCCTTGAGCAAGGGCACGAAGGCGCGGATCGTCGCGAAAGGCCCGCGGACGTTGGCGGTCAGCACCTGGTCGATCAAATCGTCGTCGAGGGCTTCGAGGTCGCTATGCGGCACCATGCGGGTGAAGCCGGCCGAGTTGACCAGGATGTCGCAGCGCCCGAATTCCTCCTTGACCGCTGCGGCGACCCGCTTGATCTGCGCGGTGTCCTCGAGCGGCAGGTGCATCGCCTTGTGGCCCGAGTCCTTGAGCGCGGCGATTACCGTATTGGCGCGATCGACGCCCCGGTTGTAGCCGACGACCACCCGCGCCCCGGCTTCGGCGAAGAGGCGTGCGCTGGCGGCGCCGATGCCGCTCGACGCGCCCGTCACCACCGCGACCTTGCCGGAAAGCTTGCCGTCAGCCGGCATCGCCATCTCCCTCGCTGCTATAGCAATAACTTATCGGTGACACGCCGCCATTGCACGTGGTCAGGCGGCTCGCTGTCCCTTAATACGCTCGACCTCCTGCGGTGGTAGGCTTTCCTGGGCAATCTTGAGATCGTAGTGCGCCTGGAGGCTCATCCAAAACTCCGGGCTATTGCCGAAATAGAGGGCGAGCCGAACCGCCGTATCGGCGCTGATGCGGCGTCGATTGTTGACGATTTCGGCGATCCGATTGGGGGAAATCCCGACGGCGCGCGCGAGCCGCCCTTGTGACAGCCCGTAGCCCGCGATGAACTCCTCCTTGAGGATTTCCCCCGGCGTTACTGGGGCAAACTCGTCAGCCATGTTTCACCTTAATGATAATCGACGATCCGCACCTCATAGGCCTGCCCCTCGATCCATTTGAAAATCACCCGCCACTGATCGTTGATTCGGATCGAGTAGAACGCCGAAAGGCGGCCCTTCAGCCTTTCCAGCTGATTCGACGGCGGGACGAGCAAGTCATCGATGCGGCTCGCGGCATTGAGCAGCTCGAGCTTACGTTTGGCCTGACGCGCAAAGCCCTGGAATTCACGGACTAAGCGATCTGCGAACAGCGCTTCGGTCTGCCTGTCACCGAAAGACTTGATCACGAGGATTCATACCGAATCCCGGTATGCGGCGCAATGCTCCTAGCGCCGCTGCACCATCATCTTCTTGATCTCGGCGATCGCCTTCGCCGGGTTTAAATTCTTTGGGCAAGTTTTGGTGCAATTCATGATCGTGTGGCAGCGGTAGAGCCGGAACGGGTCTTCCAGCGCGTCGAGGCGCTCGCCGGTCTTCTCGTCGCGGCTGTCGGCGAGCCAGCGATAGGCCTGAAGCAGGATCGCCGGCCCGAGATAGCGTTCGCCGTTCCACCAATAGCTCGGGCAGGCGGTTGAACAGCAGAAGCAGAGGATGCACTCCCACAGCCCGTCTAGCTTGGCGCGCTCCTCTTCGGACTGCAGCCGCTCCTTGTCGGGCGGCGCCGCGCTCTCGGCCTGCAGCCAAGGCTGGATCGACTGATACTGCGCGTAGACGTGGCTGAGGTCGGGGACGAGGTCCTTGACCACCGGCATATGCGGCAGCG
>DATNJF010000187.1:0-2492 GCA_035604035.1 Allostellaceae bacterium | reverse complement strand
CCCAAATTCTCGGCGGGCACAGCAGATGGAGACACAGTGATGTCGCGACGGACTCTGGCTCTTGGAATGGCCGCCGGCGGCGCCATCGCTGCGATGCCCAAATTGGTCTCAGCGGCCGCCGAGCTGCGGGCGCTTGACCTTACGCCTCCGACGCACCAGGGCGGAAAGCCGCTGATGGAGGCCTTGATGCTGCGGCGCTCAACCCGGGCTTATGCGCCGACCCCGTTGCCGCCGCAACTTCTCTCAGATCTGCTCTGGGCCGCTAATGGCGTTAACCGCCCCAGCGGCGAGCGAACCGCGCCGTATTGGCGGCATATCATGGTGATCGATATCTACGCCGCGATGGCGGATGGCGTCTGGCTTTATGAACCGCAAGCACACCGCCTGCTGCCCTATCTGGCGGATGACATCCGGGTCGATACCGGAATGCAGGACTTTGTCGGCGTCGCACCTCTCGACCTGATCTATGTCGCACATGGCGAGAGGATGAGCGACATCGTCCCGGAAGAGCGGCGTCTTTACGCATCGGTCGATTGCGGTTTCATCGGGCAGAACGTCTATCTGTTCTGCGCTTCGGCGGGACTGGCGACGGTGTTTCGTGGGGCAGTGCCTTATCCTGAATTGACGAAGAAGCTAGCACTGCCGCCGGAGCAGTTTGTCACCTTCGCCCAGACGGTCGGCTTTCCCGTCGGGTAAGCGTCGCAAGCCTCGCGGGAGGGCTTATGCGTGGAACGAAATTTGCCCTGCTGACGAGGTCGCCGCGCTGTCCCAATGACCGTGGCATCCCATGAACCTCAGCCGAACCCCGCTGCTGACCGACCTGTACCAGCTCAATATGTTGGCGGCGTATCTCGATCACGGGCTGACCGACACCGCGGTATTCGAGTTGTTCGTGCGCACATTGCCAGCGCGGCGCGGGTTCCTGATGGCGGCCGGCCTCGAACAGGCGCTTTGCCACCTTGAGGCCCTCTCGTTCACTGAGGCGGATATCGCGACGCTGCGCGGTCTCGGGAGTTTCCCCGACCAGCTACTCGATTATCTCCGCGACCTACGCTTCACCGGCGATGTTGACGCCCTTCCGGAGGGAACCGCGTTTTTCCCCAACGAACCGCTTTTGCGAGTGGTCGCGCCGCTGCCGCAGGCGCAGCTTGTCGAGACCCGGCTGATCAACCTCCTCCATTTCGAGACGGTCATCGCCTCCAAGGCGGCGCGCTTGGTACTGGCCGCCAACGGCAAGCCATTGATTGATTTCGGGTTACGGCGTGCGCATGGCGCCGAAGCGGGGATGCTCGCGGCGCGGGCGAGCTATATTGCCGGGTTCGCCGGCACCGCGACGCTCGCCGCCGGGATCGAGTTCGGCATCCCGGTGAAAGGCACAATGGCTCATTCCTTCATCCAAGTGCATGACGATGAGGTCACGGCCTTCGAACATTTTGCCCGCTCGCGGCCGCGCGATCTCGTCCTGTTGATCGACACCTACGACACAGAACGCGCGGCAAGGCGGGTGGCCGAGCTGGCGCACCGGCTGGCCGCCGAAGGCATCAGAGTCTCGGGAGTGCGAATCGACAGCGGCGATCTTGGCGAGGAGGCACGCAAAGTCCGCCAAATCCTCGATGCCGCCGGTCTGCCGCAAGTCACGATTGTCGCGAGTGGCGGGCTCGACGAGGACCAAATACTCGCGCTGCGCGATGCCCCGATCGATGCTTTCGGGGTCGGCACAAGCCTGACCACCTCATCCGATGCGCCGGCGCTCGATTGCGCGTACAAGCTGCAGGAATATGCCGGCATCCCGCGGCGCAAGCGGTCGCACGGCAAGGCTACCTGGCCGGGCCGCAAGCAGGTCTGGCGACGTAGCCTGCTGAACGGCGAATTCGCCGGTGACATCGTGACGCTCGAAATGGAATACCGCGACGGCTCAGCGCTGCTACAACCGGCGATGCGCGGCGGACACCGAATTAGGCCAGCGCCATCGCTGCGGCAGACCCGAGAGCACGCGCGAGATCAGCTTGCGCGATTGCCGGTGCCCCTCAGACGGTTGGAACCGTTCGGCTACGCTGTCGAGATTTCCCAAGGCCTGCGCAACCTCGCGGCCGAGCTCGATCGCAAGGACAGCGCGGCGTCCGCTGTCCAGCGGTGACCCGATCATGCCGGACGGCCCTTCAAGCACCGCCGATGCCGGGGAAAACACCTCGGCGGGTGACGTCGCGATAACCGAAAAAGTCCACTTTCTGCGCGATCCGAGGAACTATCCCGGCCGAGAGAACGCGATTGAGGTCACGCAGACACATTTTTCATGGGTTTTCCTGACCGAGAAGCATGCCTACAAGCTGAAAAAACCGGCCCGTGGTGAAGGGTTCGACTTCCGCTCGGCGGAGCGGCGATTGCGCAACGCGCTGGCCGAGATACGCCTCAATCGACGCCTTGCATCCGAAATTTACTTGGGCATCGTCGCGCTGACGCGGGAACCGGATGGCGCGCTGAAACTAGGGGGC
>DATNJF010000186.1:0-3969 GCA_035604035.1 Allostellaceae bacterium | reverse complement strand
AAGCCGATCCGGCCGGACGACCTCAAAGCCTGCCTCGAACGCGTGCCGGCGGTGATCGCCGCCCGCGCCGCCGCGCAATAGCAATGGCATCGCATGGCTTGAAGCGGACGCCGGCGCAACCCATCATCGGCCTATGAAGGAATTCGCCGTCCATCCCGACCCCGACGACCCGCGACTGACTCGCACTGTCGCCGGCATCGATCACGAGGGCAGGAAGGTCGAGACCGCGGTCGTCATGGAGCGGCCGCTCACCCTGTTTTTGAATGGCCGCGAGATCGTCACCATGATGACGATCGGCGACCACCCCAACTACCTTGCGGTCGGTTATCTGCTCAACCAGAACATGCTGCTGCCAGGCGACCGGATCACCGCAATCGACTACGACGACGAGATCGACACCGTCGTCGTCCGTACCGACCGCGAAACCGATTTCGAGGACAAGCTCAAGAAGAAGACGCTGACCTCGGGTTGCGCGCAGGGCACCGTGTTCGGCGATTTGATGGAGAAGTTCGACGAAATTCGCCTCGATCCCGAGGCGATCCTCAAGACTTCTTGGCTCTACACGCTGGCCCGCAAGATCAACACTGCGCCGAGCCTCTATCTGACCGCTGGCGCGATCCATGGCTGCGTCTTGTGCGAGGAGGACCGGCCGCTGCTCTACATGGAGGATGTCGGCCGCCACAACGCAATCGACAAGATCGCCGGCTACATGCACCTCCACGGCATTTCGCCGGTCGGCAAAATTTTCTACACGACCGGGCGTCTGACCTCGGAGATGGTGATCAAGACGGTGCAGATGCGCATCCCCATCCTCATTTCGCGCTCGGGCTTCACCGCCTGGGGGGTCGATCTCGCGCGGCAGGCTGGGCTCACCCTGATCGGCCGCGCCAAGGGCCGTCGCTTCATCGCTCTCGCCGGGGCCGAGCGCATCGTCTTCGACAGCGACGGGCGCGAAGCCGGCGAGGAAACCGCGCGCTCCTCGCGCAAGGCGAGCCTGCCCGAAGAGACCGTATGAGCCCAAAGCGAGGAAGGCCGATCGGCGTGCTGCTCGCTGGCGGGTTGGCGCGGCGCATGGGCGGCGGCGACAAGCCGCTGCGGACCATCGCGGGGCGCCCGCTGCTCGATTTGGTGATCGAGCGGATGCGGCCCCAGGTATCGGCGCTGGTGCTCAATGCCAACGGCGACCCGGCGCGCTTTGCGGCTTACGGCCTTCCGGTCGTCGCTGATAGTGTGGCTGATAACCCCGGGCCACTCGCCGGGGTATTGGCCGGGCTCGACTGGGCGGCCGAACATTGCCTCAATTGCCCGCTGGTCGTCAGCGTACCGACCGATGCGCCGTTTCTGCCGACCGACCTCGTCGCCCGGATGGAAGCGCAAATGGCGGAGGAGGGTGCCGATCTGGCCTGCGCCGCCTCGGGCGGACAGACGCACCCGGTGATCGGCCTGTGGCCTGTGCGTCTGCGCCATGAGCTGCGCCATGCGGTGTCCGACGAGGGCGTCCGTAAAGTCGATGTCTGGACGGCCCGCTATCGCCTCGCGACCGTCGCGTTTTCTGATCAGCCCTTTGACCCGTTCTTCAACGCCAACCGGCCGGAGGACCTCGCCGCCGCAACCGCGCTGCTCGCCAGTAGCGCACCGAATTAGAACCAACTAATAACAGGTCTGGTTTGGGGAGGCAGCGATGCGGCGTGGGCTCTGGCTGGGCACTTCTTTCGGTCTTGTTCTGGCGGCGTCGCCAGTGAGCGCGCAGACGTCGCAGAACTGGCAGTGGTGCGTGAACAAAGACGACAAGTATTCGCTCGATCTGGCGATCAGCGGCTGTACCGCGGTCATCCAGTCCGGCCGCGAGACGCAGAAGAACCTCGCGATTGCCTTTTACGACCGCGGCAATGCGTACGAGGACCAACACGATTACGGACGCGCCCTGGCCGATTTCACCCAGGCGATCCAGCTCAATCCGCGCTACGCCGATGCCTACAACAATCGCGGCAACGCCAATCGTCATTTGCAGAACTACGACCGCGCGCTCGCCGACTTCAACGAGGCGATCCGGCTCAATCCGCGCGATCCCGTTCCGTTCAACAATCGCGGCCTCGTCTATGAGGACCTGAAAGACTACGACCACGCCATCGGCGACTACAATGAGGCGATCCGGCTCAATCCGCGTTATGTCCTGGCTCTGAACAATCGCGGCAACGCTTACGTCGCGAAAAAGGGATACGACCTCGCCATCGCCGATTTCACCGAGGCAATTCGGATCAATCCGAGTTACGAGGCTGCCTACAATGACCGCGGCATCGCCTATGACGACAAGGAGGACTACGACCGCGCCATCGCCGATTATAACGAGGCGATCCGGCTCGATCCAAAGGATCCCTTCCCCTACAACAACCGTGGCAATGTTTATGACTCAAAGCGCGACTACGACCGCGCTATCACAGATTACAGCGAGGCGATCCGGCTCGATCCGCGCTACGCCGTGGCGCTCGTTAACCGCGGCGCGGCCTATAAGGCCAAGGGAGATTATGACCGCGCCATCGCCGATTACGACGAGGCAATCCGGATCGATCCGAGCTACGTGCGCGCGTTCAACAATCGCGGTCTCGCCTATCGGGCCAAGAAGGACGACGACCGCGCTATCGCCAATTACGACGAGGCGATCGGCCTTGATCTGACCTATTCCTTTGCCTACAGCAACCGCGGATACGCCTACGAGGACAAGAAGGATTACGATCACGCGATCGCCGATTTTACCAAGCTCATCGAGCTCAAGCCCAATGATGCCGGGGCGTATAACAGCCGCTGCTGGGCGCGGACGCTCGCCGGCCAGCTCGGCGCAGCGCTGACCGATTGCGACGAGTCGCTTCGCCTGCGGCCCGATGACGCTAACACCCTCGACAGCCGCGGACTCGCTTATCTGAAACTCGGCCGTTTCGATGAGGCGATCGCCGATTACGACGCCGCCTTGAATCTGGAGCCGAAATTGGCGAGCTCGCTCTTTGGGCGTGGTGCGGCCAAGCTTCGCAAGGGCGACGCGGACGGCGGCAATGCCGATATCGCGGCGGCGAAGGCGATCCAGGCGGACGTCGCCGACGATTTCGCCGGCTATGGGGTGAGCCTGGCGGCGGAGCCGGCCTCCGGCGCACCGCAAGTGCCCGCCCCTCCGCAGCCACCCGTCACGCCGCAGGTGCCGGCCACTCCCCAGCCGTCCACCACGCCGCAGCCGCCCGCTCCCGGCGTGAGTACCGGCACACCTAGTGGAAAGCCTTGATCGCGTTGATCAAGGTCTGAACCACGCCCCAAACCAAGGGAATCCCGACGAAAGTCCAGGCGAGGATCAGCTTAACCGCATTGCTGTTGCCTGCCATCATTCGCCTCCCATCGCCGCTGCCGTTTGGCCCGCCGGCTCATCCTTCATGTAATGCCGCTCGTTGACAGCCCTGACGCAGGCATTGCAGATGAACCCGACGACGAGTAGCCCGGCCATGATGTACATCGTCGTGTTGTAGGCCTGCGCCGCCGGGACGCCGTGATCGACGTTGTATTGGCGGATGTAGTTGACCAGCACCGGCCCAAAAATTCCCGCCATCGACCACGCGGTCAGCAGCAAGCCGTGGATCGCGCCGACATAGCGGGTGCCGAACATGTCCCGAAGGTAGGCCGGCACCGTGGCGAACCCGCCGCCGTACATGCTGAAGATCACCGCGTAGCAGGCGACGAACAAGCCGACGCTGCCGATCGACCCGGTATAGGGCACCAGCGCGTACAGCACCGTACCCAGCCCGAAGAAGCAGAAATAGGTGTTCTTGCGGCCGATATAATCCGAGGTCGACGACCAGATGAACCGTCCACCCATATTGAACAGGCTGAACAACCCGACAAAGCCAGAGGCGGCAACCGCGGTTACCTGGCCCTTGAACATCTCCTGGCTCATCGCCGAAGCCTGGCCCAGCACCCCGATGCCCGCGG
>DATNJF010000185.1:0-3635 GCA_035604035.1 Allostellaceae bacterium | reverse complement strand
CGCCGCCGAAGCCGCCGGCCGGGTGCGGCCGACGCCGGAGCGGCCGCTCTCGCCGTGGGTGATCAGGATGGTCTTGGCGAGGCCGCTCTCGATCGCCGCGGCGGCGTGGCGGACATGGATCATGAACGAGCAGCCGCCGACCGCGGTGCCGTCGACCCATTTGGGCGTGATGCCGAGATAATGCGCGATGGTCACAGGGGTCTCGCCGGCGGTGGCGATGCCGTCGATGTCCTTGGGGCCGAGGCCGGCGTCCTTCATCGCGTTGAGCGCGGCGTCGGCATGGAGGCCGATCTGCGATAATTCGGGGATACGGCCCATCTCGGTGGTCTCGGCCGCGCCGACGATGGCGATGCTGTCGTGCTTCATCGGGCTAGCCTTTCGCCGGGCGGAACAGGGGCAAGGTGATGTCGTCGTCGATCTTCTCGAAGGCGATTTCGACCGGCATGTCGAGAACCAAGGCCTCGGGGGTCTGCGGGCAGCCCGTGATGTTGGTCATCATCCGCGGCCCCTCGTCGAGTTCGACGACGGCAATCGCATAAGGTGGCGTGAAACCCGGCACCGGGCGGTGATGGATCACATAGCTGTAGAGCCGGCCCTTGCCGGTCGCCTTGAAGACGCTGACCTCACGCGCCGCGCAGCTGGGGCAGAACGGGCGCGGCGGGAAATAGGTTTTCTGGCAGGAGTTGCAGCGCTGCAGGCGCAGCTCGCCGGCGCGGGTGCCATCCCAGAAATGCTGCGTCTCGGGTGTTGGTTGCGGCCGCGGCCGTTGTCCTTCAGGCATCGTCTCCACCCCTTGGTTGACCCGGATCAAGATTGACGTGCAGGCTCGTTCTCAAAAATCATCCGAGCCGTAACGCGAGGAACTCCCATGATCACCCCTTCCTACGTCCGCACCATGGCCGCCTACAATAGCGAGATGAACCGGCGCCTCTACGCCGCCGCGTCGCGGCTCCCGGATGCAGAGCGCCGGCGCGACCGCCACGCGTTCTGGGGTTCGCTGCACGGGACGCTCGTGCACATCTTGTGGGGCGACGCCCAGTGGATGAGCCGTTTCGACGGTTGGGAGCGCCCGGCGACCCCGATCAAGGAAAGCCGACACATGATCGAGGATTACGCCGAACTGCGCGCCCGGCGGATCAAGGCCGACGCCGACATCGAGCGCTGGGCGGGCAAGGTCGACGACAATTGGCTCAACGCCGACCTGACCTGGTTCAGCGGCGCGACCAATCGCGAGGTGACGGCGCCGAAGCGGCTGCTTGTCACCCATTTCTTCAACCACCAGACCCACCACCGCGGCCAGGCGCACGCGCTGATCACCGCCGCCGGCGAGAGGACCGACGACACCGACCTGTTCCTCGTGATCCCGCAGATGATCAGCTGAGATTCAGGGCTCGACCAACGGCTCCGCCAAGGCCCGTCGCGGCTTCGGCCGGGCCGACGGGCGCGGCGCGGCTTGCCCGAGGACCGCAGCCACCGTGGCGCTAAGTTCCTCGGCGCGAAACGGCTTCTGCAACACCGTCTCCAGGGTCCTATCATCGCGCATGGCGCGTTCGGCGAAACCGCTGATGAAAAGGATCGGCAGATTGGGTCGACTCTGACGCGCCGCGCGGGCGAGTTCGCCGCCACTCATACCGGGCATCGCCATGTCGGCGATCAGCAAATCGATAGGCGGGTCGTTGCGGTCGAGATGCTCGAGCGCGGCGACGCCGCTGCCCGCTTCGATGACCGAATACCCGGCGTCGCGCAGCATTGCTGCCGCGACCGCGCGAACTTCGTCCTCATCGTCGACGAGGAGGACGCCCCAGGTGCTCGGAAGCGGCTTTTTTGCCGAGGGCCGCTCGGCCGAAGCGGCAACCGTCTGTGGGGCATAATTCTCGTGGGCTCGCGGCAGGAATACTTTCACTGCTGTGCCAGCGCCGGGCGTGGTTTCGATGCGAACGCCTCCGCCCAATTGCTGGGCGACGCCCAATACCTGCGACAGGCCAAGGCCCGACCCTTTGCCGATCTCCTTGGTGGTAAAGAACGGGTCGAACACCTTGCCGAGAACCTCGACGGGGATGCCGCCGCCGGTGTCGGTGACCGACACCATCGCATACTCGCCCGCCGGCGGGTCCTCGGGCTGCTCGGGCGGCCCCAGCACGGCGTTGCCGGTGGCGATGGTGATGGTGCCGCCGTGAGGCATCGCGTCGCGCGAATTGATCGCGAGGTTCAACAAGACCAGCTCTAGCTGCGCGACATCGGCGAGCGTGCGCCATAATCCCTTCACCGGCAGCAGCTCGATACGGATAGAGGCGCCGATCGTGCTGTACAGCAGCGTCGCCATACCGGAGACGATCTGATTGAGATCGACCGGCTCCGGGTTCATCCGCTGCTGGCGCGCGAACGCCAGCAGCTGCGCCGTCAGGTTGGCGCCGCGCTCGGCGGCCGACAGGGCTCCCTTGAGCAGCCGCGCCGCGCGCTCGTCGGCATTACCGAGCAGGGTATCAAGCAGCTCGATATTGCCGATGATCGAGGTCAGCAGATTGTTAAAATCATGGGCGATGCCGGCGGTGAGCTGGCCGATAGCCTCAACCCGCTGCTTGCGGCTGAGCTGCGCCTCGGCTTGCTCGCGCTCCTCGATCTGTTTCGCCAGGCTGCGGTTGGCGGCTTCGAGCTCGGCGGTACGCTCGGCAACCCGCTGCTCGAGTAGCTCGTTCGCGTGGCGGATGTCGTCGATATCGAAAGCCGTGCCGAGCCAGTACAAGACGCGGCCGCCGAAGTGCATCGGCCGGTTTTGGATACGATGCCAGCGATAGACCCCGTCATGCCGGCAGATGCGCGCCTCGACCGCGAATTCCTGGCCGCTCCCGTGCGCCGCGGTGCGGGTCGTGCGAACGCGCTCGCGGTCTTCCGAATGAATCAGGACGTCGCGCGCCGCCGGTTTCGGCCCGACCGGTCGGCCGATATAGCTATGGAATTCGCGGTTGTAATAGATCGCGTTTCCCGCGCCATCGATCACATAGGCCATCTGCGGCAATGCTTCGAGCATCGAGCGGAACCGCTCCTCGCTTTCGCGGAGCGCCGCCTCGGCGCGCTTGCGGCGGTCGATGTCGCGGAACACGACGACGAGACCACCTTGGGGTCCCGGCTGGGCATCGAGGCTGATCCAGCGCCCGCCAAGCGCCGGCGCGACGGTTTCGAGATGAACCCGCTTGCGGTTAGCCAGAACCGAACGGTAGACGCGGTAGGGTTCGCCGTCCTCGATGCCAGGGAACACGTCGAGCAGATGCTGCCCGACCACAGCGTCAGCAGTCTTGCCCCACAATTCGAGCGCGCGTCGGTTGGCGAAGAGGACCCGCTCATGCCGATCCATCGCGTAGACGGCGTCGCCAATCGCCTCAAGAACCCCTGCGAGCGCGTCTTGTGAAGGCCGAGCGGTCTTCAAGGCTGCGGGTCCTCCTCAAAACGGCAACGTTATCCGCGACCCGGAGTTCCGTTCGCGGACAACGTTCTTATGTTAGCCGATAGGTACTGGGAGCACGACGATGGCGAAGGCGAGGCGCGAACGGGACAGCCTGGGCGAGATCGACGTACCGGCCGGGCGGCTCTGGGGCGCGCAAACCCAGCGCTCGATCGAGAATTTCCCGATCGGCAGG
>DATNJF010000184.1:0-2659 GCA_035604035.1 Allostellaceae bacterium | reverse complement strand
CCTTCGGCGACGGCTTCGGCGAAGTTGGCGAAGAGCACGGTGAACCACAGCCACAGGCTGATCTGGCCGGAGAACGATGCTCCCGATCCGGCGAACAGGTCGCGGACGAAGAGGATCGTCGTCGCGGCGGACACCACCTCGACCGCGAACATGACCGGGTTGCGGCACAGGGTGCGCGGGTTGAGCTTCTTAAACGCGTCGCCGATCGCCGGGCCCAGAATGGCCGGATCGAACAGCGAACGGGATTGCGCAGCCATCGATACTCTCCGATCAGTACAGGGTTCCGGCTTTCATCGCGAGTTGCTCGACGATCGGGCCGAGCGCGAGAGCCGGGAAATAGGTGAGGCCGCCGACGATCGCGACGACGCCAACCAGCAGGCCGACAAACAGCCCGCCATTGGTCGGGAAGGTTCCGGCTGAGGGCGCCGCGACCTTTTTGGCGGCGAGCGAGCCGGCGATGGCCAGCACCGGGATGATGATGAGGAACCGGCCCATCAGCATCGCGAGCCCAAGCGTCGTGTTGTAGAAGGGCGTGTTCGCCGAGAGCCCGGCAAAGGCGCTGCCATTGTTACCGGTAGCCGAGACGTAGGCGTAGAGCGCCTCGGTAAAGCCGTGCGGGCCGGAATTCGCCATGCCAGCGAGCCCGTCCGGAACAACCACGGCAAGCGCGGTCCAGCCGAGCATCGACAGCGGCAGGGCCAAGAGGGCGATCATTGTCATCTTGACCTCTTTGGCCTCGAGCTTTTTGCCGAGGTATTCTGGCGTACGCCCGACCATCAGCCCGGCGACGAACAAGGCGACGATGGCGAACAGCAGCATTCCGTAGAGGCCCGAGCCGACGCCGCCGATGATGATCTCGCCCAGCATGATGTTGGTCAGTGGCACCAAGCCGCCGATCGGCGTCAGGCTGTCGTGCATATTGTTGACGGCGCCGCACGACGCATCGGTCGTGATCGTCGTGAACAACGCCGAGTTGGCGATGCCGAAACGGACTTCCTTGCCTTCCATGTTACCGCCGGGCTGCATCAGCGACGGCGCCTGGTCGATGCCGAGCGCGGCGAATTGCGGGTTGCCGGCCGACTCGGCCGAATAGCAGACGACGACGCCGACGATATAGAGCACACCCATCGCGGCGAGGATCGCCCAGCCCTGGCTCTCGTTGCCGACCATGCGGCCAAACACGTTGGTCAGCGCGACACCGATCGCAAACAGCGCCAGCATTTCGATCAGGTTGGTCAGCGCGGTCGGGTTCTCGAACGGATGCGCCGAGTTGGCGTTGAAGAAGCCGCCGCCATTGGTGCCGAGCATCTTGATGAACTCTTGCGAGGCCACGGGCCCCTGCGCGATCACCTGCTTGACGCCTTCGAGCGTCGTCGCCTCGGTGTAGTCGCTGAGGTTCTGCGGCACGCCCTGCCAAACCAGCACGAGGGCGCCGACGATGCAGATCGGCAGCAGGATGTAGAGGACGCAACGGGTCATATCGACCCAGAAATTGCCGATGCTGTTGGCCGAGCGCCGGGCGAAACCGCGGATCAGCGCCACAGCCACCACGATCCCCGCTGCAGCCGAGAGGAAATTGTGCACGGTGAGCCCCGCCATCTGGGTGAGGTAGCTCATCGTCGTTTCCGGCGTGTAGGACTGCCAGTTGGTGTTGGTGTCGAAGCTGACCGCCGTGTTGAAGGCGAGGTCGGTGCCGACCGCGTCCTGTCCCGCCGGGTTGAACAGCGGAATCACGTTCTGCAACCGCATCAGCGCATAGAGCAGCGCGAAGCCGGCGGCGTGGAACAACAGCAGGCCGATCCCGTAGGTCAGCCAATGCTGCTCCTGGCGTTCGTCGACGCCGCAGAGCGCGTAGAACACCCGTTCGACCGGGCGCAGAAAGCCGACGCGGCCCTCGAACACGGCGGTCATATAACCGCCGAGCGGGCGCGCTAGGGCGATGAGGATCGCCGTGAAGATGGCGATCTGGATCCAACCGTTTGCGGTCATGGCATCCTCAGGATTTTTCGCTCAGAATTTTTCTGGGCGGAGCAGCGCGATAACCAGGTAGACGAGCATGCCGACCGAGATCACCGCGCCCAGGATCAATTCGAACATGGCGCCCTCACAATCGGTCGCAGGCGTAGAGATAGAGGCAGCCGACGGCAAAGAAGCCGAGGCCAACCGCGATGAAAATCAGGTCCAACACGTTTGCTCTCCTAAAGAGTCCAGCCATTCGTGGCCGGGGTCGGTGCAGCAGTATGGAGCGGCACCGTTACGCTCGATCTGCGCGGGTGAAACTGATCTGGATCAGCCTTTGATCAATTCCGCCTGAGCGAACAACACGGCCAATGCGGCCCAGAAAATCGGCCCGAGCAACTCCATCAAACTGCCGGTCACCGCATAGAGGAGCGCAATTACCGGCTGGTCGGCGAAGTCGCTGTTCCAGGGTTGCGACCCAAAAACGGCTGACGGTTCTCCGTCAGCAAGGAAAGACCGCATCTCTCGCTGGCCGCCTTGCTCCAGCGCGGTAATAGAAGGGCTAGCGCGCATTAAGGTTCGAGACGGATCGTCTCAGCCCAGCATAAAAACGGCATAAAGGCGCGCTGAGGATGGTGGCCGCGCACAGCAGCCAGCGATCTGCCTGCTCTAGGCACTGCTCTGATATTTGTTAGCGGCG
>DATNJF010000183.1:0-3078 GCA_035604035.1 Allostellaceae bacterium | reverse complement strand
CATCGATTTGATGGCGCAGGGGATCACCCGCGCGCTCGACGATTGCGGGCTGGGTTTGAAGGATGTCGATGGGCTGATCAGCTCGTGTACACAGAGCCGCACCTCGCCATTGAACCTCGCCGAATACCTTGGGATGTCGCCTTCCTACATCGACGGGACGATCATCGGCGGCTCGTCGTTCATGTTCCACATCCAGCACGCGATGGCGGCGCTACAGCTTGGCCTGTGTAATGTCGCAGTCATCGCCTATGGCTCGACCCAGCGCAGCGTCGGACGGCAGCAGGCCTCGGTACGCGAGATCAACCCCTACGAGACGCCATACCGGCCGTTCCTGCCCTCGACCGCTTATGCTTTGGCCGCGTCGCGCCATATGCATGAATTCGGCACGACGCGCGAGCAGATGGCCGAGGTCGCGGTCGCGGCGCGGCAATGGGCGCTGAATAACCCGGTGGCGTGGGAGAAGAAGCCGCTGACCGTCGAGGAGGTGCTCGGCGCGCGGATGGTCAGCTATCCGTTCACGGTGCGCGATATCTGCCTGGTGACCGACGGCGGCGGCGCGATCGTGCTCGTGAGCCCGGAGCGGGCGAAATCGCTGAAGAAAAAGCCGGTTTACGTGCTCGGCCAAGGCCAGTGCATCACCCACGCCAATATCTCGTCGATGCCCGATCTCACCGTCACCGGCGCGCGCGAAAGCGGCCGGCAGGCCTACGCGATGGCGGGTCTCGCGGCGAAGGACATCGACGTCGTCGAGCTTTACGATGCGTTCACGATCAACACGATCCTCTTCCTCGAAGACCTCGGCTTCTGCAAGAAGGGCGAGGGCGGCGCCTTTGTCACCGGCGGGCGTATCGCACCCGGCGGCCGCTTGCCGGTCAACACCAACGGCGGCGGGCTTTCCTATTGCCACCCTGGGATGTACGGCCTCTTCCTCTTGATCGAGGCGGTGCGGCAGCTGCGCGGCGAATGCGGCGAGCGGCAGGTCAAGGACGCCGAGACCGCGATCGCGCACGGCAATGGCGGCGTGCTGTCGTCGCAGAGCACGGTCATCCTTGGAACGGAAGCAACCTTGTAATCACCACAGAGGCAGTGAGGCAGTGAGAGGCCGAGCCCATGCTCGTTTCGCGAGATAACGATCCTCTTACTGAGAGAATTATTGGCTTCGCCATTGAAGTTCATCGACAGCTTGGCCCGGGTCTCTTGGAATCCGCCTATGAAGAATGCCTCTGTTACGAGCTGCGAGAGAGCGGCCTGGTTTTCCGGCGACAGGTGCCGCTGCCAGTTGTGTACAAGACAATCCGCCTCGACTGTGGATACCGCATTGACATCGTCGTCGAGGAGAAGGTGATCCTGGAACTCAAAACCGTTGAGCGTCTGATCGCCGTCCATGAAGCCCAGTTGCTCACCTATCTCAAGTTAAGCGGTATGCGGGTTGGCTTGTTGTTAAACTTCAACGCGCCGGTGCTGAAAGACGGCATAAGACGGTTGATCCTCTAAATCATCTCAGTGCCTCACCACCTCTGTGGTGAATTCAATTAATGGAGACAGAAATGGCCGAAGGCGAGCTGGTCCGCTTCGAGACCGATAACGGCATTGGCATCATCACCGTCGACAACCCACCGGTGAACGCGTTGTCGCCGGGGGTGCCGCAAGGCATCGTCGCGGCGCTCGACAAGGGCAATGCCGATCCGTCGGTCAAGGCGATGGTGCTGATCGGCGCCGGGCGTAGCTTTATCGCCGGCGCCGATATCCGTCAGTTCGGCAAGGGCCCGGCCCAGCCGGCGCCGACCCGCCGCCATTACGACGTGATGGACCAGAGCCCGAAACCGGTGGTCGCGGCGATCCACGGCTACGCGCTGGGCGGCGGGCTTGAGACCGCGCTCGCCTGCCACTACCGCGTCGCGGTGCCGAGCGCGAAGGTCGGGTTGCCCGAGGTACTGATCGGCATCCTCCCCGGCGCCGGCGGCACCCAGCGCCTGCCGCGCCTGATCGGCCCGAAGGCGGCGCTCGAAATGATCACCTCGGGCCGGCACGTCCCGGCCGAGGAGGCGCATAAGTTCGGCATCGTCGACGAGATCGCGCCGGAGGGTGAGCTGAAGGCGGCGGCCATCGCCTTCGCCCGCAAGATCGCCGACCAGCGGCCGCTGCCGGTCATCCGCGAGCGCAACGAGAGGCTCGCCGAGGGCACGCCGGAGCTGTTCGACGGCATGCGCAAGTCGATCGCCCGTCGCGCCCGCAACCAGCGCGCGCCTTACGCCTGCATCGAGGCGGTCGAGGCGGCCTGCAAGCTGCCGTTTGACGAGGGCTGCGCGCTCGAACGCAAGCTGTTCGACGAGCAAGTCAGCTCGGAGGAGGCGAAGGCGCTGCGCTACGCCTTCTTCGCCGAGCGCGAGGTCGCGAAAATCCCGTTCATCCCGACCGACACCAAATTGCGTCCAACCGATAATCCGGCCGTGGTCGGCGCCGGCACGATGGGCGGCGGCATCGCGATGAGCTTCGCCGACAATGGCTTCGACGTGAAGATCACCGACGCGACCAAGGAGGCGCTCGACCGCGGCATGGCGCGGATCAAGTCCAATTACGAGACCAGCGTCAAGCGCGGCAGCCTCGCCGCCGATGAGATGGAGCGTCGCTTTGCCCGCATCCATCCGGTCGCCAGCTTTGATGACATCCAGGATTGCGACGTTGTCATCGAGGCGGTGTTCGAGCAGATCGCGGTCAAGCAGGATGTCTGGAAAAGGCTCGACGCGGTGATGAAGCCAGGCGCGCTGCTTTATTCCAACACCTCGGGAATCGACATCGACATCATCGCCAACGCGACAAAGCGGCCGCAGGACGTCGCCGGCACGCATTTCTTCGCCCCGGCCAACGTCATGAAGCTGTTCGAAGTGGTGAAAGGCACCAAAAGTGCCAACGATGTGCTGGCCACGGCGATGGCCTTGGGCCGCAAGATCGGCAAGGTCAGCGGGCTCGCCGGCAACGGCGACGGTTTCCTCGCCAATCGCAGCCGCGCCCCGTTCAGCATGGAAATGAGCATCCTCGTCGAGGAAGGTGCGCTGCCCGAGCAGATCGACAAGGTCA
>DATNJF010000182.1:0-39449 GCA_035604035.1 Allostellaceae bacterium | reverse complement strand
TACGGCAACGAGCTGAACGTGGTGCGCACGGTGCAGGACTATGAACGCGCCGGCGTCGCCGGCATCCATATCGAGGACCAGGTCTCGCCCAAGCGCTGCGGCCACCTCGACGACAAGGAGATCGTGCCGCGCGAGGATTGGCTGGCCAAGCTGCGCGCCGCCGTCGCTGCCCGGCGCAGCCCCGATTTCACCATCATCGCCCGCACCGACTCGCGCGCCGTCGCCGGGTTCGACGAGGCGATCGCCCGCGCCAACGCGGCGCTCGCTGCCGGCGCGGACATGGTCTTTGTCGAGGCGCCGCAGACGCTGGAAGAGGTCGCCGCGGTGCCGCGCCTGGTCAACGGCCCGTGTCTGCTCAACGTCGTGCGGCACGGCAAGACGCCCGAAGTGGATTTCGCCGCGGCCGAGCGCATGGGCTACAAGCTGGCGATCGTGCCGGGCCTGTTGCTGAAGAGCGTGGTCGGCGTCTGCGAGCAGGCGCTTGCCGAATTGAAATCGATCGGCCGCCATCCGCCGCTGATCAAGGAGATGACGGTGCGCGAGGCGTTCCAAATCTCCGGCGCCGACGAGTGGGACGCGCTGCGCAACCGGTTTCGCGATCCCGTACCGAAGCGCGACACGGCGGAATAGCACGCCAACAAAACGCGAAAAACCTTGGGGGAGGACCTGCGATGACGACGACGACAATAGGGTCGCTCACCGAGCGACAGCACGCGACCGAACTGCGCAAGGCGGTGATCGCGGCGACGGTCGGTACGACCATCGAGTGGTACGATTTCTTTCTCTATGGCACCGCGGCCGGGCTCGTCTTCGGCAAGCTTTATTTTCCCAATTCGGACCCTCTGACCGCAACGCTGGCGGCGTTCGGGACCTATTTTATCGGCTTTGCCAGCCGGCCGGTCGGCGCGGCGATCTTCGGCCATTACGGCGACCGCATCGGCCGCAAGGCCACCTTGATCGCGACACTGATGATAATGGGGATCGCGACGTTCCTTATCGCCTTCGTCCCGAGCTACGCGTCGATCGGCATCTGGGGTGCCGTGCTGCTGACCATTCTGCGGATGATCCAGGGGATCGGCGTCGGCGGCGAATGGGGAGGCTCGGTGCTGATCGCGATGGAATGGGCGCGCAGCCATAACAACCGCGGCCTCGTGGCGTCGTGGCCGCAATTCGGCGTGCCGGCGGGATTGTTCCTCGCCAACCTGGCGGTGCTTGCATTCAGTAGCTGGTCCGGCGACCAGTTCCTGGTGTGGGGGTGGCGCATCCCGTTCGTACTCAGCATCGTCCTTGTCGGCGTCGGTTTGTGGGTGCGGCTCGGCATTCTCGAGACGCCGGTGTTCGAAAAGCTGCTGTCGGAACACAAGATCGAACGCGCGCCAATCCTTGAGGTGTTCAAGCGACAGCCGAAGGAAATCCTCCTCTCGGCGCTGGTGCGGATGGGCCAGCAGTCACCGTTCTACATCTTCACCGCGTTTGTCTTCGCCTACGCCACCGGCACGCTGAAGATGCCACGTGACATGATTCTGATCGCGGTGCTGGTCGCCTCAGTGGTGTCGTTTTTCACGATCCCGCTCTTTGGCCATCTGTCGGACCGGATCGGGCGGCGCCGCACCTATCTGATCGGAGCGGTGGCGACGGGCTTGTTCGGCTTCCTCTATTTCGGGATGCTCGACACGGCGGCTCCTGTCCTCGTGTTCATCGCGATCGCCATCTCGTTGATCGCGCACGACATGCAGTACGGGCCTCAAGCGGCGCTGATCGCCGAGGCGTTCACCCCGCGGCTGCGCTATAGCGGCTCGTCGCTCGGCTATCAGCTCGCCTCGGTCATCGCCGGCGGGCCGGCGCCGATCATCGCGACGGCGCTGTTCGCCGCCTACCACTCGAGCTTCGCCATCGCGCTCTACGTCGCGGCCTGCTGCGTGATCAGCGTCATCGCAGCGGCGATGATGCCGGACTACACCGGCGCCGACATCTCAGCCGAGTACGACGCCGGCCCCGGCTGAGCGCTATTCGAGCTCCGGGAAGACGTGGTTCCCGTCCGGCCCGAGCGGCAGCGGCCGCACGTTGGCCGATTCGGCCGGATCGAGCGGCCCGTAGAGATGCGGGAATAGGTCGCCGCCGCGCGCCTCCTCCCATTTGAGGCGCTTGCCCAGCCGCTCGACATCGACCGCGACCAGCACCAGCCCGTCCTGGCCGGCGCGATGTTTGCGGGCGCTTTCGACGATCTGGTCCGCGGTCGAGAAATGGATGAAGCCGTCGGCCTTGTCCTGCGCGGTGCCGCTATAGGCGCCGGCGGCGAGCGCCGTGGCCCAGGTATCGAACGGGCACATGTGGTAGATCAGTTGCGTCATGGCGTCAGCCTACCCGACACAATTTGACAAGGAAACTCCCGGCGCGAGCATCTTGGTGCCGCGAGCGGCAGCGCTGGTCGCCGGGTTCCGCGAAGTGGTGTGGCTGTCGCCCGATGGCGAGATCGAGGCGCTGTCGATCGACGAGGCGAGACACCGGCTCGAAACCGAGACGCCGATGGTGTGCCACGCGCGCGCCACCGCGCGGCGGCTCGATATGCCTGGGTTCGCCGCGCTCGACCTCTTGGAGCTGTTCGCGTTCGTACGCCCGGCGCGGTTCTGCGTGCCGACGCCGCGCGGGTTGGCAGCGGCCCTGGGCCTGCAAGCGCCGGAGAGCATGGCAGAAGCCTGCGTCGCGCTGGCGACCGCGGCGCGCGCCCTGTTGCAGGAGCTGGGGCAGGAGACCGACCCCAACGCTCGCGCCATCGCCGAGATTGCCGAGCGCGCCGGCTGGGCCTGGGGGCCGGCGGTGCTCGCCGCGCTGCCGCCATCCGACCCGACCGCGCTGCGCCGCGCCGCGGGTTTGCGCGCCTGGCAAGCGCTCGAGGAATGGCAGGAGCGCGCGCCGCCGCCGCCTGCGGGCAATCACCCGGTGAGCGGCGACGAGGCCCGCCAGCGCCTCGCCGAGCTCCTCGGCGACAATGCCGAAAAGCGGCCGGAGCAGGCCGATTACGCCGCCGCGGTCGCCGACGCCTTCCTGCCGCGCGAATACCCCGACCAGCCGCAAGCGGTGCTCGCCGAAGCCGGCACCGGGGTCGGCAAGACGCTCGGGTATATCGCGGCGGCGAGCCTATGGGCGGAGAAGAACCAGGGCACGGTGTGGATCTCGACCTACACCCGTAACCTGCAGGCCCAGATCGCCGGCGAGCTCGACCGGCTCTATCCCGAGCCGGTACAGAAGCGGCGGCGCGTCGTCGTCCGCAAGGGTCGCGAGAATTTCCTCTGCCTGTTGAACTATGAGGACGCGGTGCGGGCGACGATGGCACGCGCCCAGCCCTCGGCGCCGCTGGCGCTGATCGCCCGCTGGATCCTCGCCACCGAGGCGGGCGACCTTGTCGCCGGCGATTTTCCCGGCTGGCTGAGCGAACTCATCGGCGGCTACCGGGTCGCGGCGCTCGCCGACCGGCGCGGGGAATGCGTCCATTCGGCCTGCCAACACTTCCGCAAATGCTTTGTCGAGAAGAACGTGCGCGCCGCCCGCCACGCGCGGCTCGTCGTCGCCAACCACGCGCTGGTCATGGCGCAAGCGGCGCTCGGCGGGCTCGATGACGGCACGGTGCCGACGCGCTATGTTTTCGACGAGGGCCATCACCTGCTCGAAGCGGCCGATTCCGCGTTTTCCGTGCGACTGTCGGGGCGTGAGGGCCGTGAGCTGCGGCGCTGGCTCCTCGGAGCCGAGGCGACGCGGTCGCGTGCTCGCGGTTTGCAGCGCCGCATCGGCGACCTGATCGAGGCCGATGAGGACGGCCACAAGCTCTTGGTCGAGGCGCTGGTCGCGGCGCGCATCTTGCCGACCGATGGCTGGCACCAGCGCATCACCGAGGGGGCGCCGCTGCCGGGGTTCGAGAACTTCCTGGCGCTGGTGCGGCAGCAGGTCCTGGCGCGCGCCACCGGAATCGATGGCGGCTACGGTCTCGAGGCCGAAGCGCGGCCGCCGGTCGAAGGCCTCGTCGACGGCGCACTACGGCTCGCCGAGGGCCTCGCCCGGCTGTCCGCCGCGATGGGCCGACTCGCGGCCTTGCTGAAGAAGCAGCTTGGGGACCCTGAAAATCCGCCCGATCCCACCACCCGCCAGCGCCTGGATGCCGCGATCCGCGGCATCGAGCGGCGGTGCGGGATGCTGCTCGGCTCATGGACCGCGCTGCTGCGCGACCTCGGCGAGTCGGCGCGGCCGGAAAGCGTCGAGTGGCTGGCGTTGGAGCGGTCCGACGGCAACGAGATCGACATCGTGCTCAACCGCAACTGGGTCGATCCCGGCATTCCCTTTGTCCATCACGTCGCTCAACCGGCGCACGGCATCGTTGTGACCTCGGCGACCCTGACCGATGGAGAGGCCGATCCGACGCTCGCCTGGAACCTCGCCGAGGCGGCGAGCGGCTTACGTCATCTGACGGCGAGCCCGCGCGCGGCCCGCATCGCCTCACCGTTCGATTACGCCGCACAGACCCGCATCATCGTCGTCAACGACATCCCACGCGACGATATCGGCCAGGTTGCCGCCGGCTTCGCTTCGCTGATGCAGGCCGCCAAGGGCGGCGCGCTCGGCCTCTTCACCGCGATCACCCGGCTAAAAGCAGTCCACGAGCGTATCGCCCCGGTGCTGGAGGGCAACGGGATACTGCTGCTCGCCCAGCACGTCGATGCGATGTCGCCGGCGACCCTGGTCGACATTTTCCGCGCCGAGGAAAATTCCTGTCTGCTTGGCACCGACGCGGTGAGGGATGGGGTCGATGTGCCGGGCCGCTCGCTGCGGCTCATCGTCTTCGACCGAGTGCCATGGCCGCGCCCCGACATCCTTCACCGCGCGCGCAAGCCGGTGTTCGGCGGCGCCAGCTACGAGGACCATATCGCGCGGCTGCGGCTGCGCCAGGCCTATGGCCGCCTCATCCGCCGCGCCGACGATCGCGGCGTCTTTGTCGTCCTCGACCGGCAATTGCCGTCGCGCCTCTTGGCGGCGTTTCCCGACGGCGTGCCGGTGAGCCGCGTACCGCTAACCGAGGCGATCGATCTGACCGCCCGCTTCCTCGACGTTAGCGCTTGACAGCGCGGCAGGCGGTTTGGTCTGTCCGCCGCATGAAGCCAAAGGAAACAACGATGCTCGACCCGCAGGGCGCGCTCATCTACACGATGGTCATCGTCACCGGCGCCGAGAGCAGGCTGCCGCCCGACGAAGTGACGATGATCGGCGACATCGTCGGTCACTGGCCGGTATTCCACGGCTTCGACCGTGAGAAGCTCCCCGGGCATCTCAACGATTGCGCCGAGCTGTTGGCCCGTGAGGATGGGCTCGACGCGACGCTCGACGTGATCAAGGCGACGCTGCCGCAGCGGCTGCGCGAAACCGCCTATGCGATCGCCTGCGATCTTATCGCGGTCGATGGTTCGGCGACGCAGGAGGAATTGCAGATCCTCGAGCTGATCCGCCACCGGTTCGAACTCGATCGGCTGATCGCGGCGGCGATCGAGCGCGGCGCCCGGGCCCGGGCGCAAAAGGTGTAGCGGTTATCAAGTGCGGCAGCACATTCGTGCTGCGTACGGCACCAGCCCGCTCCCCCACCCGGCCACCCAATCAGCATACTATCGTTGGGTGGCCGGGTGGGGGAGCGGGCCGGAACCGCATTCCGCAACGCGGAATCTATTCATAGCAAGGTAGGCCACAATGGCGGCGGGAACACTCGAAGACCGCATCCGAGAGATCGAGGATCGCCTGGAAATCTACAATCTGATTGCCAGCCACCCGCCGAGCGCTGATACGGGCTCACCCGATCACGGCCTTTCAGCGTGGACGGAAGACGGCGAATTCGATCGCGGCCCGCAGTTTCCCGCGCCGCGCGGTCGCGAGGCGATCGCCGGCGGCTCGTCGAACCCGGAGCATCATCGCGCGATCGAGCAGGGCATCGCCCATTTCGCCGGTCTACCCTATGTCCGCATCACCGGCGATACCGCGTTCGCCATTTCCTATCTGCAAATCCTCGTGCCGGACCGGGTCGGCCCCGAGTTCGACGTCCCCAATCACGGCAAGACGCGCGGTTTCCACGTCCACCGCGTCTCCGCCAATCGCTGGGAGTTCGTGCGGACGCCTGAGGGCTGGAAGATCAAGCGCCGGCACCTGCGCGCGCTCGACGGCAGCGAGCCGGCGCGCGAAATCCTGCGCGGGACGTTCGCTTAGGGTGGAGAAGCGAAGCGCCTTCCACCAATGAGCGCCGGCTTGCGTGTGGCCGATACGGCCGGCGGAAGGCGCTTCGCTCTTCCGCCCTACGGCGTTGATTTCGGCAATGCCTGGCGGATCGCCGCTTGGATGTCTTCCGGCTGAGCCGCAACCGCGTCGCACAGCCGCCGCATCTGCCGGCGCAGCGAATAAACCTGGTCCAACAGGCTCAGCACCAGCGGCATCGCTTCGTCGTCGACCGCGAAATCGCGGCGGATTTCGAGGATCAGCTCGACCCGCGCGACATCGACCTCGTGAAACACCCAGGTCTCGGCACGCCGCTCGGGCAGGACCCAACGCTCCTCGACCCAGCGAATGAGCTCGCGCCGCTCGAGGCCGCCGTAGCGGACGAGGACCTCGTCAAACCCGATCATGACGCCATCCCCCGGCGCGGGTCGGTCTTGTGCTTCTCGGCCCAGGTTTCGAGGAACGACGCCAGCTCGGGATCGCCGCTATCGCCGATTACCACCCTGAGCATCACCATCTGATCGCCGACCGCGCCACCGCGGCGCTGGATGCCCTTGCCGCGCAGGCGCAGCTGGGTGCCGCTGTCGGAGCCCTTCGGGATGGTCATCGCCACCGGGCCGGTTACAGTCGGGACGGTGACGCGAGCCCCGAGCACCGCCTCGGCCACGGTCACCGGCAGGTCGAGCAGGATATTGTCGCCGTCGCGGCGGAAATAGGGGTGCGGCGCGACATGGATCTCGATCAGCGCGTCACCGGGCGGAGCGCCGCCCACCCCCTCCCCGCCCTTGCCCTTGAGGCGCAGCACCTGGCCTTCGTCGATGCCGGGCGGGATCGTCACGTCGAGCCAAGTGTCGGGCGACAGCGACAAGCGTTTCTTGGCGCCGGCCGCCGCCTCGACAAAATCGACGGTCAGGGCGTAGAGCCGGTCGCCGCCCGGCATCGCGAAACCCTGGCCGCGGCCGCGCCCCGCGCGACCGCCCCCCATTGGGCCGCCCATCCCGCCGCCGAACATCGACAGAATGTCCTCGAGATCCTCGGGGTTCATCTCGCCGTTCGGCTGGTATTTCCAGCCTTGCGCGCCTTCGGCATGCGGGCGGTACGAATAGCGCGGCCGCTCGGCGCCGCTTTCGTCGATCTCGCCGCGGTCATAGCGCGCCCGCTTGTCGGCGTCGGACAGCAAATCGTGCGCCGCGGACACCTGCTTGAACCGTGCCTCGGCCTCGGGCTTGCCCGGGTTGATGTCCGGGTGCAGCTGTTTCGCCAGCTTGCGGTAAGCCTTGCGGATCTCGTCGGGGCTCGCGTCTGGCTTGACGCCGAGCACCTCGTAGGGGGTTTGCGTTGCCATCGATGGGATTAGAGCATGATCTTTTCGGAGGGGAGCGTCTGCGCCGCAGGTATTTTGCGCCGCGAGCAGGAGAAGGGCGAAGCCCCGTAGCCCGGACCACGGGCGAGCCCTTCGACGAACCCGTGGCGCAAAAGACCGCGGCCCTGCGGGTTGCGCGCGGGTGGGCGCCCGCGTCGTTGCGACGCTCCGACGATGAATGGCATCGCCTGTCGCGCCGCGCCTAGCGGATCGCCACACCCGCCCGCAACGCAGGCGTTTCCCTCCGGAAAGGTCATGCTCAACGCTCCGGCGCTATCTTCCCGGCCTTTCCGGATGCGTTCAGCGCCGCCTCAACCTTAACCTCGACGGCACGCTCGCTACCACCGCGGTCGACAACCAGCTTGACCAGATCGCCGATGCGGCTGAGGCCGATGGTGTTACGCAGCTGTGCACCGTCCCGGACCGCCATGCCATTGGCCGAGACGACCAGGTCGCCGCTCTTGAGTCCCGCGTGATCGGCCGCCGAACCAGGCTCGACCTGGGAGATGACCGCGCCGTTGGTGCGGTTGGTGTTCATCGCCTGCGCGAGATCGGGGGTGAGGTCCTGGATCGAAACGCCGATGCGGCCGCGCTTCACTTCGCCGTACTGGATCAGCTGATCCATCACCCGGCGCGCCATATTTATGGGAAGCGCGAAGCCGATCCCGACATTGCCGCCACCCGGGGCGACGATCGCGGTGTTGATGCCGACCAGCTGTCCCCGCAGATCGACCAGCGCACCGCCGGAATTGCCGGGATTGATCGACGCGTCGGTCTGGATGAAATCCTCATAGCCCTCGATGCCGAGGCCGCTGCGCCCCAAGGCGCTGACGATGCCCGACGTCACCGTCTGCCCCAGCTCGAACGGGTTGCCGATGGCGACGACGAAATCGCCGACCTGCAGCTTGTCGGAATCGCCGAGCGGCACGGCGCTCAGGTGGCCGGGCTCAATCTTCAGCACCGCGACATCGGTTTCGGCGTCGCGGCCGACCAGCTTGGCCGGGTACTTGCGGTTGTCCTTGGTCGTGACCGTGATGCTGGTGGCGTTCTCGACGACATGGGCATTGGTCAGCACATAGCCGGCATTGGCGTCGACGATCACCCCGGAGCCGGCGGCCTGCGTCTCGCGTTCCTGATATTGCTGGCCTTGCGGAAGATTGAAAAAGCGCCGGAAAAACGGGTCCTGCAACAGCGGGTTCTGTTCGCGCACCCGGCCCTTGACCGCGATATTGACCACACCGGGGGTGACGTTCGCCAGCATCGGCGCGAGGCTCGGCACCACGCCGCCGGTAAATTCGGGAACCGGTGCGGCGGCGAAGCCGACTGGCGCAAACGCCGCGACACCGCTCATCAGCACGAGCGCCGAGAGAACTTTCTTCATCGTCCCGAAGGCCTTGAATGAGATTGCGCGATGACCGTTCAACACCGCGCCGCATGAGTAATTGCCTCGCGTATTATCTAAACCGTTCGACGATGCCTTCAAGAAGCCACGCTACATCGGGTTGCCCGGCTGGCCCTCGACAGCAGGGCCCTCCCGCCCTTGCTGTCCGGGAGTCCCATCCCTATAGTTTCGGGCTTATGGATTCCCATGCCTACCGGCACCGGCATCTCTTGGGCATCGAAGGTCTGACGCCCGAGGACATCACCTATGTCCTCGACCGTGCCGACACCTATGTCGACATGAACCGCGAGGCCGAAAAGAAGAAAACGACGCTGCGCGGGCGCACCCTGATCAACTGCTTTTTCGAGAATTCGACCCGTACCCGCACCTCGTTCGAGGTCGCCGGCAAGCGGCTCGGCGCCGATGTCATCAACATGGCGGTCGCGGTCTCGTCGATGCGCAAGGGCGAGACGCTGATCGACACGGCGATGACCTTGAACGCGATGCACCCCGACGTGCTGGTGGTGCGCCACCCCGAATCGGGCGCGGTGCAGCTGCTTTCGGAAAAGGTCGACTGCGCGGTCATCAACGCCGGCGACGGCAGCCACGAGCACCCGACCCAGGCGCTGCTCGACGCACTGACCATCCGCCGGCGCAAGGGCAAGCTCGGCGGGCTCACCGTGGCGATCTGCGGCGACGTACTGCACAGCCGGGTTGCGCGCTCCAACATCGCCCTGCTCAATGCGATGGGCGCGCGGGTGCGGGTGGTGGCGCCGCGCACCCTGCTCCCGGCCCAGGTCGAGCATCTCGGCGTCGAGGTGTTCCACGATATGGCGGCGGGGCTCGCCGACGTCGATATCGTGATGATGCTGCGGCTGCAGAGCGAGCGGATGCACGGCACGTTCGTGCCCTCGACCCGCGAGTATTTTCATTTTTTCGGGCTCGACGAGGACAAGCTCAAGGCAGCGAAACCCGATGCCCTGATCATGCACCCGGGACCGATGAACCGCGGCGTCGAGATCGGCAGCACCGTCGCCGACGACATCGACCGCAGCCTCATCCGCCAGCAGGTCGAGATGGGGGTCGCGGTGCGCATGGCCTGTCTCGAGATCATGGCGGGCAACACCGGCAACAACCCGCCGATCAAGTAGGGCGAAGACGATGCCCGGATTGCGCCGCCTGTTCCGCAACGCCCGCCTGATCGACCCGGAGAGCGGGCGCGACGGGGTGGGCGACCTGATCGTCGAGGACGATCGCATCACCGGCATCGGGACCAACCTGGGCAAGGACGGGCTCGGCGCCGATATCGAGATCGTCGAGGTCGACGGGCTGTGTCTTGCGCCCGGTCTCGTCGATATGCGCGTTCAGCTGCGCGAGCCCGGCGCCGAGCACATCGAGTCAATCGAGAGCGGCAGCAAGGCCGCCGCCGCCGGCGGGGTCACGACGATGGTGGCGCTGCCCAATACCGAGCCAGTGGTCGACGACGTGTCGGTGGTCGAGTTCCTTGCCCGCCGCGCCCGCGAGGTGAAGCTGACCAAAGTCCATACTTACGCCGCCGCCACCAAAGGCATGGAAGGCAAGGAGCTGACCGAGATCGGCCTGCTCGCCGCCAACGGCGCGCTCGGCTTCACCGACGGGGTCAAGGCCATCGCCGACGCGCTGGTGATGCGCCGCGTGCTCGCCTACGCGCGCACTTTCGACCAGCTGGTGATTCAGCATCCGGAAGAGCCGAGCCTCGGCAATGCCGGCGAGGTCAACGAGGGCGAGGTCGCGACCCGGCTCGGCCTCGCCGGGATCACTCCCGCGGCCGAGGTGATCATGGTCGAGCGCGATTTGCGCCTCGTCGCGATCACCGGCGCGCGTTACCACGTCGCGCATGTCTCGACCGCGGCGGCGATCGAGGCGATCCGCCGCGCCAAAGCGGACGGGCTGCCGGTGACCTGTGACACCGCCCCGCCCTATTTCGCGCTCAACGAGACCGCGGTCGGCGATTACCGCACCTTCACCAAGTTGTCGCCGCCACTGCGCGGGGAAAGCGACCGACAGGCGGTGATCGCCGGGCTCGCCGACGGCACCATCGACGCCATCGCCAGCGACCATGCGCCATGGGACCAGGATTCGAAGCGGCTGCCGTTTTCCTCGGCGAGCTACGGCATTGTCGGGCTGGAGACGTTGCTGCCGCTGTCGCTCGAGCTGCACCACAATCTGCATCTCAGCCTTATTGAGGTGCTGCGCAAGTTGACCATCGCGCCGGCGCGTATCCTCGGCCTTGGCGTCGGCCGGCTGGCGGCGGGCGCGCCGGCCGACTTGATAATCTTCGATCCTGACGCGAAGGGCCGCATCCAGACCGATCTGTTTCGCTCAAAGTCGAAGAACGCGCCATTCGACGGCCGACCCTTTCAGGGCCGGGTTGAGCGCACCATTGTCGACGGACGGACCATCTTCGAGCGCGCCGCATGATCGGCATCATCGCCGCGACCGTCATCGGTTATCTGCTGGGTGCGATTCCGTTCGGGCTGGTGCTGACCCGGCTCGGCGGCTATGGCGATGTGCGGCAAATCGGCTCCGGCAGTATCGGCGCGACCAATGTACTGCGCACCGGCAGCAAGGGTCTCACCGCGCTGACCCTGGTCTTCGATGTCGGCAAGGGCACGGTTGCGGCGCTGATCGGCGCGCAATGGGGCTTCGACGCGATGCTGGCGGCGGGCGGCGCGGTCATCCTCGGCCACATGTTCCCGGTCTGGCTCGGGTTTCGCGGCGGCAAGGGGGTCGCCACCGCCCTCGGCGTGCTGATCGCGGTCGCCTGGCCGGTCGCGCTGGTCGCCGCCTTGATCTGGCTGAGCGTGGCGATCCTCTTCCGTTATTCCTCGCTCGCCGCGCTCGTCGCGTGCGTCGCGGCTGCGGCCTATGCCGGGTTTGTCGTCGACAGCGCGCGCGCCGTGCTGATCGCGGCGATCGCGCTCGTGATCATCGCGCGGCATCACGAGAACATCCGCCGTCTGATCGCCGGCACCGAAAGCCGAATCTCGTTCAAGAAGAGCTGAGGGAAGGCTGTTGAACCGGGGCCTGGCTGCGCGCGAGCTCGACCCGCAAGAGCGCCTCGACTGGCTGCGCCTCGCGCGCACCGAGACGATCGGCCCGGTCACCTTCTATGCGCTGCTGCGCCGCTTCGGCTCGGCTCGCACGGCGCTCGACGCGGTGCCGCGGCTCGGCCGGCAGGGGATCGCCGTCGCCAGCCGCGCCGCCGCCGAGCAGGAGCTGGCGGCGCTCAACCGCATCGGCGCGCGTATCCTGTGTTGGGGCGAGCCGCTTTATCCAAGAGCGCTCGAAGCGGTCGAGGACGCGCCGCCGGTGCTGACCCTGCTCGACCAGGCGGAGTTTCTCGGCGCGCCGATCGTCGCGGTGGTTGGCGCGCGCAACGCCTCGGCCAATGGCAGGCGGCTCGCCCAGGACATCGCCGCTGGTTTGGGCGAAGAGGGTATCGTTGTCGCGTCGGGCATGGCCCGCGGCATCGACGCGGCGGCGCATGCCGGCGCGCTGGCGACCGGCTCGATCGCGGTCGTCGCCGGTGGCATCGACAATGTCTACCCGGAAGAGAATCGCGGCCTCTACCAGGCGCTGGCGGCGCAGGGCGTCGTCGTCGCGGAGTTACCATTTGGTACCGAGCCGCAAGCGCGCCATTTCCCGCGCCGCAACCGCATCATCTCGGGCATGGCGCTGGGGGTCGTCGTGGTCGAGGCGGCGGCGAAATCGGGCTCGCTGATCACGGCGCGGTTCGCGCTCGAACAGGGCCGCGAGGTCTTCGCCGTCCCCGGTTCGCCGCTCGACCCGCGCTGTCGCGGCGGCAATGATTTGCTGCGCAACGGAGCCACTTTGACCGAGAACGCCGCCGACATCGTCGCCCAGCTTGGACCGTTGTTGCGCGGGGCGCCGTTCGTTCCGCCGAGCCGGCCAGCGCGCGAACGCGAATTGCCCCTGATGGCGCCTTCCGCTGCCCCTCGTCCCGTATCGATTGACGACGATTCCGGCGTCGAGATGATCCTCGAAATCCTCAGCCCGACCCCCGTCGCGGTTGACGAAGTGGTGCGCCAGTGCCAATTGTCAGCCGCCGCGGTCGCTACCTTGCTGCTCGAATTGGAACTTGCGGGGCGCATCGAGCGTCATCCCGGCAACCTCGTGTCACGCCGCTAAGCCGTTGCTCGTCACGTTTCCATTCCGATTGGGTTCATGAACGTCGTCATCGTCGAATCGCCTGCCAAGGCAAAGACCATCAACAAGTATCTCGGCCGCGACTACAAGGTCGTAGCCAGCTATGGCCATGTCCGCGACCTGCCGGCCAAGGACGGGTCTGTGTTGCCCGATTCCGATTTTGCGATGTCATGGGCGGTTGACGCCAAATCGGAAAAGCATGTCAAGGCGATGGCCGCGGCGGTGCGCGGCGCCGACCGGCTGTATCTGGCCACCGACCCCGACCGCGAGGGCGAGGCGATTTCCTGGCATATCCAGGAAGTGCTGAAGTCTCGGCGCGTGCTCAAGGATGTCGAGGTCAAACGCGTCGTCTTCAACGAGGTCACGCGCAGCGCCGTGATCGAAGCGTTCCGCAAGCCGCGCGACATCGATATCGAGTTGGTCGACGCTTATCTGGCGCGGCGCGCGCTCGATTATCTGGTCGGCTTCACCCTGTCGCCGGTGTTGTGGCGCAAGCTGCCTGGCAGCCGCTCGGCGGGTCGCGTTCAGTCGGTGGCGCTGCGCCTCATCTGCGAGCGCGAAGCCGAGATCGAGGCGTTCAAGTCGCGCGAATATTGGACGATCGAGGTCGAATTCACCACCGAAGCCGGCGAGCGCTTCACCGCACGCCTCAGCCATCTCGACGGCAAGCGGCTCGACCGTTACGACCTTGACAACGAAGCCAAGGCCAAGGCCGCCGCGGCGGCGATCCTCGCCGCTCCCGGCTTCAATGTCACCTCGATCGAGCGGCGGCAAACGCGGCGAAATCCCTTCCCGCCGTTCACCACCTCGACCCTGCAGCAGGAGGCCTCGCGCAAGCTGGGTTTCGGCGCCAGCCGCACGATGCGCATCGCCCAGCGGCTTTACGAAGGGGTCGATCTCGGCGGCGACACGGTTGGCCTCATCACCTATATGCGCACCGACGGCGTCGCCATCGCCGGCGAGGCGATCGGCGCGGCGCGCAGCTTGATCGCGAGCGAATACGGCGACCGCTACGTGCCGAAGAGCCCGCGCGTCTACCGCAGCCCGGCGAAGAACGCGCAGGAGGCGCACGAGGCGATCCGCCCGACCGACCTCGCGCGCAAGCCCGGCGACGTCGCCCGCCATCTCGATAACGACCATCGCCGGCTCTACGACCTGATCTGGAAACGCACCGTGGCGAGCCAGATGGAGTCGGCGGTGCTCGACCAGGTCGGCATCGACATCGCCGACCCCAGCAGCAAATTGCGCTTGCACGCGACCGGCTCGACCATCGTCTTCGACGGTTTCTTGAAGCTTTACCAGGAAGACCAGGACGACGCGGCCGAGGACGAGGACAACCGCCGTCTGCCGGCGATGCAGGAGAAGGAGCGGCTTGGCCGAGGCGCGGTGACGCCGAGCCAGCATTTCACCCAGCCGCCACCACGCTACAGCGAGGCGAGCCTAGTCAAGAAGCTCGAGGAACTCGGCATCGGCCGCCCCTCGACCTACGCCTCGATCATCCAGGTCTTGCAGGATCGCGACTATGTCCGGATCGACAAGCGCCGCTTCATCCCCGAGGACCGCGGCCGGCTGGTCACCGCCTTCCTCGCCAGTTTTTTCGAGCGCTACGTCGAGTACAATTTCACCGCCGACCTGGAAAACCAGCTCGACGACATCTCAGGCGGGCGGATCGACTGGAAAGAGGTTCTGCGGAATTTTTGGCGCGAATTCTCGGTAGCGGTGGATGGCACCAAGGATCTGACGATCGGCCAGGTGCTGACGGCGCTCGACGAGGGATTGGGCCGGCATTTCTTTCCCGATGACGGCTCCGGCCGCGAGCCGCGCCGCTGCCCGGTCTGCGAGGGCGGGAAACTGTCGCTGAAGCTCGGCCGCTTCGGCGCGTTCATCGGCTGCTCGAACTATCCCAATTGCCGTTATACGCGGGCTCTCGGGATGGAAGAGAACGGCGAGGACAAGCCCGCCGCCACTCCAGACATGGAGCTCGGCACCGACCCGGCGAGCGGGTTGCAGGTGATGCTGAAGAAAGGTCCCTACGGGAATTACATCCAGCTCGGCGGCGCCAACGGCGACAAGCCAAAGCGGGTCTCGCTGCCGAAAGGAACCGAGCCCGAAAGCGTCACTCTCGATATCGCCGTCAAACTGTTGGCATTGCCCCGCGAGATCGGCCGCCATCCCGAGACCGGCGAGCCGATCAGCGCCGGAATTGGCCGCTTTGGCCCCTATCTCAAGCTCGGCAGCACCTACGCTTCACTTGGCGCCGATGACGACGTGCTCAACATCGGGCTCAATCGGGCGGTGACGGTGCTGGCCGAGGCCAAGAGCGGCGGCCGCCGTGGACCGCAATTGATTCGCGAGCTCGGGCCGCATCCCGAGGGCGGCACGATCGGCCTCTATCGTGGCCGCTATGGGCCTTACGTGTCGCACGATGGCCTCTACGCATCGCTACCCAAGGCCGCCAACGCCGATAGCTTCACCTTGGCCGAGGCGCTGCCGCTGCTGGCGGCGCAAAAGGCGAAGGGCAAAACGCCACGGCGTGCGCGCGCCGCGAACGGTGCACCCGCGCGTAAACCCACCCGCAAGGCAAAGCGCAACGGCGCCGCCAAGGCACCGGCAGCGAGGCGAACCCCATCGAGCCGCCCGGCGAGCACTTAGACCGCGTCGCCGGCGCCTTCCACCGCATTCATGACGGTGGACGGGTGGTGCCGGCCGACCGCCGCGACCGCAACGAATACTTTGTCGATCTGGCCCATATAGGGGGCGCGCTCGACGGCGAGCTCGTTGCCGCCGAGCTACTCCCCGCACGGCGCTATGGCCCGCCCCGCGTCAAGATCGTCGAGCGGCTGGGGCAGCCCGACGCGCCCGGCGCGATCAGCCTCTTATCGATCGCCGAGTTCGACATTCCGACGGAGTTCCCCGCCGCCGCCTTAGCCGAAGCCGCGGCGGCGAAGCCGCCCACTCCCGATGGTCGCGCCGACTTACGCGACCTGGCATTGGTGACGATCGACGGCAGCGACGCGCGCGACTTCGACGACGCGGTGTGGGCCGAACCCGATCCCGACCCGGAAAATCGCGGCGGCTGGCATCTCGTCGTCGCCATCGCCGACGTCGCCCATTACGTCATGTCGGAAAGCGCGCTCGACCGCGAGGCGGAGCTGCGCGGCAACTCGGTCTATTTCCCCGACCGCGTCGTTCCGATGCTGCCCGAGGCGCTGTCGAACGGATTGTGCTCGCTAGTGCCGGGCGAGGACCGCACCTGCCTCGCCGCACAGCTGTGGATCGACGCGCAAGGCCGCAAGCTCCGTCATCGCTTCGAGCGAGGGATCATGCGCTCGGCGGCGCGGCTGACCTATGACGAGGTCCAGGCCGCGCGCGACGGCGCGCAGAAGCTGCCGATCGCCGCGAGCCGCCTCGACGCGCTGTATGGCGGCTGGGCGGCCCTCGATCGAGCGCGCGAGGCTCGCGGCGCGCTAGCGCTCGATCTCGTCGAGTACCGTGTCGTGCTCGACGCGCAGCGGACGCCGGTGGCGGTCGAACCGCACACCCGCCTCGACAGCCATCGGCTGATCGAGGAATTCATGATCCTCGCCAATGTCGCCGCCGCCGAGGAGCTGGAGGCGCGGCGGCGCCCCTGCGTCTACCGGGTTCACGACGCACCCGACCCGGTGCGGCTCGACGGTCTGCGCCAGGCGCTCATGGATCTCGGCGTGCCCGGTCTGGCGCTCGCCAAAGGCCAGGCGTTGCGGCCCGAGCTGTTCAACCGCATCCTGGTGCGCGCCCAAGGGCGGCCTGAGGCGGCGGTGATCAACGATCTGGTGCTGCGCGCCCAGGCACAGGCCGCCTATAGCCCAGCCAATATTGGCCATTTCGGTCTGGCGCTGCGGCGTTATGCGCATTTCACTTCGCCGATTCGCCGCTACGCCGACCTACTCGTCCACCGCGCGTTGCTCGGCGAGCCGATCGCGCGCGCTGAAAGCCTGGCGGCGATCGCCGAGCACATCTCGGCGACCGAGCGGCGCGCCACCGCCGCCGAGCGCGCCGCGCTCGATCGCTACCGGGTCCGGCTCTGCGCCGGGCTAATCGGCCAAGTCGTGTCCGCGCGGGTCAGCGGAGTCGCCCGCTTCGGCCTTTTCGTGCGGATGGCGGAGAGCGGCACAGACGGCCTCGTGCCGCTGTCCAATCTGCCGATCGGCTCCTATCACTTTGACCCCAAGCGGCAGCGGCTCAGCGCACGTCACGGCCGCCGTAGCTTCGGGCTTGGCGATGCGGTAACGGTGCGGCTGGTCGAAGCCGACCCTATCGGCGGGCGTCTTCTCTTCCGTCTGGAGGACGACACCGCGCCGCGCTCTTCGAGACCGCCGCCGCGACGGCGGCTGCCGCGGATGCGCCGTCGCCGCTGAGACGATTCGCCACCCGCGCCCGCTCTTGTTGATCGCGGCGAGGCGAAAAACTACTGTGCGCCGCCATTGGCGGGCCGTGCCGGTCCGCAATCCGCCGTGATCGGCGATGTGGGGGAAGTTGGGGTTGCCGAGTCGCGTGCGGTTGCTGTCGAAGGTGCGGCTGACGTCGATCATCCGCCGGGTGGGCTCGCTCATCTTCGTCGCGGCCCTGGCGGCATGCGCCGGCGGGCGTGACGTCGAGACCGGTGCCGATAGCGGGTATCTCTTCGCTCGCGGCATCGAGCAGATCACCGACCTCTATATCGAGCCGATCTCCGGCCAGAAGCTGGTCACGGTCGGCGCGATGAACCTGGCGAAGCTGGACGACCGGCTGGGGGTGACGATCGGCGGCGATCCGAGCTACCGAGACCAGCTGACACTGACCAATGATGGCATTGTCGTCGCGCATTTTCCGGTGCCGCCGGAGATTGGCGCGACCGATGCCGGGCAAACCATCGCGGCGATCATCGCCGCCGCGAGGAAGGCCTCGGGGCACGTCGCGTCGATGTCGGAAGAAGCGATCGACAAGGCCGTCTTCGACGGAATGACCGGCACGCTCGACCGGTTTTCTCGCTACTCGCCGCCCGACGAAGCACGCGACCAGCGCGCGGCGCGCGACGGGTTCGGCGGCATCGGCGTCTCGCTCGAAAGCACCAGCGACGATTTCCGCATCACCACGGTGAGCGAACAGAGCCCGGCCGAGCACGCCGGGCTTCACGCCGGCGACCGCATCGTCGCTATCGACGGGCAGCCGACCGCCGGGCACCATGCCGCCGAGATCATCCACCTCCTGCGCGGGCCGGTCGCATCCACCGTCACGGTAACGATCGCTCGCGAGGGGGTTCCCGGAACCCGGGACTACAGGATCGGCCGCGTGCTGGTCATCACCCCGACGGTGACCGCCTCGCGCGATGGCAGTGTCGCCATCTTTCGGGTGGCCAGCTTCAATCAGAGCACGACGCAGCTTCTGAGCGAGAGCATCGCAAACGAAGAGCGCGCGGCAGGCGGACACCTCACCGGCATCGTCCTCGATCTGCGCGGCAACCCTGGCGGGCTGCTCGATCAGGCGGTGAGCCTCGCCGATCTGTTTATCGCCAAGGGTCCGATCATCGCCACGGTCGGCCGGCATCCCGCGAGCCATCAGTATTTCGCCGCGAGCGGCCATGCGACCGCGCCCAGCATCCCCCTCGTCGTGCTGATCAATGGCGGGTCCGCCTCGGCTGCGGAAATCGTCGCCGCGGCCTTGCAGGATGTCGGGCGCGCCGTGGTGATCGGCAGCTCGTCCTATGGCAAGGGCACAGTGCAGACCGTGATGCACCTGCCCAATGACGGTGAGCTGACCTTGACCTGGGCACGGCTGGTGACGCCGTCAGGCTATTACTTGCAGGCGCACGGCGTCATCCCGACCCTATGCACCGCCGGCTTGGCCGACGACGACGGCGCGCTCGACGTCGCGCTGCGCCGCACCGCCGACGCGGCGCCGGATGCCGTCTCGGCATCGCACCCGCGGGCCTCGCTCGACGAAAATGCCTGGCGGCAGTTGCGACAGACTTGCCCGGCGCGAGCGGCAAGCCCCGCGATCGATGTGAAGATCGCCGAGCGCGTGCTTACCGACCCGTCGCGCTACGGCCAGGCGGTCGGCGCGATCCACCCGCCGGCGCCGTCGCTGCATTCGGGGCAAACTCCGCTCGCGCCCGCCTTGACAGCGGCCACTCCCCCGCTATCTTCGAAGGCTCGAATTCCCTGAAATCTTGCGAGTCCCGGCCATGGCCAAGACCAACACCGTCCAGATCAAGCTCGTCAGCAGCGCCGATACGGGCTTCTTTTACGTGACCAAAAAGAACCCTCGGACCAAGACCGAGAAGCTCGAGCTGAAGAAATACGATCCGGTCGCGCGCAAGCACGTCGTCTTCAAGGAAGCTCGGATCAAATAGCGCCGGGCCGCGCCGCGGCCCGAACGATCAGGACGCGGCCGCGAGCCGGATAGCCGGCTGTGGCGTCGTCTTCTGCGCGACCACTTTGTTGCGCCCGCCATTCTTCGCTTCGTAGAGGGCGTCGTCGGCGCGTTGCAACAGCGTGTCGACAGTGTCGCCAGGTTCAGCGACCGCGACACCGAGGCTGATCGTGATCGGCTGGCGTTCGCCGGCCGTATGGATGTGGAACAGCTCGCCCGCCACCGATTGGCGCAGGCGCTCGGCCACCATCATCGCCGCTTTGAGGTCGGTCTCAGGCATGACGACGACGAATTCCTCGCCGCCGAACCGGGCGACAAGATCGATGCTGCGCACGCCGCGCAACGCGCGATCCGCCAGCTGGCGCAGCGCGTCGTCGCCGCCGGGATGACCGAACTGGTCGTTGACCGCCTTGAAGTGGTCGACGTCGAACATCATCAGGGACGTGTCGCTGACATTGCCGTCGTTGGCCATCCGCAGCAGCAGCTCTTCGAGATGGGCGACGACGTAGCGCCGGTTGTAAAGACCGGTCAGCTCGTCGGTCAGCGCCAGCGACAGGCTGCGCCGGTAGTTCTCGTGCAGCCGGTCCTGCAGCCGCTTGCGCCGGACCTGACTGCGCACGCGCGCCATAAGCTCGTTCCGGTCCACGGGGCGGATCAGATAGTCGTTGGCGCCGAGGTCCAGCCCCTTCGCCAGACGCGGCAACTCGCCTTCGTCGGCCAGAAGCAGGATGGGCAGCTGGCGGAAATTCTCGTTGGCGCGCCACTGCGAGACGAGGCGCAACGGATCGTCGTCCGCCAGCGACAGGCTGAGGATGATGAGCTCGGCATTGCCGTCGAGTATCTCCTGCGCCTCGGCGCAGCTTCCCGCTTGGCGCACCGACTTGGCGATCGGCGCCAGCGTATCGGCGATGCGTGACGCGCCAAAGCCCGGCTGCTCGACGAGGAGGATATCCGCTTGGGAGACTGCCTCATTGAGATCGCCGCGGTCCTCGTGGCTGCCGAAGCGGCCGCAAATCTCTTCGCGCAGCCGTAGCTCTTCCATCATGCGCTTCAGGCGCACCAGCGAGCGGACGCGCGCGAACAGCGCGATGTCGTTGACCGGCTTGGTCAGAAAGTCGTCGGCGCCGGCCTCGAGGCCGCGCAGCCGGTCGGCGATGTCGCTGAGCGCGGTCACCATGACGACGGGAATATCGGTCGTGCGCGGGTTGGCTTTCAGTCGGCGGCACACCTCGAACCCGTCCATTCGCGGCATCATCACATCGAGAAGGATGATGTCGGGCAATTCGGATTCGGCGAGCTCGAGCGCGGTCGGCCCGTTATATGCCGGAATGACCTGGAAATACTCGCTCGACAGCTTGGCTTCGAGCAGCTTGACGTTGAGCTCGACGTCGTCGACGACGAGAACGCGCGCGGTCATGGCAGCGCTTCCGGCTTAGGGTCAGCGGGGGATTGAGCGGTCACGCCAGGAAGCGTTCCACGGTGCGAAGGAAGCTGGCAACCGAGATCGGCTTGGCGATATAGGCCTCGCAGCCGCCACCGCGGATCTTCTCTTCGTCGCCCTTCATCGCGAACGCGGTCACCGCGATCACCGGAATCGAGCGCAAATCGTCGTCTTCCTTGAGCCACTTGGTGACTTCGAGCCCGGAAATCTCGGGCAGCTGGATATCCATCAGGATCAGATCAGGCCGGTGCAGGCGCGCCAGCTTCAAAGCCTCGACCCCGTCGCTCGTCTGCAGCGTATTGTAGCCGTGCGCTTCCAGCAGATCGTTGAAGAGCTTCATGTTGAGGTCGTTATCCTCAACGATCAGCACCTTCTTCGCACATGCTCCGCCAGAGCGCTTATGGCCATTCATCGCTTCGAACGTCATATTCGTCTGACCCCACGGTGGCGCGGAACGGGGAAAACTCGCCACGATCCAATGCGTATTTCTATCTCCGGGGAGTTTAAAAAATCCTAAGGACCGGCGAGCCTGCGCGACGTATTTGCGGAATTTGATGCAATCGGTCATTAAGAGAACAAAGCGCGACCGTGGACGGACGGGCATGACCGCAGGGTTTCGCATCGGGGTCGATCTCGGCGGCACCAAGATTGAGGCTGCTGCCATCGACCGTGGAGGCAGCGTCCGCGAGCGGCGGCGCATCGCAACCCCGGTCGGCGATTATGCCGGAACAATAGACGCGGTCGTCGGGCTGGTGCGCGGGATCGAAGCCGCGCTTGACGGCAGAATGACGGTCGGCATCGGCATCCCGGGAACGCTCGCGGCGCCCACCGGCCTCGTCAAGAACGCCAATTCGACCTGGCTGATCGGCAAGCCGCTCGGGCGCGACCTCGAGGCGGCACTCGACCGCCCCGTACGCCTCGCCAACGACGCCAACTGTTTCGCACTGTCCGAAGCCAGCGACGGCTCAGCCGCCGGTTGCGACAGCGTCTTCGGGGTGATCCTCGGCACCGGCGTCGGCGGCGGCGTGGTCATCGGCGGCAGGATCGTCGCCGGCGCCAATTCGATCGCCGGCGAATGGGGCCATAATCCCCTGCCCTGGCCACGCACCGACGAATTACCGGGACCACGCTGCTATTGCGGCCAATCCGGCTGTATCGAGACCTTCCTGTCGGGGCCCGGGCTCACCGCCGATCATCAGCGCCACGGCGGCGGTCATCTCGACGGCGCTGACATCGCCGCCGGCGCCGCCTCGGGTGATGCGGCGTGCCGCGCCACGTTCGACCGCTACGCCGAACGGCTCGCCCGCGCGCTGGCCAGCGTCATCAACATAATCGACCCCGAGGTGATCGTGCTCGGCGGCGGCTTGTCGGCGATCGCCGAGCTTTACGACGCGGTGCCACGGTTGTGGGGGCGGTACGTCTTCTCCGACGAGGTTGTCACCCGCCTCCTACCGCCGAAGCACGGCGATTCGAGCGGAGTGCGCGGCGCCGCCTGGCTGTGGCGGCCGGAGGAAGCGCCCGAGGGACCATCATGAGCGCGCTGTGCCGGGAATGCGGCGCGCTGGGCGCGGCGCCCGCCGGGTCGGGCCGCTGTGCGAGTTGCGGCTCGCCGCGCCTCGTCGAGCATGCCGAGCTCGCCACGCTGTCGATCGCCCATATCGATTGCGACGCGTTCTACGCCACGGTCGAAAAGCGCGACCGGCCCGAATTGGCCGAACAGCCGGTCATCGTCGGCGGAGGTCAGCGCGGCGTTGTCCTCGCCTGCTGCTATGTCGCGCGGCTCTACGGGGTCCGCTCGGCGATGCCGATGTTCAAGGCCCTGGCAGCCTGTCCGCACGCCGTCGTCATCCGCCCCGACATGGCCAAGTACCGCGAGGTCGGCCGCGCGGTGCGGGCGGAGATGCGGCAGGTGACCCCATTGGTCGAGCCGTTATCGATCGACGAGGCGTTTCTCGATCTTACCGGCACCGAGGCGGTGAACGGCATGGCGCCGGCCCAGGCGGTGGTGGCGTTGGTGCGGAAGATCGAAGCGGCGCTCGGTGTCACCGCGTCGATCGGGCTCAGTTACAACAAATTCCTCGCCAAGATCGCCTCCGATCTCGATAAGCCGCGCGGCTTCGCGGTGATCGGCCGCGGCGACGCGGCCAGCTTTCTCGCCGACAAGCCGGTTGGCCTGCTGTGGGGAGTCGGCGCGGCGATGCAGCGCCGGCTCGCCGCGGACGGGATTGCGCTGATCGGCCAGCTCCGCGCGCTCGACGACCGCGAGATGGCGCGGCGTTATGGCAAGATGGGCCTGCGCCTCGCTCATCTCGCGCGCGGCGAGGATTCGCGGCAGGTCGAAGCGGTGTCGCGGGCGAAGTCGATCTCGGCCGAGACGACTTTTGCCCATGACGAAAGCGACGAGGCGGTGCTGGCCCGCACCTTGTGGCCGCTATGCGAGCAGGTCTCGGCCCGGCTGAAGAGCGCCGGGCTTGCGGCCGGCACTGCGACCCTGAAGCTCAAGACCAGCGATTTCCGCATCCGCACCCGCTCGCGCAAATTCGCCGATCCGACGCAGCTTGCCGACATGCTGTACCGCACCGCGCGCCGGCTGCTCGCGGCCGAGGCTGACGGGACGACACGATTTCGCCTGATCGGAGTCGGCGCCGACGCGCTGGTCAGCGCCGAGGCCGCCGATCTGCCGACCTTGTTCGATCAGGAGGATGGGCGCGCCCGCCGGCTCGAACAGGCGATGGACGATATCCGCACCCGCCTCGGCAAGGGCGCGGTGCGCCTCGGCCGCGCCGTCGAATAAAAGGCAGCTTCAGCAATTCGGCTTGGGCAGCGCCTCGATGCTGTCGAGCTTGGCCTTGATCGTGTAGTCGCCGTAATCGATCAACATGTCACGCGACACACCGTTTTCGAGCAGCAGCATCCCCAGCTCGTAATCCGGCTTCTCCTCGGTCACCTCGGCCGGAAAGAAGGCGAGGCGGACGCGCCAACCGACGTGCTGCAGGATCGGGGCCTTCATCGGATCCTTCGGATCGGGCTCGACCTTGCCGCCGATCGCCGCGGTCACCAGCACCGCGCCCTCTACCGTGGCGCCATCGAACACCTGGCGCGAAACGAAATTTTCGCCCGCCTGGGCCTTCTCGAGTAAGAGGATCGTATGCGCGCTCGGAAACAACGCCCCGGGCGGCAGCTTCATCGTCTTCGGGTTAGGCTTCTCGAAGGTAATCGTGCCGCCCTTGCCGGGCCCATCGAGCTGCGCCTCGCCGCGGATCTCCTCATCAACCGTGCCGTTGCGCGTTTCTTTTTGATTGAACCGGTAGCGCAGCCCGTCCTTCGATTCCCAGGTCACGAAATTCGAGACGATCACGACATCCTGCGATTCGGCGTAGCTCAGCGTCAGCTTGTAGCGCTGCTCGACGGTCCAGCCGTCGCAGCTCTCGCCCCATTGATAGGCCATCGCGCCATGCGCGCCGGTGACGCCCGAATCGGTGCGCGTAGTGCCAAGGGTCATCGTGTAGAGCGCGCGGTGCGCGTTGATCTCGGCAGCGGCCGCGCCTGCCCAGAGCGCCGCTATCACCGCAACCGCGGCGAACCCGCTCGCCCTGCCCCATCGCTCGGTCATCAAAACTTTACTCCTTTTATGAACGCGGGCCGCGCGCCGGCGGCAGGTCGAGCCTGATGTGCAGCTCTTTGAGCCGCTCCGCCGAGATCGGCGCTGGCGCCTGCATCAATAAATCCTGCGCCTGCTGGGTCATCGGAAAGGCGATGACTTCGCGGATGTTCTGGGTATCGGCCAATAGCATGACCATCCGATCGATGCCCGGCGCCGCACCGCCATGCGGCGGCGCCCCGAACTTGAACGCGTTGAGCATGCCGCCAAACCGGGCATCGACATCGGCGGCCGAATAGCCGGCGACGGCGAATGCCTTGTACATGATCTCCGGACGATGGTTGCGAATCGCTCCGGAGGCCAGCTCGGCGCCATTGCAGACGATGTCGTACTGGAACGCGTTGATCGTCAGTGGATCCTGCGTCTCCAGCGCCTCGAGCCCGCCCTGAGGCATCGAGAACGGATTGTGGCTGAAGTCGATCTTGCCCGTGTCCTCGTTCAACTCGTACATCGGGAAATCGGTGACCCAGCAGAATTCAAAGCAGTTCTGCGCGGTTAGGCCCAAATCGCTGCCGATCTTCAGCCGCGCGCTGCTGGCGAAAGGCAGGAATGTCGTCGGCACCCCGGCGACGAAGAACACCGCGTCGCCGTCCTTGAGCCCCAGTTCCAGGCGCAGCGCCTCGGTGCGCTCGGGGCCGAGGTTGCGCGCGACCGGGCCGGCACCCTCGCCGTCGCGGAAGAAGATATAGCCGAGGCCCGGCTGGCCTTCCTCTTGGGCCCAGGAGTTCATCCGGTCGCAAAAGGCGCGGTTGCCGCCGCCCGGCGCCGGGATTGCGCGAACCCGCACACTCGCGTTGCTGTCGATCATTCCGGCGAAGATGCGAAACCCCGAGCCGCGAAAGGTCTCGGTCGCGTCGTGCAGCTCGATCGGGTTTCTCAGATCGGGCTTGTCGCTGGCATAGCGCAGCATCGCCTCCGCATAAGGGATGCGGCGGAACGGCAGCGGACTGACCTTGCGGCTCTCGGCGAACTCCTCGAAAACGCCGTGAAGCACCGGCTCAATCGCCGCGAAGACGTCTTCCTGGGTCACGAAGCTCATCTCGAAATCGAGCTGGTAGAATTCGCCGGGCGCGCGGTCGGCGCGGCTCGCCTCGTCGCGAAAGCACGGCGCGATCTGGAAGTAGCGGTCGAACCCGGCAACCATCAGCAGCTGCTTAAACTGCTGCGGTGCCTGCGGCAGCGCATAGAACTGGCCGGGGTGCAGCCGGCTCGGCACGTAATAAGGTCGCGCCCCCTCGGGCGAATCGGCGGTGAGGATCGGCGTCTGGAACTCGGTAAAGCCCTGCGCGATCATGCGCCGCCGGATCGAGGCGATGACGTGCGAGCGCAACATGATGTGCGCGTGGACATGCTCGCGGCGTAGGTCGAGGAAACGGTAGGCGAGCCGGATCTCCTCGGGATACTCGGCATCGCTGTTGACTGGCAGCGGCAAGGGCTCCGCGACCGATTGCACAGTCAGCTCGGCGATGACCAGCTCGACCTCGCCGGTCGGCAGGTTCGGGTTGACCGTGTCGGCCGAGCGGGCGACGACCTTGCCAGTCACGGTGACGACGCTTTCGAGCCGCAGCGCGTCGGCCGCCGCGAACAGCGGCGACGACACGTCGATTACGCACTGGGTCACGCCGTAATGGTCGCGCAGATCGACAAAGAGCAGCTGCCCGTGGTCACGCTTGCGATGCACCCAGCCCGACAGGCGGGCGCTCTGCCCGGCATCGGCAAGGCGCAGCGCGCCGCAAGTGTGGGTGCGATAGGCGTGCATCACCCAAAAAGTCCCGGAACTAGTCCAAAAGGCGGTGGAGAGCGCGGAAGACGCACGGATCGCCCGCGATTGTCAAGCCGAGCCCCGGTATATCGAGGGTGCATATAAGGGGCTGCCTGCTTCCTGGGCATTCCGGCGAAGCGGTTTTCGCGCTATAGCCTACGACAATGAGTTTGATCACCGACAGTGCCGCCCTGGCCGAGTTTTGCGCGCGCCAGAAGGGGGCCGACTTCATCACCGTCGATACCGAGTTCATGCGCGAGCGCACCTACTGGCCGGTGCTGTGCGTCGTGCAGGTCGCGGGACCAACGGAAGCGGTCGCCATCGACGCTCTCGCTGATGGTATCGACCTCGCACCGCTTTTGGCGCTGATGAACGATCCGGCGAGCCTTAAGGTGTTCCACGCGGCGCGGCAGGACCTGGAGATTTTCTTCCATTTGTCGGGCGCGGTGCCGCACCCGCTCTTCGACACCCAGATCGCGGCCATGGTGTGCGGCTTCGGCGACTCGGTCAGCTATGAGACCTTGGTCCGCAAGCTGGCCGGCGCCCCGCTCGACAAGGCGTCTCGCTTCACCGATTGGTCGCACCGGCCGCTGACCGAGCGGCAGATCACGTACGCGCTGGGCGATGTGATCCATCTGCGCACCGTCTACGAGCGGCTGCAGCAGCGCCTCGCCAAGAATGATCGGTCGAGCTGGTTCGGCGAGGAGATGGCGGCGCTGACCGACGCCGGGCTCTATCGCGCCGATCCGGACGAGTCGTGGCATCGCTTCCGGCTGCGCGGGCGCGGCGATTCGCGGTTTCTGGCCGTACTGCGCGCTCTGGCGGCGTGGCGCGAGCGGGCGGCGCAGCAGCGCGACCTGCCGCGCGGCCGGGTGCTACGCGACGAGGCGCTGGTCGAGATCGCCAGCCACGCGCCGCAGAACATCGAGGCGCTTGCCCGCACCCGCGGCCTCGGCAAGGGCATCGCCGAAGGCAAGCTCGGCCGCGAAATCCTCGATGCGGTGGCGCGCGGCGTCGCCGATCGCGACCCGCCCGCGCCGATCCCGCAAAAGGTGCAGAGCCCGCCGGGACTCGGACCGCTGATGGAGTTGTTGCGCGTGCTATTGAAGCAGCGCTGCGAGGATTTTGAGGTGGCGCAGAAACTCGTCGCCTCGGCCGACGACCTCGAGGCGATCGCCGCCGATGACGGCGCCGCGGTACCGGCGCTGCACGGCTGGCGCCGCGAGGTGTTCGGCGCCGACGCGCTGGCGCTGAAGCACGGCACCCTGGCCCTGACCGCCGGGCGCAAGGGGATCGAGCTGGTGCCGCTGCCGGGAAAGACCGGCACCTAGCGCTTTCTCTAGGCCATCGCGGGCTTACGCACGCGGCGCCGCACCATCTGAGGCGTGAGCCCCAGCGCCCGGCCGAGCGCGCCGAGCCGGCGCTCGACCGCCTCGCCTTGGAACAGGGTTCCGCTCGTCGGCAATTCCAGCACCAGATCTTCGCTGTCGCGGCTCAGCTCGACCTCCGATAGCAGATCGAGCGCGCCGCCACAAAGCGTATAGGCAAGCCGCAGCGCGAGACCGAGCGTGCGGGCCTCGGCGGCATCGTCGTCACTGAGCAATTGCCGGGTCGCCGCCTTGACCGGATCGTCGGGAGCGCCGCCGTAGCGCGCATGCAAGGCCGAGGCGATATAGACCCGCTCGCGGTGATCGATTGCACCGATCGGCATCCGCAGGCTGCGGGTAAAGGCCTGTTCCGCACGGTAGTCGGGATGCTCGCTCCAGGCGATGTCGCTGAGCCAACAGGCGGCCCGGCGCAGTCGCTGGGATTCTGGCGACAGCGTATCGAAGATCGGCGCGATCCATTGTTCGAGCCGGTCGCCATCGATGCGCCCGCGGCTCTGAGCGCGCGCGACCCCCATGCAAGCGGCGATCAGCGGGTGGGTCGTCGGATCGGGCTGTAGCAGCCCGTAGGCGTAGCCCTCGCGCAAGCCGTATGCGGAAAACATGATGCGCGACGGGGCGCCGACCTGCAGCAGCCGGTAGAGGATCATCGCCGCGAGCGGCACCAGCTCGAGCCGCTTGCGGTTGATCGTGGCGATCCGCTCGAGCGAGCGCCGCGACATCGGCACCAGCACTTCGAGAAGGTCCTCCGCCGAGCGCCGGCTCACCGTGTATTGATGGATGATATGCAGCGGGTAGCGCGTCTGCTCCATGTGCAGCCGGGCGATCGCTCGCCACGCGCCGCCAACGAGGAACAAGGTCTTGCCCGCCACCTCGCGCAACAGGCCAGCGCCGTCGACAATCCCCTCGATCGTGTCGGCGAGCTTCGCCGGGTTGTCCGCGAGCTCGGTCAGCCGCAGCGGCCCTAGAGGCAGCGAGATGCTGTCGCCGATCGCGACCCCGTCTCCGCTGCCATTGATCCGCACCAGCTCGACCGACCCGCCGCCGAGATCGCCGACCACGCCGTCGGCGCCGGGGATGCCGGCCAAAACGCCGGCGGCCGACAGCCGGGCCTCCTCGGAGCCATCGACGATGCGCACCGGAATGCCACATTGGCGCTCGATCTCGGCTGCGAACTGATGGCCGTCGCTCGCTTCGCGTACCGCCGCGGTGGCGATCGCCATCAGGTGATCGACTTCGAGGGCACGGGCAAGCGCGACAAAGCGCTGCAGATTGGCGTAGGCAAGCTCGACGCCATCACGATTGAGGCGCCCGGTGCGGGCGATGCCGCGCCCCAGCCCGCACATGACCTTCTCGTTGAGCAGCGGCAGCAAGGTCGCATTGAGACGTTCGAAAACGACGAGGCGCAGCGAGTTCGAGCCGATATCGATGACGGCGATACGCTCGGGCGAGACCGTTACGTTGCGATCGGGCATGACCTCAGCGCGCGACGAGCCGCGGCGAGCGGCGGCGCAAGGCGCGTCCGCGTCCGGACAGGCTTGGATTGGTCATGAAATAGGTATGGGCGGAGAACTCCTCCTCGACCGGCGCCCTCGCGTAAGAGCCATCGCCGGACAGGATCCAGCTTTGCAACGTATCGCGCAGATTTGCCACCATGATCTCATCGACCACTTGGCGATGCACCGTCAAATTCTCGATCGGCACCAGCGCTTCCACGCGCCCGTTGAGGTTTCGCGTCATCCAGTCGGCCGAGCTGATGAACACCAGCGCCTGATCGGACGGCAGCCGGTTGCCGTTGCCAAAGCAGACGATTCGCCCGTGTTCGAGGAATCGGCCGATAATGCTCTTGACCCGGATGTTGTCCGATAAGCCGGGAACGCCGGGACGCAAGCAACAAATCCCGCGCACGACGAGGTCGATCGACACCCCCTCCTGCGACGCCCGATAGAGCAGGTCGATGATCGCCGGATCGACGAGCTGGTTCATCTTGGCCCAGATCTGCGCCGGCTTGCCGGCGTGCGCGTTGGCGATCTCGGCTTCGATCAGCTCGTTCAACCGTTCGCGCAGATTGATCGGTGCCACAGCAATCTTTTCGAGATGCGACGGTCGGGCGTAGCCGGTCATGAAATTGAACAGCCTTCCCGCGTCCTGGCACAGCGCCGCGTCGCAGGTGAAGAACGACAGGTCGGTGTAAACCTTGGCCGTGTAGGGGTGGTAGTTGCCGGTGCCGAAATGGACGTACGAGCGCAATTCGCCGCTCTCGCGCCGCACCACCAGCGTCACCTTGGCGTGGGTCTTCAGCCGCATGAAGCCGTAGACCACCTGGACCCCGGCCTGTTCGAGGTCGCGTGCCCAGCGAATGTTCGCCTCTTCGTCGAACCGCGCCTTCAATTCGATCATCGCGGTGACCGACTTGCCGGCCTCCGCCGCCTCGACCAACGCCCGCACGATCGGGCTGTCGCTGCTGGTGCGGTAGAGCGTCTGCTTGATTGCCACCACGGCCGGGTCGCGCGCCGCTTGCCGCAGGAACTGCACGACGACGTCGAAGCTCTCGTAGGGGTGATGGACGACGATGTCCTTTTGCCGGATCGCCGCGAAGCAATCGCCGCCGAAATCCCGGATGCGTTCCGGAAAACGCGCGTTGTACGGGGTGAACTTAAGGTCGGGGCGCTCGTCGGTGATCAGTTCGGCGGTGTCCTCAAGGCCGAGAATGCCGGAGGTGGTGAAAATGTCGCCCGGCGCGGCATCGAGCTTCTCCGACAGGAAGTCGCGTAATTCGCCCGGCATCATCGCATCGACGCCGAGATAGATGACATGGCCGCGGCGGCGCTGCTTCAGCGCCGTCTCAAACACCTGCACCAGGTCCTCGGCCTCCTCCTCGAACTCGATCTCGCTATCGCGCAACACTCGGAACGCACCCTGGGCGACAACAGCAAAGCCCGGGAACAGATGATCGAGGAACAGTCCGATCATCTCCTCGACCGGCAGGAAGCGCATGCGCTCGCCCGGCAGGCGGACAAAACGGTCGACCGAGGCGGGGATTTGGATCAGCGCCTGCAGCCGCTGATTGTCGCTGACCCGCTCGAGCAGCAGCGCCAGGCCGAAGCCGCGATTGGCGACGAACGGAAACGGGTGCGCCGGGTCCAGCGCCAACGGCGTCAGCACCGGGAAAATATCGGCGAGAAAGCGTTTTTCCAACCACGCCCGGTCGCCCGGTTCGAGATCGGTCGGCTCGAGGATGCCGATCCCGGCGGCGCCCAGCAGGACCCGCAATTCCAGCCAGGCGACCTGCTGGGCCTCCATTAGCTTGTTGGCGCGCAGCTGGATCGCATCGAGCTGCTGCGCCGGGGTCAGCCCATCCTGGCTGACGGTGACGATGCCGGCCTGCAGCTGGCCTTTGAGCCCGGCGACGCGGACCATGTAGAACTCGTCGAGATTGTTCGCTGAGATCGACAAGAAACGCAGCCGCTCCAAGAGCGGATGACGCAGATTGTCCGCTTCGGCCAGCACGCGCTCGTTGAAGGCGAGCCATGACAGCTCGCGGTTGATGAACCGGCCCGGCGAGGCCTGGTCCAACGGCCGGATCTCGATAACCTGAGCGCTCGTGTCCACGACCATCCTTCGGCCATACCCCGACGAAGCAGCTTACGCCAACAGTTTTACCGCCCGGTTACGGCCCTGTCATGCGCGTGACGGCGTGACCGCCGGGAGGGCGGCAGTGTAGAACACCAGCGGATGATGTCAGGGAGCGCTGGATGATCCGCGCGGCGATCGTAGGAATCGGGCACTGGGGCCGCACGCTGGTCAGCGCGGTGCAGGGCAACAGCGAGCGAATCCGCTTTACCGTCGGGCATACGCGCACCCCGGCCAAGGCCGAGGCGTTTTGCGCCGAGAAGGGTATCGCGCTCTGTGACAGCCTCGATGCGATCCTCGCCGACCCGAAGATCGACGCGGTCTATTTCGCGACGCCGCACAGCGAGCATGGCGGTCAGGTCGAGCGCACCGCCGCTGCCGGCAAGCATGTCTTCATGGAAAAGCCGTTCACCCTCGACCGCAAGAGCGCCGCCGCCGCGATTGACGCGGTGCGCCGCACCGGGGTGACGCTGGGCGTCGCCTATCCGCGGCGCTTTCACCCGAACATGAAGGAGCTGAAGGCGCGGGTCGACGATGGCAGGCTCGGCACGATCGCGCATTGCTACGGCGAGCAAAACACGCCCGCCGGCCTCTTCATGGCGCGGGAATCATGGCGCGCGACCCAGGAGGAGGCGCCGGGCGGCGCGATGACCGCGCTCGGCGTCCACAATGTCGACGCGATGATCCACCTCTTTGGCGAGGTCGAGGAAGTCTATGCCTCGACCCTTCGGCGCGCGGTCGCCTACGACGCCGAGGATACGACCAGCATCATGTTCGCGATGCGCAACGGCATGTCGGCGAGCATGGTCTGCTCGCTGGTGACGACGGTCAGCTATCGTCTCGCCGTATTCGGCACCAAGGGCTGCGCCGAGCTGCGTACGCCGAACCTCGACCTCCATTTCACCCCAACGCCGGACGGCCCGCCGACCGGGCGCAACGTCGCCCTGCCGCCGCAAATCACCGAGAACCGCGCTGTCAACACGCTGCTCGCCGAGATGGACGCCTTTGCCGACGCGATTGAGGGCGGCCCCGCCTACCCTGTCACCCCCGAGCAAGCCCTGCACGGCGTCGCGGTGTTCGAAGCCATCGTCGTCTCGGCCGCGCAACGCCGGCCAATTCGCGTCGCCCGCGATTAAATCAAGCCAGAGAGGAAGCCCATGCCCGTCACCGTGCTCTTTCCCGAAGCCCGTCAGCAGCCCGACGCGATGGAGCAAAGCGTCCTCGGCGCCGATGTGAAGATCGTGAAGCGCGACACCGGAGCGCTCTCCGAACTCGCCGATGCCGATTGCGCCGAAGCCGACGGGCTGATGATCATGGGGTTCGGCGTCACCGGCACCGACCTCGCACGCTTCCCGAAGCTGCGCTGCATCGTCCGCATGGGTGTCGGCTACGACAAGCTCGACCGCCCTGCCGCCGCGGCGCGCAACGTCCTCGTCTGCAACGTGCCGGATTACGGCACGACCGAGGTTGCCGACCATGCGATCACGCTGGCGCTATGCCTGCGCCGCGGCATCCTGCTCCACCACGAATACCAGCGCCATGTCCCGCCCGAGCCGTGGCGCTCGTTTCAGAACCCGCTGATCGAGCGGCTCGGCACCCAGACCTTTGGCATCGTCGGCCTGGGCCGCATCGGCACGGCGGTGGCGCTGCGTGCCAAGGCGTTCAATTTCCGCGTCGTGTTCTACGACCCGAAGCACCCCAATGGGCACGAGCTCGGCCTCGGCATCGAGCGCGCGGCGACGCTGGAAGACCTGCTGCGCCAGACCAATACGCTGTCGATCCACTGTCCGCTGACGGTCGAGACCAAGGGGATGCTCGGCTACGAGCAATTGTCGCTGCTGCCGAAGAACGCGGTCGTGGTCAACGACGCGCGCGGCCCGATCCTCGATCTCGACGCGCTCTACACGCTGTTGAAGAGCGGTCACATCGCCGGCGCCGGGCTCGACGTTCTGCCGGTCGAGCCGCCGGTTGAGCCCATCCCCGAACTGCTGCGCGCCTATCGTGCCAAGGAGGAATGGCTGGAGGGAAGGCTGGTCATCACCCCGCATTCGGCCTGGCTGACGCCGCAATCCTGGATCGACACGCGGCGCAAATCGGCCGAAACCATGCGCGCCGCATTATTGACGAATAATCCGCAGAACGTGATCACGCCGGATATGTTCTAAAGGCAAGCTCCGGCGCGGAGGATCGCCGATGCACCAATTGCACTTGCTGCGGCACACGAAGTCGAGCTGGGACGACGATGCGGATGACCACGAGCGGCCGCTCAACAAACGCGGGCGCGAGGCGGCGCGGCTGATCGGCGAGACGTTGCCGGCGGCGATCGGCGCGCTCGACCTGGTCTTGTGCTCAACCGCGCTGCGGGCGCGCGAAACCGCAGAATTGGCGCTGGAGGGATACAAGACGGCGCCGAAAATCCGCTACGAGAAGGGGCTCTATCTGGCGACGCCGGAAGCGATCCTTCGCTGTTTGCGGCGCCTCGACGAGGCCTGCGGAGCGGTGATGGTGGTCGGCCACAATCCGGGGCTGCACGAGTTGGCCACCGCGCTCGCCGATCCCAACTCGTCCGGGTTCAGCAACCTCGCCAACGGCAAATTCCCGACCGGGGTGCGCGCCCGCTTTGTCATCGCCACGAGCTGGGCCGAGCTCGACAGCGCGCGCCACCGCCTGGTCGATTACGTCACGGTGAAATCGCTCGGCGCCAAGGATTAGCGTCCCGGCTCGGCGAGCACCTCGCGCGCCAGCTTGACCGTGATCGGCCGCGCCGCGCTCAGCGCCGCATCGTCGAGCCGCGCCGCCACCGACGCCGCCGCGGCGAATGAGCGCTCGATGCGGGCGACGAGATAGGCGATCACCCCCGGCGCGACGCGGATCTGTCGGTCGGCGAACTGCTTAACCAGCACCGCGCCCAGAAGCGCGTCGTCGGGCGGCGCGATGCCGACGACCGGGAGCGCCCGCAGCCGCGAGGCCAGGTCCGGCAACGCCAATAACAGCGAGGCCGGTGGCGCCGGCAGGGTGAGCAATAAGCTCGCGCCGCGCTCGAGCGCGCTGTTGTAGAAGTGGAGGAGCGGCTCCTCTGGTGCCTGCTCGGCGTCGTCGATCGCGATAGCGGCAGCGTCCGAAGGAGCCGCGCCGCCGATCGCGGCACCTCCGGTCAGCGCCGCGCCGGCGCGCTCGCACCACAGATGCGCGAGATGCGTCTTACCGCTGCCGGCGGGGCCATACAGCACTAGCACCCGCGACGGCCAATCGGGCCAGCGCTCGATCCATTCGAAGGCGTCGCGATTGCAGTCGGAGACGAGAAAATCGGCGCTGCCGAAGCCGGTTTCGACGGGCAGGTTAAACGCGCGCTGCCGGTGCCTCATTGATACGGGGTGAGGCCGCGCGGCGCCTCGGGCTGGCGCGGGTCGTAGAGGGCGCTGCGCCGGTAGCGGCTGACTGCGAACCGCACCAGCACGCCGATCACCGCTGCCGACGGCACCGCGAGCAGCACCCCGACAAAACCGAACAACGTGGCACCGGCGAACAACGCGAAGATCACCCAGACCGGGTGTAGGCGAATGCGGTCGCCGACCAGCTTCGGGGTCAGGAAATTGCCCTCGATCACCTGGCCCACCGCGAAGATCCCGACCACGGTCAGGATAGCCGTCCAGGTACCGTATTGCGTCGCGGCGAGGCCAAGCGCCAGCACGAAGCCGAGCGCGGCGCCGAGCATCGGGATCACCGCCAGGACACCGATCAAGAGGCCGAGCGCGAGACCGGATTCGAGCCGCGCAAAGCTCAAGGTCGTGCCGTAATAGATCGCCAGGATCAGGCAGACGAGTGCCTGGCCGTGGATAAACCCCACCAGCGTATCGCTGACCGCGCGGGCCTGAGCGCGCACCGTGACGAGCGACTGGCGCGGCACCAGATCGTCGATCCGCGCGACGATCGTCTCCCAGTCGCGCATCAACAGGAAGGTGACGATCGGCGTGATCACCACCAGCGAGACGATGTTGAGGACCGCGATGCTGCTGGTGATAAGGCTCTGGAGCAGCGAGGCGATCCAAGCCACGGCTTCGCCGAGCTTGGTGCCGACGAGATCGCGCAATTTGGCCATCTGTTCGGGCGGCAGTTGTTGCTGCAGCAGATCCACCGCCCGACCGAGCTGGTCTTGCAGGAAGGTAACAAGCGCCGGCACCTTGCCAATCAGCTGGACGACCTGGTTTTGGATCAGCGGCACCAGGATCACGAAGACCAGCACGACGCCGACCAGGAACACGAAGAGCACGGCAAGCGCGGCCAGGCTGCGCCGTACGCCCCAGCGCTCGAGACGAGCGACCGCGGGCGAGAGGATAAAGGCGAGCACCACACCGGCCGCGAACGGCAAGAGGATGCTCTGCACCATCCCAAGCGCGATGATCGTGATCAGGATGAAGCCGAGCCAGAACAGCAGGCGGTAGCCGCGCCGGCTCATGAATGCTGCTCCGCGCCGGAAAGGATGCGCGCCCACCGCACTAGATAGGAGAGGCCCGACAACACCGTGGTCAGCGCCGCGATCCACACCAGCACCAGGGTCACCTCGCCGTCCGGGAAGCCGATCCCGAGCCGCGCGAGCACGTAGGCGACCAAAGCGATCTGCGTCAGGGTGTTGATCTTGCTGATGTAAAGCGGGTCGAACTCGCGCGGCGCGGCGAGCGTCTGGATCAGCACGAAGCCGCCGATGATCATCACGTCCCGGAACACCACGAGGATCACCAACCAGTTCGGCAACTTCCCGGCGATGCCGAGCGCGACATAGACACTCGACAGCAGCGCCTTGTCGGCCGTGGGATCGAGCAGCGCCCCGAGCCGGGTGCGGCAGTCGAACCGCTTGGCGATGTAGCCGTCGAGCGCGTCACTGGCTCCCGCGGCGATGAATACCCAGAAGGCGATGCCATACTCTTCGCCGACGATCAGCCAGATCATCAGCGGTACCGACAGCAGCCGCGTCAGCGTGATCAGGTTCGGCAGGTTGAGGCCAAGCCGGGTCATGAGGTCATGGACTAGGGCGTCCGCGCCAGGCGCCAGGTCGGATCGCTGCCCTCAAGACCGAGATGGATCGTCGCCAGGCTCGATTTGAGCTGGTCGAGCGAGCCGACATATTGGATGTCGACCGTCGCCTCCTGGCGCGACAGCGACTTCACGTCGAGCTTCTTGATCGACGGCAACGTGGCCAAGCGGTCGCGCAGCTTGATCCAATCCTCGAGACTGTCGACGGGCAGCGTCGCGGTCAGGGTCTGCGCCGGTCCTTGCAGGGTCCCGTTGTCGGGAGCGGCGCCAGGCGCCGGTGGTGCGCCGGCCGGGGGCGCGGCGGTCGCGGTGCCGGCATTGGGCGTGTTGGGCGTGATCCCCGCGCCGGTCAACATCGCCTGCGTCTCAGTGGGACGAAAATGATAGGTGTAGTCGGCGGTGTAGCGCACCGCGGTCATCTTCTCGTCGGCGACCTCGAAGCTGGCGACCAGATCGGTGATCTGGTTGTCGCTGAGCTTTGGCAGCTTCGCCTTGCCGGGCCCGCCCGTGAGCTTGTCGACGACTGCGGTCAAGGCCTTGCGCTGACCGTCGCGCCGGGCCATCTCGCGCGCCTTGGCGACATCGTCGGCGGTCGCGTCGACGGTCACCGTCGCGGTGAACGGATCGTCCTGCGCCGCCGTGGGCAGGGGCGCTAGCAACGTGACAAGCAGCAAGGCCGCGCCGACGACGCCCCACCGTTTCGGGAAGCGGAAGCGTCCCGGCGATCGCGGCCCGATCATGGCGAACATCCCTTGGGCAAACGCCCTCGATCCCCTATCCTTCGCGGCTCCCCGACCGCGCTCTGCGGTCATACCGCAGTTTTGCCGAGGATGCCATCGACAGCCCGGCGAGGCCGCGGCGCGGAGGCAGGATGGAGCGGCTCAAGGTCGGCGTGCTGATTTCGGGGCGCGGCTCGAACCTCCAGGCGCTCGTCGATGCCGCCGCCGACCCCGCCTACCCGGCCGAGATCGCCCTCGTCATCAGCAATCGCGCCGACGCCGCCGGACTGGCCCGCGCCGCAGCGGCCGGGATCCCCCACCATGTCATCGCCGAGAGCGACCGCGCGGCGTTCGCCGCGGCGGCGGATCGGGAGTTGCGCGCGGCGCAAATCGGCCTCGTCGCGCTCGCCGGGTTCATGCGGTTGCTGGACACGAACTTTGTCGTGGCGTGGCGTGACCGGATGGTCAATATCCACCCCTCGCTGCTGCCGGCTTTCCCGGGCCTGCATCCACAGCGCCAAGCACTCGCCGCCGGGGTCAAGTTCTCCGGCTGCACCGTGCATTTCGTCCGTGCCGAGGTCGATAGCGGGCCGATCATCGCCCAGGCCGTCGTCCCGGTGGAGGACGGCGACGACGAAGACCGGCTCGCCGCGCGCATCCTCGCCGCCGAACACCGGCTCTACCCGCTAGCGGTGCGGCTTTTTGCCGAGGAGCGGCTTAGCATCGATGGTAATCGAGTCGCGGTCACCGGTGGGCTGCCGCCCGACCTCACCGCGCTCAATCCGACAGAGAGGCTTACCTAGAAACTTGCCTCCGCACGTGGTTCGGCTATACAGGCGGGAGCACGCTTGAGAACACGGGGACGATCATGCTGACGACGGTTGATGCGGAACTCGAACGGCACCGCCAGACCTGGACGGGCTTCTGCCGCTTCATGAAGATCATGATCGTCGCGATCATCATCATCCTCGGCGGAATGGCGATTTTCCTGCTTTAGGCTCTCATAAGTTCGTCGCCCCCGCGCAAGCGGGGGTCCAGGGCTACCGCCTCGTCACTCGCCATAGGTTCCCGCCTTCGCAGGAAAGACGAACCAAATAGCCCGCCGCGCTACGGGCAGATTTCCATCGCGGAAAAGAAGAACGCGATCTCCTGCGCCGCGGTCTCCGGCGAGTCGGAGCCGTGCACCGAATTGGCCTCGATCGACTCGGCGAAATCCTTGCGAATGGTGCCGGGCGCCGCGTTGGCCGGATTGGTCGCGCCCATGATGTCGCGGTTCTTGGCGATCGCCCCCTCGCCTTCCAACACCTGCACCACCACCGGCCCCGAGCTCATAAAGCTGACGAGGTCGTTGTAGAACGGCCGCGCCGCGTGGACTGCGTAGAACTGCCCGGCGATCTCCTGGCTCAGCCGCATCCGCTTTTGCGCGATGATGCGCAGCCCCGCCTTCTCGAAGCGGTCGTTGATCGCGCCGGTAAGATTGCGCCGGGTCGCGTCCGGCTTGATGATCGACAAGGTGCGCTCAAGGGCCATGGCTTACTCGTTCCGGGGCGAAGCGGCGCGTTATAGCGAACCGGCCCGCCGCCAGCAATCGATCAGCGGATCGGCCCGGCCGGTCACGGGATCGCAACCCGGAAGCGCAACCCGCGCGACATTTACCGCGGATTTGTCGTGCGCACCGGCTTCGGCGCGGCAGATGTCGGGCCGCTGGCCTTTCGGATAGGAGCCGATGACCAGCAGATTGGCCGTGGCGCTCTCGCGCTTGTGCGCGACCCGCGCCGGGATCACCACGACATCGCCTTCGCGCAATTCGACCGTGGCGCCGTTCTCGCCGCCGAGCCTGACGCGGGCCGAGCCGCGCGCGATGCCGAGCACCTCGTGCGCGGTGCTGTGGTAATGGTGGTGGCCATAGATGCCGTTGCGCCAGGCGCCGGGCCAGCCATTGGCCTCGAACATCTCCTCGCAGAGCGCGGCGAGATCGCCCTCGCTGCCGAGCGCGCCGCGATAAAGCACGAGCGGCAGCCGGTTGTTGGGTACAGTGCCGTCATCGGCGAAGAAATGGGTTTCGATGCTGGACGATAGGGTCATGCGCGCCTCCGGGGCCGGGCATCTCGCCGACAGGATACTCTATCGCGATGGGCTGATGCTGGTCATCGACAAGCCGGCCGGCACCCCGGTCCATGCCGGCCCGCGCGGCGGGCCCAATCTCGAAGCCGGGTTCGACGCGCTGCGCT
>DATNJF010000181.1:0-9624 GCA_035604035.1 Allostellaceae bacterium | reverse complement strand
GCTGTCCGGGCGCCACCCGCACCTCCAGGGTCTCGCCGGTCTCAACCGCCTGAACCCCGATCCGGCCCAACACGCTCGCGTGCAAAAACGCGTCGCCCGACCCGTCCGCCAGCTCGACAAAGCCAAACCCGCGATCGGCCCGAAACCACTTCACCACCGCCGTCACCGGCGGACCCGACGGCTGCTCCTCAAACCGTGGTCCCGAGCTAAACCGCGGCGCCGGTGCACCATAACCCCCGCCGCCGCCGCCAAACTCACCCTCGTCAAAGTCGCGCCGCCGACCGCGGTCGCGATGCCCTCTCCCGTTTTCCACGACGCAATTCCCAATCTCAGACCCGGGGCCCAAACACCCCGTAATCACCATAATGCAGATTTTTCCACCGCTCGTCACCGTGAATGGAGTAACCCCAGTGTAACCGTCGCTCCGGTTGGGTTGCGGCCTTGCCGCAACCGGCCGGACATGGAAGGCCGCGGCTCCGTTTTGGGAGAAATTCGCATGATCGAAGAGACCATCGACATCGCCACCAGGGACGGCGCGATGGAAACGTTTATCGTCCATCCCGAGCGCGGCGGCCCCTATCCCCCGGTGATGCTGATGATGGACGCACCCGGCATCCGCGCGGAGCTGCGGATGATGGCGCGGCGCCTCGCGACCGTCGGCTACTACGTGCTGCTGCCCAACCTCTATTACCGCGCCGGGCGCGACACGATTTACGGGCCAGACGTGCTGGTGAAAGGCTCGGCCGAGCAGGCGCGGATGCGCGCGGTGCGCACCAAGATGACGATCCCCCCGGTGATGGACGATGTCGCCACGATGCTCGAATTCGCAGCCGGGCAGAGCGCGGCGAAAAGCGGGCCGGCGGGAATTCACGGCTATTGCATGAGCGGACCCTACGCATTGGCGGCCGCGGCGCGCTATCCCGACCGCATCGCCGCCGCCGCCACGTTCTACGGCACCTGGCTGGTCAACGACGCCGAGGAGAGCCCGCATTTGAACCTCGCCAAGATCAAGGGCGAGGTGCACATCGCCTGCGCCGAGCATGACGAGCTGGCGCCGTTGCCGATGGTCGAGGAGCTGAAGACTCTGTTCCAGCGCGCCGGCACGGCGGGCGAAATCGAGATGTATATGGGCGTCCATCACGGCTTCGCCTTCCCCGAGCGCTGGTGCTACGACGTGCCCGCCGCCGAGCGCCACTGGGAGCAGCTGATCGCGCTCTACCGGAAGAAACTGGGGTAATGGACCGCAGGCGTCTCGCCCGCCACCGGCAGCAGTCCTTGACAATCCCGGACGGGCAGCAACTCTAGCGGGATGCGGATTGGCGGAAAGCCACTGTGGGCAGCGCTCGGCGCGGCCGGATTGGTTGTTCTCGTTCTGATGGTCGCCTACAGCCGACAAGGAAAGCACCCGCCAACACCAACCGCCCGCGAGGTGGCGCAGAACCAGTGCGCTACGGTCGCGATGACTGCCTACATCAGGGAAAAAGCGGCACTGCTCCAGCAGCCAAGTCCAGTCGTTGTCCCCACTGTCGAGCAGATTATCGCCGGCCGGCGGCTCCAGGAGCAGTTCTGCGTGCAGTTCGCCAAGTGTCTCGCCACTGGAGACAGCGCCCAGCTCGTGGCGGTCTACTCCGCGATGTTCAGCTCATGCCTGCGTGACGAGGCTCTCGAAGAATATGATGCCGTCCTGCGCGACTAATAGGCGCCGTAGGACGGAAGCGTAGCGTATTCCGCCGAGGAAGGTCGGCCATCAAACGATCTGGCGGATTGCGCTGCGCTTGTCCGCCCTACTTTCCGAAGCTCACCGCGCCGGATAATACGTCGTCAGCTTCTGTCCGGCCATCTCGACCGGATCGGCGTCGATCAGCACAAAGGCGAAGACTGCCGGCTCGGTTCCGCGGTTGACCCAGGCGTGCATGGTGCCGCGCTGCACGCAGATGTCGCCCGGCTTCATGGGTACGGTCTTGCCGTCGTCCAATTCGAGGTCGCATTCGCCCGAGAGCAGGATCGCGTAGTCGACGGTCTCGGTGCGGTGCATAAAGCCGGGCGAGCCGGGGGCGAACGAAGTGACGCGGACCACCGTGCCCTGCCCGGTGCCGACATAGTTGTAGCGCTTCACAAATCCGGCGCGCTGCGCGTCGCCGGCAGCACCTTCGGAATTGTCGACCGGCATCGCGTCGGTCGACCAGATTTCGACGCGCGAGATGCCCGGTCGCGTCGGGCTTTCGGCGGCGCTGAAGGTCTCGTCGGTGGCGACGACGGCGCGGCCCTTTGGATCATGCCCGGTGACGATGCGGCGCACGCTGAGTGCCATCTTTTCCTCCCTGCTGTTATCGCGGCGAAGCCGCAAAGAATTACCACAGAGGCACAGAGGAGACGGAGATAGGGTACGGGAGAAATCTCCGTGTTCTCTGTGTCTCCGTGGTGAATTTTATGGGCGCTGCGCGCCGAAACTAGCGCCGCAGCGCTTGGGCGGTCTGGTTGAAGAGGATCGCGCGCTCGGCATCGGTCGGCGGGGCCGCACGGCGCAGTTCCTTGCCGAGATCGATGCCGCGTTGCACCGCCGGGCGCGACTTCACCGCCTCGCGCCAGCGTGCGACGTTGGGGAAATCGTCGAGCGCCTGACCCAGCGGCTTCGAGATCAGCACCCAAGGGAACGACGCCATGTCGGCGATCGAATAGTCGCCGAGGATGAATTCGCGGCCCTCAAGCCGGCGGTCGAGCACGCCGAGGCAGCGGTTGTACTCGTCGGCGTAGCGCTTGTGAGAATACGGGTGCTCGCCCTTGGCGTAATTGACGAAATGGCTGAGCTGTCCGGCCATCGGCCCGAGATTGCCGACCTGCCAGAACAGCCATTCCATCAGCTCCTTGCGGCCGCGCCGGTCGGTCGGTGCGAAGCGGCCCGCCTTCTCGGCGAGATGCAAGAGGATCGCACCCGATTCGAAGACCGGCATCGGGCCACCGGCTTCGTCGTGATCGACAATTGCCGGCATGCGGTTGTTCGGGCTGATCGCGAGGAACTCGGGCTTGAACTGGTCGCCCTTGCCGATATTGACCGGGACCATGCGGTATTCGAGCCCGCATTCCTCGAGCATGATCGACACCTTCCAGCCATTCGGGGTCGGCCAGTAATAGAAATCGATCATTTTCCTCCGATCACCCCGTCGGCGCGCAAGCCGGCGATCTCGGCGGGGCTGTAGCCGATCTCGGCGAGGACCTCCTGCGTGTGCTCGCCCAGTGCTGGGGCGCCACGGCGGATCGAGGCCGGCGTCGCCGCGAAGCGCGCGGCGTTGCGCATCTGGCGTAGGCGGCCGGCGTGAGGGTGGTCGGTCTCGACGATCATGCCGAGCGCCTCGACCTGCGGCGCGCGGATCAATTGGTTGCGGGTGAGGACCGGGGCGCAGGGCACGCCGGCCTTGGTGAGCCGGTCGAGCCAGTGCTCGGACGTGCCGCCGGCAAGCGCTTCCTGCGTCAGCTTGAGCCTCATCTCGACGTTCTTCTGGCGCAGCGCTGGGGTTTTGAAGCGCTCGTCGTCGAGCCATTCCGGCTTGCTCAGCGCCTGGGTCAACGCGACCCATTGCGCGTTGGTCTGCACCGCGACGGTGATCCAGCCATCGCCGGTCTCGTAGACGAGGTCGGTGGCGCTCGCCTTTTCTTGGGTCGCCGGCTCGTCGCCGACCAGGGTCTGGTCGCCCATGTCGGAGGGCCACAAGAACGCCACCACCGCCTCGAGCATCGACAGCCGGACGTGCTGGCCCTTGCCGGTGCGCTCGCGCGCCAAGAGCGCCGCGGTAATCGCCTGCGAGGCGGTGATCGCAGTCAGCTTGTCGGGAAGGATGGTGCGCAGCATCCGCGGACGCAAATCGTCGGCGCCGGCCTGCACCGTGGCGAGGCCGGAATAAGCCTGGATGACGGGATCGTAGACCGGCTTTTGCGCATAGGGCCCGATCTCGCCAAACCCGCTGATCGAGACGTAAACGATGTTGGGCGCGACCGCCCGCACCGCAGGTTCGTCGAGGCCGAGACGCTCGACGACGCCGGGGCGGAAATTCTGCACGAAAACGTCCGCGCCTTCGCAGAGTTTCAACAACGCCCGGCGGCCGGCGGCGGCTTTAAGGTCGAGAGCAACCGAGCGCTTGTTGCGGTTGTTATTGAGGAACGAGGTCGAGAACCCACCGCGCCGCTGCGCCGACGACCGGGTCGCGTCGCCGCCCTCCAAAGGCTCGACCTTGATCACGTCGGCGCCCTGGTCGCCGAGGATCATCGTCGCCAGCGGCCCGGCGACATTCTGGGTCAAATCGACGATGCGGTATCCATTAAGCGGTCCCGGCACGGCGGCGGCCTATTCGGCGGCGACGGCTCGCGGCGCCGCCGTCGGCTCGAAGAAGCGCCGGCCGGCGGTGCGCTGGTTCTCGTAGATCGAGCCCTGGTTCAAGGCCGGCGGCAGCGGCAGGCGCACCGGCACCGGCGCGAGGCGCGGCTCCAGGGTCGGCTCACCGGCGAGGATCAACTCGTCGAACTTCTCGATGCCGTCCTTGAAGCCGAGGAGCGGCCAGGCATCGGCGGCGCGGTACTGGTACAGAAGGAAGCGCCGCTCGCGGCCGGAAAGATTGGTCGCCGAGCCGTGCACCAGCCGGACATGGTGGATCGTAATCGTCCCGGCCTTGCCGAGACACGGCACCGCCTTGGAGAAGTCGATCCCAGGCGCGTTTGGATCGATCGCGCCGCAAAAGCGTCCGTCGGAATCGTGGTGGTCGAGGATCGGCCCGACATGGCTGCCGGGGATCATCAGCATCGGCCCGTTCTCGGGGGTGAAGTCGTCGAGCATGATGCCGACCGCGGCGAGATCGTCATTGGTGTGCGGGTAGAACGCCCAATCCTGGTGCCATTCGATCGAGCTGCCATAACCGGCCGATTTCATGTTGAGCTTGCCTGTGTCGAAGCGGACGCTGCCCCATAGTTCCTCAAGGATCGCAACCACCGCCGGGTTCCTGCTGGCGCGACGGTAAGTCTCGTGATGCGCGTGCGGTGTCTTGATCCGCCGCACGCGGGGATCGTTGGCGGAATGCGTGTCTTCGAGGTCGTAGACCTCGTCATTCGCCGCGACCTTCGTCGACTTGACGACGAACTCGTCGGTGACCGCGCGCAGCTCGGCGATCTCGGCCGGCGAGAACACGTCCGGGATGACGACAAACCCGTCGTTGCGGTAGGCGGCCAATTGGCGTTCGGTCAGCATCTTCAAGACCCCTTTGGAGCGTTCTGTTTGAGCCCGGCGCGGCGGGCGAGAACCGCATGCACGGCGCCGACATCCTCTTCGGCGTAGCCCGCCTTTTCGGCCTCGTCGTAGAGCGGCGCCGCCGCGGCGAGCATCGGCGTCGAGACGCCGAGCGATCGAGCGAACTCGGCGATGATGCCGCTGTCCTTTTGCAGCACATGCATGGTCGCGGTCGGCGGGGTATAGACGCCCTTTGCCATCATCGGGCCGCGCAACTCGAAGATGCGCGAGGTGCCGGCGCCGCTGCCAATCACCTCGAGGATACGCTGCGGATCGAGCCCGGCCTTGGTGCCGAGCACCATCGCCTCGGCGGCGGCGACGTTGTGCACCGCGACCAACAAATTGGCGACGAACTTCATCCGGCTGCCGTTGCCGAAGGCGCCGAGATAATGGGTGATCCGGGCAAACCCCGCGAACACCTCACGGCAGCGCCCGAACGCCGCCTCATCGCCGCTGGCATAGACCGCGAGATCCTTGGTCACCGCCTGCGCACCCGTGCCCGACAACGGGCAGTCGAGCAGGGTCATGCCGGCGGAAGCCAGCCGGTCGCGCGCCGCCTCCTTGGCGCCGAGCGGGAAGGTGCTGACCTCGATGACGATGAGGCCGGGTTGTGGTTCGGCGATAAGGTTCCTGACCGTGCTCTCCAATGCGGCGACGCTCGGCAGCGAGGTCAGCGCGATTGCCGCGCCGCGCGCCGCCTCCGCGGCCGAGCCGGACGGACGGCCGCCGTCGCGCGACAGCAACGCCATCCGGCCTCGATCGACGTCGAAGCCACTGACCGAAAACCCGGCGGCGATCAGGTTACGCGCGATCGCCGAGCCCATGATGCCGAGCCCGATGACCGCGATGTTGCGGGGCTCCGCCATCCGCCGCCTCAGCCCTGCAGGATCGGCTCGCCGCGCATGTATTTGCCGCGGCAGAACATCAGGGTTGGCCGGTCGGTGTAGGCGAAGCGCTCGACATGGCCGATGAAGATGATGTGATCGCCGCCGTAATGACGGAACTCGTTGCGGCAGTCGAAATGCGCCGCCGCGCCGATGATCACCGGGGCGCCGCTGTCGGCGATGATGTGGTCCACGTCGACGAATTTGTCGTCGCTTTGCTTGGCGAATTTGTTCGATAGCTCGATCTGGTCGAAAGCCAGGATGTTGACGACGAAATGGCTCGATTCCTGGAACGCGGGCAGGCTCTGCGCGAACAGCGAGCTGCTCCACAGCACCAAGGGCGGGTTGAGCGACACCGAGGTGAACGAGTTCGCGGTCATGCCGTGCAGCTTGCCTTCGCGGTCGCGCGTCGTGATGATCGTGACGCCGGTGGCGAAGGAGCCGAGCGCGTTGCGCAACTCGCGCGTGTTGAAACCCTCGGCCGAGGTGCTGTGCACCGTCGCGCTGTGACTGCCGGGTATGTCGTTTGGCACGCTGACTTCCTCGACTTCTGGCTTGGGCTTAGAGCGTCGCATCGGGGGGCAGGCCGAGCGCGACGCGACCGTACATGGCGCCGTTGATGTCCCAGTTCAAAACGTAGTGCGCGTTGGCGGCGTGGGCGTCGCGGAACGCGCGCTGCAGCGGGTTCCGCGCATAAATCGCGCCGCCGCCGGTCGCCGCGAACAATATATCGACCGCCTTGGTGCATAGCGTCGCGGCGAAGGCGCCGTCGCGGCGATAGCGGGCGCGCGCGGCGAGGTCGGGGATCTTGCCAGCGGCGACGCTGGCGGTCGCCTCGTCGCAATCGCCGAGCATGATCGCGCGCGCGGCGTCGGCCAAGGCCGCCGCCTCGGCGACATGCACCTGGACGGTGTTGAAATCGGCGACACTGCGCCCCGAATAGCTCGACAGCCGCGTGCGCGTCGTCTCGGTGAAATATTCGTTCGCTCCCTGAGCGATGCCGAGCGTCACCCCGGCGATGCAAAAGGCGAAGAGACTGATCGCCGGAAGCTGGTACAGGACGGAATGATTGACCTCGCTGCCCGGATTGGGGCCGCCGGCGATCTGGTCGACCGCGAGGGTGCGGTATTCGGGCACGAAGACGTCCTCGACCGCCACATCCTTGCTGCCGGTGCCGGCGAGGCCGATCACGTGCCAGGTGTCGATGATCGTGTAGTCCTTGGCCGGCAGCAGGAAGATGCGCGGCGCGGTGGTGCCGCTTTCCTCGTCCTGGAAGATGCCGCCGATCAGGTTCCAGGCCGACGGGTCGACGCCGCTCGAAAACGGCCAGCGGCCGGTGAGCCGGTAACCGCCCTCGACCTTATGCGCCCGCCCGCGCGGGAAGATCAGCGCCGACCCGATAAGATTGTCGGGCGACGCGCCCCAGACCTCGTCTTGCGCCTGCCTCGGCCACATGCCGAGGAGCCAATGGTGCGCCGCCAAATTGGCCAGCACCCAGCCGGTCGAGGCGTCGCCGCGGGAGATGATTGCGACCAGCTCGACGATCGAGCGAAACGGCAACTCGCTGCCGCCGACCCGTTTTGGCTGGAGAATGCGGAAGAGCCCGGATTTATGCAGGTCGGCAATGGTTTCGTCGGGCAGCCGGCGCAGTTCCTCGGCGCGCGCGGCGCGCTCGCGCAGCGTCGGGATCAGCGCCTCGGCGCGCGACTTCAGCTCGGCGAAATCCGGCGCCGCGCCGCTGCGTCCGCTCTTTGCCTCGGGCATCGCGCGCTTCCTTTTCCTGGCTTTTCCTCCCGGCGGCGGCAGTCTACTCGCTGCGCCGGCAATGACAAAATGGCGTCATTGCGGCGGGCGCGCAGACCAAGCAATCTCGCCATGCAAATAAAGGGGAAGCGAAACGCGATGATCTACATGGTCGAGATGGACATGAAGCTCGGCGACCGAGAGGCCGAGTGGCACGCCTGGTATCTCGCCCATATCCGCGTGCTGCTGAGCGTGCCCGGGTTCCGCGCCTCGCAACGCTTCCAGTCGCTGCTGCCCTGCCCCGCTCCGTATCTGGCGCTGCACCAGGTCGATTCCGCCTCGATTTTTGACAGCCCGGAATACCGCTCGCGCGGGGGCCCCGGTTCGACCGGCGAGTGGCGAGCGCTGCACCTCAACTGGAGGCGAAATCTTCTCGAGGGGCTCGCCGAGACACCTGATGTGCCACAAAGCTCGACCCTGCTGCGGCTCGAAAATACGCGTGATGTGGCGCTGCCGGCCGGGATATCGGTCGCCTGGACCAAGGTCGCCGGGCTCGACAGCGACGCCGCCGAATTCGGGCTCGCGGTGATCTCCGATCCGGGGCCGGTGATGGAGCTCGCCCGTGCCGACTCGCGGGTGCGCCTCTACCGGCCGATCAGCGAGAAACTGCGGGAGGAACCCGGCAAATGATCATCGACACCCACGCCCATGTCGTTCCTGCGACCTTGCTCGACGCGATGCGCGCGGAGAAGCGGTTGTTTCCCTCGGTGAAACTGCACGATGCGGCCTCGCCGCGCATGGAATTCGCCGCCGGCGGGCCGGGGCGGCCGATCCAGCCGCGCCTGCACGATTTGGCGCAACGCAAGGAGTGGCTACTAAAGGCGCGGGTCGATCACCAGCTCGTCGGCGGCTGGACCGATGTCTACGGCTACGATTTGCCCGGGGACGAGGGCGCCGATTGGGCGCGCTTCTACAACGAGCACATGGCCAAGGACGCCGTGGCGCTGAACCAGCTCAGCGCGCTCGCCACCGTACCGCTGCAGGATGGGAGGCTGGCGGCAAAGGTGCTCGAAGAGGCGCTCGATGCCGGTTTCAAGGGCGCGATGATCGCGACTCAGCCAAAGGGCGTCGGCGGTAATCTCGACGATCCAACGCTCGACCCGTTCTGGGAAGTCGCCTCAGCCCGGAACGCGGCGATCTTCCTGCACCCGCACTACATCTGCAGCGACGACCGGCTCGACGGCTACGATCTGATCAACGCGGTCGGGCGGCTGGCCGACACGACGATCGCGGTGGCGCGGCTGCTGTTCCCGGGCCATTTGACCCGCTATCCTGGGGTGAGCCTTTTGCTCTCACATGCCGGCGGCGCGCTGCCCTACGCGCTCGGGCGATTGAAGCGCAACCGGGTCATCCACCCCGACTACGCCGACCCCGAGGAAGGTTTCCGTCGGCTCTATTTCGACACCGTGTTGTTCGAGCCGCTAGCCTTGCGGTTCCTGGTCGATGTGGTCGGCGCCGACAGAGTGATGCTCGGCTCGGACTACCCGTTCGGGATCGGCGACCTCGACCCGTGCGGGGTGGTCGGTGACGTGACCCCCTGAAACTCCTCCAGGCGAAGCTAGAGTCCGACCCAACGGAAGGGACGGACGATGAAGCGATCAAGGTTCACGGAAGAGCAGATCATCGCGGTGCTGCGGGAGCAGGAGGTCGGGGTTCCCACGGCGG
>DATNJF010000180.1:0-7955 GCA_035604035.1 Allostellaceae bacterium | reverse complement strand
GGCCGGAGCCGATCACCACCAGATCGAAATCGTAGTTCTTCCCCGCCATGACGACCCCCCCTGGGTCCAACCAGTGCAATGGACAGACCAGCTGCGGAACGCTAAAGGCCGAAGGTGACGATCTCGTTAACCAAATCCGGCGGCCGACCGTGTCGCGATAGCGACCGATGCGCTACGGTCGGCTTAACCATACAGCGAATGGGGAGAACGATGCGACAGCCTTGGGTTTGTGCGTTGCTTGGCGTCGTTGCCATGCTTTCATCGCCTGTTTGGGCCGACGACGGGCCGGTGGAGCGCGGCAAATATCTTGCCAATCTCGGCGGCTGTCTCGATTGTCACACGCCGGGCTACTTCTTCGGCAAGCCGGATATGACGCTCTATCTCGGCGGCTCGGACGTTGGTTTTCAGGTTGGCGATCTCGGTGTATTCGTCGGTCCAAACCTGACCCCCGACAAGGAAACCGGCCTTGGCGATTGGACGCCGGAGCAGATTGCGACGGCGCTGACCACCGGAGTGAGGCCGGATGGGCGGATCCTTGCGCCGATCATGCCGTGGCGCGCGTTGGCCAACATGACGAAGTCCGATGTGTTGGCGCTGGTGGCCTATCTGCGTAGCTTGCCGCCCGTCTCGCACAAGGTTCCGGGGCCTTTCGGCATCACCGAAAAGCCGAGCGTGGCGGTGATGAAAATCGTGCCGCCGGCGGAGGTGCCGCCGCACAACTGAAGGCCGTGTTGCGCCGCTGCCGGCCCGCTTTGTAGTCTCGACCCTCAAGGATCGCGGGGACGCCTGTGGAACAGCGCAATCTGGGTCGCTCGGGGTTACAGGTTTCGCTCATCGGGCTTGGCTGCAACAATTTCGCCGGCCGGATCGATTTCGCTGCGACGCAGAAGGTCGTGCACAAGGCGCTCGACCTCGGCATCACCCTCTTCGACAACGCCGACACCTATGGCGAGCGCGGCGGCGCCGAGGAATATCTCGGGAAAATCCTCGGCGACCGGCGCAAGGACATCGTGCTGGCGACCAAGTTCGGCCGGCCTATGGACGCGTCGGGAAAACTGCAAGGCGCGTCACGGCGCTACATCATCGAGGCCTGTGAAGCGAGCCTTCGCCGGCTGCAGACCGACTACATCGATCTCTACTGGCAGCACATCGAGGACCCGGGGACGCCGATCGAGGAGACGTTGCGCGCGCTCGACGACCTCGTGCGCGCCGGTAAGGTGCGCTACGTCGCTTGCTCGACGTTGACCGCGTGGCAGGTGGTCGAGGCGGAGTGGACGTCGCGGACCCAGCACCTCGAGCATTACATCGCCTGCCAGGAGCGCTACAGCCTCCTGGAGCGCGAGTACGAGCCGAACATGGCGGCGATGGTCGAGGCGTATGGGCTCGGCCTTATCCCGTTCTCGCCGCTGGCCAACGGGCTCTTGACCGGCAAGTACCGGCGCAACCAGGCGATGCCGGCGGGCGCGCGGCTGACGATGACCTCGCGCATGGCCGACCGTTACCTGACCGAGCGCAACTGGGAGATCGTCGAGCGCCTGGCGGCGTTTTGCGAGGCGCGGGGCAAGACCGTGCTGGAATTGGCGTTCAGCTGGCTGGCGTCACGGCCCGCCGTCGCCGGCATCATCGCCGGCGCCACGTCGCCCGAGCAATTGGAAGCCAATGTCCGGGCTGCGAGCTGGGCGCTGAGCGGGGACGAACTGACCGAGGTCGATCGGCTCACCGCCGCATAGCGCCGCTTTCCGCGATGCCTCGTTCCCCGCTAGAGTGACCGCGACCAATCAGGAGGGACGTCATGGATATTCGACTGGACGGCAAGAGCGCGATCGTCACCGGCGGCAGCAAGGGGCTGGGCCTGGCGATCGCCAAGGAATACGCGGCCTCGGGCGCCGATGTAGCGATCCTCGCTCGCGACGCGGCGACGCTCGCCGACGCCAAGGGCGAAATTCAGAAAATGGGCGGCAAGGGCAAGGTCCTGACGATCAGCTGCGACGTGTCGAAGGCCGCGGCGATCCAGGCCGCCTGCGATCAGGCTAACCGCGAGTTCGGCAAGGTCGACATCTTTGTCAACAATGCCGGGCAATCGACGCGCGGGCCCTCGGAGACGATCACCGACGCGCAGTGGCAGGCCGATCTCGACCTGAAGCTGTTCGCGCAGATCCGCTTCTGTCGCATCCTCTTGCCGCAGATGAAGGCGCGTAAATGGGGCCGCATCATCAGCGTCCTCAATATCGGCGCCAAGGCGCCGGGCGCCGACAGCGCGCCGACCTCGGTCAGCCGCGCCGCGCAGATGGACTTCACCAAGGCGCTGTCGATGGAAGGCGCGCCGCACAATGTGCTGGTCAACTCGCTGCATGTCGGGGTCATCGTCAGCGACCAGATCGTCCGCCGGCACCAGCGCGAAGGCGCGAATGTGAGCCTCGAAGACTTCATCGCGCAGGCCGGCAAGGCGGTGCCGATGGGGCGCATGGGCAAGGCCGAGGAATTTGCCAATGTCGCGACCTTCCTCGCCTCGGACGCGGCCGGCTATGTCACCGGCTGTGCGATCAACGTCGATGGCGGCCGCTCGCCGGTGGTTTGAGGATCAGCTTATTCTGCGGGGTGGCTTTCCAGCCACTCCCGCAAAGCTGCGTCGAGGCGAGTCTGCCAGCCCGGTCCGGTGGCGCGGAAGCGTGCCAGTACTTCCCGCGACAGTTGCAACGTAACCTTTTCCCTGTGTTGGTTCGCTTTTTTCCCATCAGGCGTCAGGCCCAGCTTTTTGAGGCTGGAGGCGGGCAATACCTCGGCGATCGGGCGAAAGCGCCTGATATCTTCAAGCAGCAATTCGCGCACTTCGCCTTCGTCATCCGTCAGCGGCTTTCGTTCTCGCATATCTTCTCATCTCTCTCGAATTCGCTTTGCGGAAACTGATGACCCTGATCCCGGTCCCAGCTTCAACATAGCAGAGCGCATGCAAACGACTGTCGAGATAACCTAGGCGACGATGCGGGTTTCGCCATAGTCGCGCCGTCGATCGATTTCGATGACTGCCGTTGAAAAATCGAAATCGGCGGCCCTGTCAAAGGGCAACCCGCGCTCGCGGATGTTTCGCCCGTTCTTCGCCGGGTCATAGGAAACATCCACCAGAGGCTGCTGCTAAGTCCCGCTGATCCGCAGATACTTCTCCTCCAGCTCGCGCCACGTTGCGGTGCCGACCGCGAGCTCGCGTTCCTGGAACGTGGCGAGCTCGCTCTCGATGCGGGTGGTGTGGCCGTCTTCCTTTAGCACCGCGAGGACACGCTGCGCGGCGCGGATCGCGGCGCGGTGGGTCTGCGACGGGTAGATGCCAAGGCGAAATCCCATTTCCTCGAGTTCCGAGGCGGCGAGCATCGGCGTTTTGCCGCCTTCGAAGACGTTGACGAGGTTCGGCCCGTTGACGCTGCGCCCGACGATGCGCAACTCCTCCACCGATTGCGGCGCCTCGACAAAGCCGACATCGGCGCCGGTTTCGAGATAGGCGTTGACCCGGTCGATAGCGGCACTGAGCCCCTCGACCGCGCGCGCGTCGGAGCGGGCGATGATCACCATGTCGGGGTCGCGGCGGGTATCGACCGCGGCCTTGATCTTGCCGACCATCTCGGATTTGGGGATCACCTCCTTGCCCTCGTAATGGCCGCATTTCTTCGGCGCGACCTGGTCCTCGATGTGGAACCCGGCGACCCCCGATTTCTCGTACTCGCGCACGGTGCGGATGACGTTGATCGCATTGCCGTAGCCGGTATCGGCGTCGGCGATCACCGGAATGCCGACCGCCTCGACCGTGAGCCCGATGAAATGCACGTTCTCGACCACGGTCAGCAGGCCGAGATCGGGATAGCCGCTGGCGCGCGAAAACCCGCCGCCGGTGAGGTACACCGCCTCGAACCCGGCCGCCTCGACCAGACGTGCGGTCAACGTGTCGTAGGCGCCGGGCACCATCGTGTAACCGCTTCGGGCAATCAGTTGCCGTAGCTTTTGGCGTGGGGTCATCGGCACCTCTCGTCGCAAAATGATGGAGCAGGGGAGCGCGCGCTGCCCGGGCTGTCAACCAGACGTTAAGCAAACCTGGAATAGGGTTTGGGCTTCAGATTTCCAGCCCCGGTCGTGCCGATGAAATCGCTCATTCCCGCTCTCCTCAGCGCTTTGTTCCTGGTCCCCGTCTCGGCTCGGGCCGACGATGCGCCGCAAGGCCAGGGTTGCGGCCTCGTCACCAGCGCGTTGATCTCACAGGACCAAGGCCAGGTGATGATCAATTGCGTCGGGGTTACCCAGGAATTCGCCAGCCAACTCGCCGGTATCCTCACCTATGTGCTGCAGCACCGGCTTGCCCCCGACGTTGTCATTGCCAAGCTCGACGAGATCGAGGGGATGCCGGAGGCGGATCAACCGCGTTCCCTCAGCACCGATCAGGGCGAGGCGATCGTACAGAGCCTCGTCGGCAAGCCGGTCGCGACGATTGCTATCGTCGCCAACCCTGGCGGCAACGACGCCGGCGACTATGCGCTGGCGATCGCGACCAAGCTGCAGATCGCCGGCTGGCGGGTTGAAGGTAGCCAGATCCGCCGCTCCGTGCCGCCAAACCTCGCCGAAATTGACGGGATCGCACTGGTTGTGCACGACCAGAAATCCCCACCGGACTCGGCACTGCGATTGAAGGAGGCAATGGCGGCGGCGAAGATCTTCCTGCCGATCATCTCCGACCCGACCCTCGGCAACGACGCCGGATTGCTGTGGATCGGCAAGCGCCCGGATTTCAACGCAAAAGGCTAGCGGCAGCCTCTTCCGCGAGGGCGCGGCGGCAGATCGCGCGCGCATCAAGGGTCTCGCTCGACAGTCGCTTGTCCACGATACAGGATCGATGCCTCGCTTGCAGGGAGGTAGCGCCATGACATTGCGACTGAGACGGGTTGTTACCGGCCACGACGGGAGCGGCAAGGCCATCATCACGATCGATGAAATCTGCAGCCCCGTCTCGCCGCGTCCGGGGGTTTCGGCCTGCGTGGCCTGGACCAGCGAAGGTTTTCCGGTCAACAACGACGGCGAGGCCGACGAGGCCAAGCGGCAGACCGGCACGACACACGACAACGGCACCGTCTTCCGCATCATCGAGTTCGCGCCCGGTAATGGTGGGCGCAATCACCGGACGGACTCGATCGACTATGCGTGCATCTTGTCGGGCGAGATCGACATGGACATCGACGGTGCGAACGTGCACCTAAAGGCCGGCGACGTGATCGTGCAGCGCGGCACGATCCACAACTGGTTCAACCGCGGCACCGAGCCGTGCGTCATCGCCTTCGTCCTGATCGCCGCGCATCCGGCCGTCGCCGGCAGCAAGGTGTTGCCGGCGGTCGGTTGATCGCGAATACGTCTTTGACCGATCCTATGGCCTCGTCGAGCTGACCGAAATGCCGGCGATCACCGCCGCCACGGGTGGGCCTGGCTGACCGACCATTCTACTTTGGCGGGGTTGTGGCCGCCGGAGTAGGCGCGGGCGCTGCAGCAGCGGGTGCAGCAGCTGGCGCGGGCTCGGCCGCCTGCGCCGCCTTGGCGTTGGCGGCGAGCGCGGCGCGGGTGGCGTCGACCGCGGCCAGCTCCTCGGCGATAAAGAGGCCGGGGACGGTCAGCGCCAGCGTCTTTCCGGTCTGCGCGGTGAAAGTGACCGCAAGCCCACTATCGCGATGCGCCCGCAGCAAATCCTCGGGCAGCGCCGCGGCAAACTCGTCGGCATAGGAGCAACCCTGGTCACAGCTGATCTCGTTGCGACTGATCGCGATGAAGCGCAGCGTCTTGTTGTCGGCATCGTGCGCCCCGTCCCAGCGATAGGGGGAGCCGTAATAGCTGTCCTCAACATAGACCTGGTGTGCGACCTCGCCGCTGCGGGTGTCGAGCCAGCTCCGCAGGCAGAAGTAATTGGTGTCGTCGACCCTGAGGAAGGCCTCGGTGTGCTGGAGCTTGGGGCCGACAAAGGCGAGGAACTTGCCGCCCTGCTCCTTGGTCATCTCGACCTGGTCGGCGCCGAGCTGAGTAGGAAGCTTCTCGTTGGGCATGAGGGAGCAGCCGCCAAGCACAGTGCCGATGATTGCGGCGGCAACAATATTCTTCATCTGGGCCCTACCTGAGGATGGTCGCGTTGTCTTCGCCGAGCGCCGGCGCGCGTTTGGAGAATTGCGGGCGCTCACCGTCGAAGGACAGGGGCAGGCCCACCAGGGACAATGCTCCGTGCTGCTGGATCTGGCCGAGCGCTTGCGTCTGCGGGTCGGCCACGACCTGGTCCATCGAGTTGATCGGGCCATTGGGGATGCCCTGCGCATCGAGCAGATTGGCCCAATGCGCCCGCTTCTCGGTTTTGAAGATGTCGGCGAGGATCGCGATCAAGGCGGCGCGGTTGACCACGCGCTCGCCATTGCTCTTGAACCGCGGGTCTTCGGCGAGGCTCGGCCGGCCGATCGCGCCGGCGAGGCGGCGGAACAAATTGTCGTTGCCGGCCGCCACCATCATGTAGCCGTCGGCCGCCTCGAACGCTTGGTAGGGCACGATCATCGTCACCCCCGAGCCTTGCCGCACCGGCAGCTCGCCGGTCGTAAGATGGTCGGCCAGCATGATGCTCATCAAGGCGAGCGACGTTTCATAGAGAGAGGTGTCGACGACCCCACCCTTGCCGGTTTTGTCGCGTTCTCTAAGCGCGGCAAGGATACCGATCACCGCCCAGGTCGCGGTACCCATGTCGATGATCGAGGCGGTGACCCGCACCGGCGGTCGGCCGTCCTCGCCCAGGAGGCTCATCAGCCCGCTATACGCCTGCATCATCGGGTCGTAGCCGGGCCGCGCGCGCAAGGGGCCGACCGCGCCGAAGGCGTTGAGGCTGCAACAGACGAGGCTCGGCTTTTCCGCGACCAGCGCGGCTGGCGCCAGGCCGTATTTGTCGAGCGCGCCGAATTTCAGGTTGTGGATGACGACGTCGGCGCGCTCAAGGACCAGCGCCTTGAGACGGGCGGCGTCTTTCGGATCGGCGAGGTCGATGGCGATGCCCTGTTTGGCGCGGTTGACCGCGTGGAAACAGGTTGCCGCGCCCTCGGTGAAGGGCGGTCCCCAACCGCGGCACGCGTCGCCGCCTTTCGGGTTCTCGACCTTGATCACTTCGGCGCCCAGCTCGCCGAGGATCATCCCAGCATAGGGTGCGGCGATGCTGTGGCCGATCTCGACGACGACCAAGCCGGAAAGCGGGCGGGGGGATGACATCGCGACTCCTGCGATCGCTATGGCTCAAGGGTTAGTAGCACGGAGTAGGGAGGGCCGGCAGCTTCCGCTTGTCGCAACCGCCGCATGCAGTACGCGGCATCTCGTCCGTGGACGGGCTGCGTGCGCGGATTTTCGTGCCAGCCGACGCGGTTCTGCTGCTAGTTTCCGCGACACTAAAGCATCGAGACGGGGATGGCGTGTTTGACGGCGCCGGATCTTACGAGAAGAGCCTTGCAGGATATTCCGGTGGACGACAAAACGGTTCGGCGGCTGCTGGTGAGATACCGGCCGTCGCGGACCGGGGTCGGCAGGCTCGGGAGCATTTTCGTCCTCGGCTCCGCCGCGCTCTACTTGATCGTTTCGCGGTCAACCCACTGGGACCGGTTTTTCGAGCTCGCGCTAGGCTTTGCGATCGCTGTGTATGTCATCGTCGTGGCTCACGGCCGCTTGCGCAGCACCGCTTTGATGGCCGCGTCGCTGCTCTTTTGCCTCGCCGCCGCCGAATTCTATGCGTTGCTGCAATTGACGCCGGCCATCGACATCACAACTCCGGGTTATTCGGGGACGCGCCCGAACCTCGGCTGGGGTCCTCAGCATGCCGGCGTGTTCCACCAAAAAAAGCTCGATGGCCGCACCGGCAGCGTTATTTATGACGCCGCGTACACGATCGATGAAAACCTCAACCGTCAGGTGATCTC
>DATNJF010000179.1:0-11724 GCA_035604035.1 Allostellaceae bacterium | reverse complement strand
AACTGCGACAACCAGTAGGTGCGCTGGCCTTGGCCGATATCAAAAAATTCTGGGCGGTGCGGCGGCAGCGATTACAATGCGCTGATGGACCGCGCTTTTCTATATCGCCTGCTGCAACCTGGGTCTGCCGACGCGGCGGCGCGTCTGTGGCGCGGTGCCCACCACGCGATGGTCGGGGCGGGAATCGGCGTGATGCTCGCGCTGACCGTGCCCGAGCTGCGAGCCGATTACGGCGCTTGGCTCTCTGGCACGTTTTACGTGATCGCCGCCTTCTTCGTCGGCGAATACGCGCTCCGCCTCTATATCGCGCCGGAGGTGCCTGGCGGCGAGCACCGCGGCGCGTTCAGCGCGCGGCTAGCCTGGGCCGTCTCGATCGGCGGGTTGTTCGATCTCTTGGGCGTCCTCCCGGCGCTGATCGCGGTCGTCGGCCACCGCGACGCGAGCCTTTTCGGCTTTGTCTGGGTGTTCAAACTGGTGCGGTATTCGCCGGGCTTGACGATCCTCGAGCGGGTGATCGTCCATGCCCGGCAGGCGCTCCTGTCGGTGCTGCTCGGCGTCTTCATCGTGCTGCTGGTTGCGGGCAGTCTCGCCTATCTGCTGGAGCGCAACGCGCAGCCTGACCATTTCGGCTCGATCCCGGCTAGCCTGTGGTGGGCGATCGTCACCTTGACGACGACCGGCTATGGCGACGCGGTGCCACAGACCGTCGCCGGGCGAATGCTCGCCGGGGTGGTGATGGTCTCGGGCATCCTGGTCTTCGCGTTGTGGGCTGGCATTCTTGCCACCGGCTACGCCGACGAGATGCGCCGGCGCGAATTCCTGCGCACCTGGGACCTGGTCGCCAAGGTGCCGTTTTTTCACAATCTCGGCGCAACTTTGATCGCCGAGGTCGCGCGCCTCTTGCGCGCCCGCGACTACCCGGCCAATGCCGTCATTTTCCGCCGCGGCGAGCCGGGCGACTGCATGTTCTTTGTCGTCGAGGGCGAAGTCGAGGTCCAGCTCCAGCCCCAGGTTCTGCGGTTTGGCGCCGATTATTTCTTCGGCGAGCTTGCGTTGCTGACTGGCGCGCCGCGCAACGCCACAGTCGTTACGACCCGCCCCTGCGTGCTACTGGTGCTCGACATTGTCGACTTCTTCGAGCTGCTTGGCCGCCAGCCCGAACTGGCACGGGCGATCCACGAGGAGGCCGACCGCCGGCTTGGGCCAGGCGCGCCGATGCACGCGACCCTGCGGGCGATGATCGCCCGCGACAGCGAGGTGGCATCGTGATGGCGGCGGCCATTCCGCACCGACGGAATTTGCACTAAGACTCGCGCCAGGATCAGTAGGGAGGTCGCCGATGCTGAACAAAACCCAGGTCATCGCCCTCGAGGAGCATTACCTCGATCCGGAGCTGGCGACGCATTTCAAGGGGCTCGACGCCGTCCCGCCGCGCAATGCGCCGACTCTGCCGAAAGTCCCCGAGCGGCTGTACGATCTGGGGGCCTTGCGGCTCAAGGAAATGGACGAGGCGGGGATCGACTTCCAGGTGCTGTCGCATGCCGCTCCGTCGTTGCAGAAGCTCGATGCCGAGACCTCGGTGCGGCTGGCCAAGGGCGTTAACGACCGGCTGCATCAGACCGTCCAAGCGCATCCCGACCGCTTCGCCGCGTTCGCCGCCATCCCGACCCCGGATCCGAAGGGCGCCGCCGACGAATTGGAGCGCACCGTCACCAAGCTCGGCTTCAAGGGCGCGATGATCCATGGGCTCACCAACGGGCTCTTCATCGACGACGAGCGCTTCTGGCCGATCTTCGAGCGCGCCGCGGCGCTCGATGTGCCGCTTTACATGCACCCGTCGATCCCCGATCCGCGGGTCATCGACGTTTACTACAAGGATTACGTCGAGAAATTTCCCACCATCCTACGGGCCGCCTGGGGCTTCACGGTCGAGACCGCGACCCAGGGCGTGCGCCTCGTGCTGAGCGGCGTGTTCGAGAAATATCCCGGCCTCAAGATCATCCTCGGCCATCTCGGCGAGGGTCTGCCGCTGTATTTATGGCGCGTGAACATGGGCTTCGCGCGCGATGGGCGCGGTGCGACCTGGTTCCGCGATGCCTTCACTGAGCATTTCTGGGTGACCACCAGCGGCTTTTTCTCCGACCCCGCGCTGCTCCACTGCATCCAGGAGATCGGCATCGACCGGGTACTGTTCTCCGTCGACTACCCGTTCGTCGACAACCCGCCGGGGACCAGCTGGGCCGAACGCTTGCCGGTTTCGGCGGCGGACAAGGCGAAGATCCTCAACGGCAATGCGAAGCGGCTGCTGAAGCTCTAGGGGAACGCCAGAGCGGGGGCTAGGCAATGCGGGTTCTTTGTGTCCATCCCGGTCCGCTGATGTACACGCGGATTTTTCTGCGGCTTGAGCCTCTGGGGCTCGAGCTGGTCGCCGCCGCGGTGCGCCAGGCCGGACACGAGGTCGCGCTGATCGATCTCCAAGTCGAGAGCCACCGCGACTTCTTCGGCTGGGTGTCGCGCTGGCGCCCTGACGTGATTTTGTTCTCGTGCAACTACCTCGCCAATGTCCCGGAGATCGTCGACCTCGCCAAGGGAGCCAAAGCCAAGCTGCCACGCGCAACGATCTGCGTCGGCGGGCACAGCGCCTCGTTCGTCGCCGATGCGGTGATCCAGCACGGCGAGGGCGCGATCGACTGCGTGATCCGCGGTGAAGGCGAGGCGGCCGTGCCACTGCTGCTCGCCGCGATCGGCGCCGGCAGCGATCTCGCCGCGGTGCCCGGGGCAGTGACCGCGACGGGACAGGGCCCGGCGCCGGGTTTTGTCCATTCGCTAGACGATCTATTGCCGGCGCGCGACCTGTTGCGCCATCGCCGCAAATATTTCCTCGGCGTGCTCGACCCCTGCGCCTCGATCGAGTTCTCGCGCGGCTGCCCGTGGGACTGCTCGTTCTGCAGCGCCTGGACCTTTTACGGCCGCTCCTACCGGGTGATGAGCAAGGAGCGGATCGTCGAGGACCTCAAATCGATCCGCGAGCCGGGCGTCTTTATCGTCGACGACGTCGCCTTCATCCAGGAACGCCACGGCATGGAATTGGGCGAAGCGATCGCCCGAGCCGGCATCCAGAAACGTTACTACCTGGAAACCCGCGGCGACGTGCTGTTGCGCAACAAGGAGGTGTTTGAATTCTGGAAGCAGCTCGGCGTCTCGTACATGTTCCTCGGGCTGGAGGCGCTCGACGAGGAGGGACTGGTCAAATACCGCAAGCGCGTGCCGTTGGGCCGCAACTTCGAAGCGCTCGAATACGCTCGTTCGCTGGGGGTCCACATCGCGATCAACCTGATCGCCGACCCCGATTGGGACCATGAGCGCTTCCGCGTCGTGCGCGAGTGGTGCGTCGAACAGCCCGAGATCGTCAACATCAGCGTTAACACGCCCTATCCCGGCACCGAAAGCTGGCTCACTGAGGAGCGCCGGCTGCAGACCCGCGACTATCGCCTCTTCGACATCCAGCATTCGGTGCTGCCGACCAAGCTGCCGCTGGAGGAGTTCTACGCCGAGCTGGTCACGACGCAGCGCGCGATCTATTCGAAGCATATCGGCTGGAAAAGCATCGTCGGCGCAGCGGGTTTGGCGACGCGGCTGCTGCTGCGCGGTCAGACCAACTTCGTCAAGGCGATGACGAAAATGAACAGCGTTTACCGTACCGATTTGCTGCTCGCCGACCATCGGCGGCCGGTCGAATATGAGATCCCGATGCCGCCAGCGGTTGCGGACAAGGCCGCGTCGGGCCGCTCGCTTTACGTTCACGCGCCACGTGGCCGCGCCGGTCGGGCCATCGACGCGGCGACCGAGCGCTTTGTCGACGAAACCCGCATGGGCGCGACACCTTAAGACAAGGGAGAGGGCGAAATGGCTGAGGCGCAAACAATCAACGTCGCAACCCTGCGCGGCTGGCTGGGCGATCGCGGTGAGATCGCCTTTATCGATGTGCGCGAGGAAGGGCCGCATGCCGACGGGCATCCGCTGCTCGCGATCAATCTTCCCTACAGCCGGTTGGAGCTCGACATCCTGCGCCTGGTGCCGCGCAAATCGACCCGCGTCGTATTGGTCGACGGCGATGACGGCGTCGCGGCGCGAGGCGCTTCCCGGCTAGCTCATCTCGGCTACAGCGATGTCCGCGTCCTCACCGGCGGCGTCGCGGCGTGGTCGACGGCAGGCTACCCGCTGTTCCCGAGCAACAACGTGCCGAGCAAGGGCTTCGCCGAGATCGTCGAGATTGACAGCCACACGCCGCACATCACCGCCGCCGAGCTCGCCCAGCTGCAGGCCGCCGGCAAGAATCTCAAGATCCTCGACAGCCGCACGGTCGAGGAGTTCAACCGCTTTCATGTCCCCGGCGCGCAGACTTGCCCTGGCGCTGAGCTGGTCTATCGCTTCGCCGATCTGGTCCCCGATCCGGAGACGTTGGTGGTGGTCTCGTGCGCCGGGCGTACGCGTTCGATCATCGGCGCGCAATCGCTGATCAATGCCGGCGTTCCCAACAAGGTGGTCTCGCTGCAGGGCGGGACCCAGGGCTGGCGCCTCGCCGGCCTCGAGCTGGAGCGCAACACAGGCCAGACGGTGGCGCAAGTCAGCGCAGATGCCGCCGCCGCCTCGACCCGGCACGCCGCCGCGGTCGCCGAGCGGTACGGTGTCAAGCGGATCGACCGCGCGACGCTGGCGAATTGGCAAAGCGAGGCGGCGACGCGTACCACCTACCTGCTAGACGTACGTACCCCCGACGAGTTCGCCGTTGGGCATCTGCCGGGCTCGGTCTCGGCTCAGGGCGGGCAGCTGGTCCAGGCGATCGACCGCTGGGCGGCGACGCGCGGAGCGCGGGTTGTGCTGGTCGACGACAACGGCACCCGCGCGGTGATGACCGCGCATTGGCTGAAGCAGATGGGCTGGGATGTCAGCGTGCTCGACCACGCGCTCGACGGCGTCGCGCTTGAACACGGACCGGGCGAGCTGGCGGTACCGCTGCTGCCGGCGGCGGCGGTGGTCTCGGTCGAGGCCGCGGCGTCGCTGATGTCGGACGGCGCGGCGGCGATCGTGCTTGGCTCCAGCTCCGCGTTTCGCGAGGCGCACCCGCCGGGCGCGGTCTGGACGATCCGCCCGCTTCTCGGCGGGTTGCCGACAAAGGTGCGTGACGCCACGCGGATTGTTGTCTTCGCCGACGACGTCGCGGTGGCGCGGCTGATCCTCCCCGACCTCGCCGAGTTCACCTCGGCCGAGATCGCCATCGTCAAGGGCGGCGTTGCCGCTTGGCGTGAAGCCGGGTATTCGGTGGTCGCCACCCCCGACGATCCGCCCGACAGCGAGCGCATCGATTTCATCTTCTGGAACCACGACCGGCACGACACCAGCGATAGCGCCCGGCGCGCCATGCAGAACTACTTGCAATGGGAGCTCGACCTTCCGGGCGAGATCGAAAGGGATGGCCTTTCCGGCTTCCGCATCGGCGCGGCATGATCAAGTCGGCCCGAACGCCGGTTCTCGACATCGCCTACGAGGAGAGCGGGCCGGCGGACGGCAAGCCGATCGTGCTGATGCACGGCTTCCCGGACGATATCCACGCCTATGACAATGTCGCGCCACCGCTCGCCACGGCCGGCTACCGCGTTATCGTCCCCTACTTGCGCGGCTATGGGCCGACCCGGTTTCTCGATCCCGCGACCCCGCGCACTGGCGAGCAGGCGGCGCTCGGCCGCGACCTCTACGATCTGATCGACCTGCTCGATCTCAAAGGCCCGATCCTCGCCGGCTACGATTGGGGTGGGCGCGCGTGTTGCGTCGCCGCCGCGCTGTGGCCCGAGCGGGTCGGCGGTCTCGTCTCGATCACCGGTTACAACATCCAGAGCATTGCAACCGCCAACTGGCCACAATCGCCCGCCGCCGAGTACCGCTACTGGTACCAGTGGTATTTCCATACCGAGCGCGGCGTCGCCGGGCTCACCGAAAACCGCGGGCCGCTGTGCCGGCTCTTGTGGGAATTGTGGTCGCCAAACTACCGCTTCTCCGACGCCGACTACGCCAAGACCGCCGCGTCATTCGACAACCCGGATTTCGTCGCGGTGGTGATCCAGTCCTATCGGCACCGCTACGGCAACGCGCCGGGCGACCCGCGATACGCCGAAATCGAGGCGCGGCTGGCGCAGCGCCCGGCGATCTCGGTGCCGACCGTGGTGCTGCACGGCGAGGCGGACGGGGTCGGCCCGGCCGCCAACTCCGAGGGCCACGCGCGGCACTTCACCGGCCCCTACCGGCGCGAGGTGATCCCGGTCGCGGGCCACTTCCTCCCACGTGAAGCGCCGGGCGCGGTTGTCGCCGCGGTGCGCGAGCTGGGCGGCGGCTAGGCGGCAGCTAGGCGGCAGCTACCTCCCTGCCCGATGACGGCATGGGGATGCGATTTCTGCGCGGCTCGCCGATCGTAAGCTACGCTAATCTTCTGCCGACAAAGGCAGGAGAGAACGACATGCACGATCTCTTGATCCGCGGCGCGACGGTGATCGACGGGCTGGGCCGCGATCCGGTCCGCGCCGATGTGGCGGTGGAAAATGGCCGCATCGCCGCGATCGGCGGCATCAAGGGCGAAGCGGGCGAGACGGTCGATGCCGGCGGCCTCTCGCTAATGCCGGGCATCATCGACATCCACACCCATTACGACGCGCAGGTGACCTGGGACCGCACCCTGTCGCCCTCGCCCTCGCTCGGCGTGACCACCGCGGTGATGGGCAATTGCGGCTTCGGCATCGTGCCCTCCCCGCCGCCGCTGCGCGACCTCATCATGCGTAACCTCGCGGTTGTCGAGGGCATGGACATCGAGGCGCTGCGGCAGGGCATTCACTGGCAGTTCCAGTCTTTCGCCGAATACCAGGACATGGTCCGCCGGCGCGGCCCCTATATGAACCTCGCCGTACTGGTCGGCCATTCGGCGGTGCGTACCGCGGTGATGGGCGAAGACGCCGGCGTTCGCAAGGAGGCGACCCCGGCCGAGCTCGCGGAGATGAAGCGGCTCGTCGCCGAGGCGATGAGCCTGGGCGCGATCGGCCTCGGCGCCTCCTATTCGCCCAATCATTCGGGCTGGGGCGGCATCCCGATGCCGTCGACGATCAGCGACATCGGCGAATTCGAGGCGCTGGTCGGCGCGATGGGCGGCCCAGGACGCGGCGTCGTCGAGATCGCCTCGGGCACGGTCCCGGTCGACACGATCGCCGAGATCGCCGGTCGGCATGGCCGCCGCATCTTCATGACCACCGGCCTCTCGTTCTATAACGAGCAGTTCCCCGAGCGCGGACTCGCCATGTTCGAGGCCTGCGCCGCGGCACAACAGCGCGGGCAGGAGGTCTATCTGCAGTTCACCTGCCAACCGCTATCGTTCGATTTCACCCTTGCCGCGGCCTATCCGTTCTACAGCCACCCGGCCTTCGACCCGATCAAGGCCTATGACCGCGAGCAATTGAAGGCGGTGTTCGCCGACCCGAGCTTCCGCGATGCCTTGCGAGAAAACCTCCGCAACCCGCGGCCGGGCACGATCTTCCAGGGTAATTGGGACCGGGTCATCGTCGCCGCGCCGGTGAAGTCGGAGAATGCCGGGCTCGCCAACCGGTCGATCGCCGAGATCGTTTCGGGCGGGAACCGCGACCCGCTCGACACGTTTCTCGATCTCGGGCTCGAGGAGGATCTCGACACCGGGTTTATCGGTCGGTTCCTCAACGCCGTCGACGAGGGCGTCGAGCCGCTGGTCAAGCACAAGGCCGGGGTCATCGCCTTGTCCGATGCCGGGGCGCATCTCGTCTATCTCTGCGACGCCGGGTTCGGGCTCTATTTCCTTGGCCATTGGGTGCGCGAACGCGGCGCCTTCGACCTTCCCGAAGGCGTGCGCCGGCTGACCAGTCATCAGGCCGGGCTCTACGGCATCCCTGACCGCGGCAGGATCGAGCTCGGCGCTTGCGCCGATCTCTTGCTGTTCGATCCGGCGACGGTCGGCATTTCGCCGGCGCGGCGGGTCAACGATTTGCCGGGCGGCGGCCCGCGCACCTTGCGCGATCCGGTTGGCGTCCACGGCGTCTTTGTCAACGGCACGCGCGTCTTCGACGGTAAGGATTACGCGCGGCATGAGAAGGGGCCCGGGCAACTGCTCGACCGCTTCCTGCCGGCCGGTCCGGCACCAGTCAGGGCCGCGGCGCAATAAGGACTAATTTTGTCCGAAATGCCTTCTCACAGCTTGATTTTGTAGAACGTCGGCTTATCTTTTCATCATGGCATTGGCGGTCGCGCATTGGGCGGGCCGTATTCAAGGCCACCCGTGCCTCCTCGAGGGCGGGGTCACAGACGAGGTGCCATTTTGGACTTCGGAAATTTCACCGAGCGTGCCCGGGGCATTCTGCAAGGCGCGCAAATGGAAGCCCTGGCTGGGCGCCATCAACACGTTCTTCCCGAACATCTTCTCAAAGCCTTGCTGGAGGACAGCGAGGGCTTGGCCGCGCGCATCGTGCGCGGTGCCGGGGGCGATCCCGACCAGTTGAAGACCGCCGCCGAGGAGCGGCTCGAGCGCCTGCCCAAAGTGCCGGGCGACGGCCCGTTCCCCGTGTACATGTCGCCTGAACTGGCGGCGGTGCTGCAGACCGCGGTAGAGACGGCGCGCGCCGGCGGCGACAAGTTCGTCACCGCCGAACGGCTTCTCGACAGTCTGGCGCGTCAGAAGGCGCTGCGCCCGATCTTTGCCCGTGCCGCCGTCGATCCCAAGGCCTTGGCCGAGGCGGTCGAGCAGTGGCGCCGTGGTCGCAAGGCCGACGCGCCCGAGGCGGAACAGAACTGGGAGGCGCTCGCCAAATACTCGCGCGACCTCACCGAGGAAGCGAAAAACGGCAAGCTCGACCCGGTCATCGGCCGTGACGACGAAATCCGCCGCACCATCCAGGTGCTCGCTCGCCGCACCAAGAACAATCCCGTCCTGATCGGCGAACCCGGGGTCGGTAAGACCGCTGTCGTCGAGGGCTTGGCTCAGCGGCTCGCCGCCGGGGACGTGCCGGAAGGCTTGAAGAACCGCCGGGTGCTGGCGCTCGACCTGACGCAACTGGTCGCCGGCGCCAAGTTCCGCGGCGAGTTCGAGGAGCGGCTGAAGGCCGTCATCGCCGAGATCCAGGCCGCGGCTGGCCAGATCATCGTCTTTATCGACGAGTTGCACATGCTGGTCGGCGCCGGCCGCATGGACGGCGCGATCGATGCCTCCAACATGCTGAAGCCGGCCTTGGCGCGCGGCGAGTTGCGCTGCATCGGCGCGACCACCCCGGACGAATACCGCCGCTACATCGAAAAGGATGCGGCGCTGGCGCGGCGCTTCCAGCCGGTAACGATCGACGAGCCGTCGATCGACGACGCGGTTTCGATCCTGCGCGGGCTCAAGGAGCGCTATGAGGTGCATCACGGCGTGCGCATCACCGACGCGGCGATCGTCGCGGCGGTGCAGCTCGGCGCGCGCTACATCGGCGAACGCCGCCTACCCGACAAGGCGATCGACCTTATCGATGAGGCCGCCTCGCGCGTCCGCATCGCGGTCGATAGCAAGCCTGAGGCCTTGGATGCGGTCAGCCGCCGCGTGGTGCAGCTCAAGATCGAGCGCGAAGCCTTGAAGGCCGAGCCTGATCGTGCCTCGCAGGAGCGCCTGGCCAAGCTCGAAACCGAGCTCGCCGACGCCGAAAAGGCCGAGGCCTCGGCCGTCGAGGAATGGCAGACCTCTCAGTCGCGCCGGCACGAAGACCGTCGATTGAAGGAAGAGCTCGACCAGGCGAAGACCGGGCTCGAACGCGCTCAACGCGACGGCGATTGGAGCAAGGCCGGCGAACTGACCTACTCGATCATCCCCGATCTGGAGCAGCGCCTCGCCGAGGCCGAGGCTCGCGCCTCGACCGAGCGCGAGGAGGTGACCGCGCGAGACGTCGCTGCCGTGGTCACCAAGTGGACCGGCATCCCGGTCGAGCGCATGCTCGAAGCCGAGCGCCAGCGCCTCAAGGACATGGAAGACAACCTCGCCAAGCGGGTTGTCGGCCAGAAAGAGGCGGTGCGCGCGGTGTCGAAAGCGGTGCGGCGCTCGCGTGCCGGCCTCAAGGACCCGGCGCGGCCGACCGGCTCCTTCCTGTTCCTCGGCCCGACCGGCGTCGGTAAGACCGAGCTGGCGAAGGCGCTGGCCGAGTTCCTCTTCGACGACGAGAACGCGGTCACCCGCCTCGACATGTCCGAATATGGCGAGCGGCACACCGTGTCGCGGATGATCGGCTCGCCGCCGGGTTATGTCGGCTATGACGATGGCGGCACGCTGGCCGAGAAGATCCGCCGCCGGCCATACCAGGTCGTGCTGCTCGACGAGGTCGAGAAGGCCCACCCCGACGTGCTCAACGTCCTGCTCCAGGCGATGGAGGACGGCCGCCTCACCGACGGTCAGGGCCGTACCGCCGATTTCCGCCACGCGATCCTGATCATGACCTCGAACCTCGGCGCCGAGGCGCTGTTGGCGCTCGGCGAGGACGAGGATGTCGGCCATGCGCGGCAGGAGGTCATGGAGGCGGTGCGCCGCGCCTTCCGGCCGGAATTCCTCAACCGGCTCGACGACGTCCTGATCTTCGGCCGCCTCGGCCGCGAGGAGATGGCGCGGATCGTCGACATCCAGCTCGCCCGGGTCAATCAGCGGCTGACCGATCGCGGTCTCTCGCTGGTGGCCGACGACGCGGCCTGCCGCCGCCTCGCCGAACTCGGTTGGGACCCCGCCTTCGGCGCGCGTCCGCTGAAGCGAGCGATCCAGAGCCTGGTCGAAGACCCGATTTCCGAACGTCTGCTCGACGAGCCCGAGGACGGCGAGCGCCGCATCATGTCGCTCTCTGTAATCGACGGCCGCCTGGCGCTCGACGGCGAGATCGTCGAGGACGACCGCCCGCAAGGCTTCAAGGCCCCCGAGCGTCCGCAGATCGGCTTCGCCCTGGCTCCGAGCGGTTCAAGCGCCAGCGGTAGCGCCGCGGTGCACTGACAAGAACATTACCCTCCCGCGGGCTTGACCCGCGGGTCCACGTCTTTAGCTGCAAGTGCCCGCGAAGTAAGACGTGGATGGCCGGGTCAAGCCCGGCCAAGGGGGCTGAGGAATCACCACAAAACCTGAGCATTTCTGCCATTTACGACGCGATTGTTACCCCTGATGTTACCCCCGCGTCAAATACGCTGACCGGCGACGCCCCGAAGAACGCCGCCGGCTGCTTCAACTACTTGCGCTTGGTCGGCCCGCTACGTCGCGTAGCAGCGCCTTCCGAGAGGACACGGCCAGCCAGCGTCTTATCCGCTCTGCTTGCCGATGGCCTCGACAGTTCCTTGCCGGCGATACTCAACTCGCGCCGGCTCGGCGGTCTTTCGGGTGTTGTTTTCCGTCCTGCCATAACAACCTTCCTGGGCACGCAGGCCCGTTTTCATAGACGATAAAGACTCGGTGTGTTATCGGGACGGCGGGTGCTGCGCCGACTCCGAGGGCTAATCGAAGCCGACGCCATCACCCGCTACGTCTCTAAGAGTCTGACTCGAAAAGAAGCACACGAATTCAGGCTCGTACGATACGGCGCGTCAACAGTCTGATGTGCGCGAGGAAGACCCAGGCGACGGCGCTGGCGATCGTGGCCTCGAAATCCTTGGCGAGGCGGCGGCAGC
>DATNJF010000178.1:0-23023 GCA_035604035.1 Allostellaceae bacterium | reverse complement strand
CGCCCGGGTCAATCCCGAGAGGGCCTCTCCTGTCAATCCCTCGGCTCCCGCCGTATTGCAGGCCGACAGCAAGACCCAATCGGCGTCGAGACGCAGGCTTGCCACCTCGCTGGCGGTCAGCAATGCGTCGCTGCCTTGGGTCGCTCCCGACGGTAGGCTGAGCACCAATGCCGGCTCGTCCTGGCAATCCAGCTGGTTTGCCAGGAGGCCGTGGGTAGAAAAAGCCAGGACCCGATATTGCGCGAGATCGCGGGTGAGCAGGTTGGCCTTGGTGGCATCGGCACCCAACACGACGCTGTCGGGCGCCGCATGAAGTGTCGCCGCGATGCTGCGCAACTCGGTTTCAGTTTCGGGGAGTCCCGCCAGATCGCGGATCTCGCCAAGTTCGACCGCGGCATCGGCGCGGCACTGCTTGGTAAGATGCATCAGGCCGCGCAGATCGCCGGGGGCACCTAGAAAATCGGGATCGCCAAAACCCAGGAATGGCTGCGGCGCGCTGGCTACCGCTGGGGCTTGCCGCAAGTTGCGGAAGGTGGCGACGGTCGGTACCACGCTGATCGCGACGTCCCGCTGCAGATAGGCGGGTGGCGCGTCGGGCGATGTGGACCGACGGACGAGCAACCCGAGCGGCAGGCTGAGCAGCGGGCCGTTGCTGGCAAAGATGAGATGGTGAAGACCGGAGAGGTTTTCCGCCAGCGGCGCCAGCAGGATGTCATAGAGCCGCTGCGCGTCCGCGACATCGAACGGCTGTAATAACCCGGCGTCGCTGAGATAGAGCGTTTTGCGCAACGCCGTGATCCGATCCGTCAGTTCGATGGAGGTCACCATGGCCTTGTTGATGTGCACCTGACCGTCGCGGACCAGCAGCAGATAGGTCGAGGACGGCGCCGTCACCGCGAGCAGCAGAGCCTCACCCGGACGGAGCAGGCGATTGACCTCCTCGGACGAAACCTGGCTCGGCCGCACCAAACCCGCATAGCGCGGGAATTGCGCTTGCAGTCGCTCTTCGGCGTCGGCCGCCTCGGTCTCGGCCTGCTTCAGCGGGTCTTGCAGTAGTTGCGCGTCCTGCGGCTTGCGATCTCGCGGGTTAAGCTGCATCTGGTTAGCGACCTGAGCGCGCAGATTGGCGACCTTGGCCTGGGCGTCCTGCAGCTTGCGCACGACTCCAGCGATATCCGGGTTATCCGCGGCCGCGCGGGCGGCCATCGCCCGGATCGCTTCGGCGGTGACGCCGCCGCGCGCTAGCTGCGCCGCGCTAAACGCGTCGGCCGGCCCGCCGCTCCCAGCAACCAACAGATCAAGGTACTCGGCGAGCCAATCCGCCGGGACCACCGGAATGTCCGACGACATTTGGACGGCCTTGATTGCGCGCTGGAAATAGTCGAGCGCATCCTGATTGCGCTGCTCCTGCACGGCGATCCGACCGGCGAGGACCGCATCGAGAAAGACCGGTCCGTTGTCGCCGTACAGATATTCATGCATCGCCAGCGCCTTTGCCGCGGCGTCGCGGGCGTGCGGGAGATCACCGTTTCCGCGATTGGCGACGGCCAGCTCGAAATAGGTCCATCCAATCATCGGGTGGGTGTCGCCGTAGGCGAGGACGTAGTTCTTGATGCCTTCCTGACAGGCCGCGACCGCGTCCTTGAAGCGGCCGAGCCCGTTATAGGCGCGAGCCAGAACCAGGTCGGAGTGGCCAACAGAAGCGGCATAAAGGGTTTTGACGCCCTGACCCAAGGGGCCGGTCAGCCCATTCGCCTCTTGAAAGATGGCGCGGCGCCGGCTGAGCGCTTCCTGCGCCAAGGCAAGCGCGACATCGGTACGCCCGGCGCGGGCTTCGATATAAGATCGGAAGGTCAGCCACTCGGGGTAGTCGTCCGGCCGCCGCGAATGTTTGACGAAGGGCTCCGCCCGCTTCAGCATATCGTCGGCTTCGCTGATCTTGCCCTGACGGTAGATGGCCAGGGCCGCATTGATCATGGCATGCCCGTTGTCCGGGTGATCAGCGCCGAAGACGCGCTGCATGATGTCGAGCACCTTGGTCCATGCTCGTTCAGCTTCGACATACCGGGTCGCCCACTCGGTTTCGTCGCCAAGCGTCGATAGCTGACGGACCGCGCCGACATCGCCGACACCAAACTGTGACGCCGAGATGTTGACCGCCTTTTCGAACTGCAGGATTAGAGCGGTGCGGGGCGCCGGCTTGATGACGACGGCCTTGTTCGTCGAGAGCGCGTCGATCGCGCGCTCGGCCAGCGGCACATTGGTCGGCAACATCTCGAAGAGATAGCCGCGATCGCCCGTGCTCGTACTGCCGACCACCACGGGCCAGCCGCCGTCGCGGCGGCGGCAGAAACGAACCGCGCCATCGAACCGGTCGGCAATTTTTGCCGGCGTCGCAGGAGAACATTCCGCCAGCCGGATCGCCAGCTGGTCGGCATAATTGCCCTTGGTGAGAAACTCAGCAGGGTTGAACCTGCCAGGGGCGTTGAAGGCGACCAAGAAACCGCTCGAAAGCGTCCAACCCTCGCAAAAAATCCCGTAATCCTGCTTTCCCGGCTTTTTGTCGGGTGTCTCGATCTGGCGCAGCCGGCAATCTTCTCCTGTGAGATTGGCGCCCAAATCGACCTCCTGGCCGACCCCGGAGAAGGTCTGCGCCCACCCCGGAGTGCAGAGGCAGAGCAAAGCCACCAGGAGATAGCCGATAACGCCTGTGGCGACCAATGCCGCTTTCATCGTTTTCGTCGGTTGATAGTTGGCCGCGACAAATCCGGGGGACTTCAGTGAGGCGCGTCGATCTTGAGGGTGATATCGGCAAAACCGGGCCGTGAGCTTGTATCGTCGACCAGGACGCGGATGCGATATTCACCGGGAGGCGCTTGCAATCCTTTCAAGTCAATCCCGGTCTGATCGATCCTTCCTGCGGTTCGCACTCGCTCGGTGACATCGACCCCGTCTCCTCGCAAGAGGATTATGTGCACGGAGTTCGGGTCGATGCTTGTCTCCGGGCGCGGCTTGAAGACCGCGCTCAGGCTAAATGGGGTCCCGCTGGCTACACCGCTATCTGGCCCGGTCAACTCGACCTTGGGGCCATCGGGCGGGCCTCGCTGTGTGAGCACGGGAGAGGGCGGCAGCAGGGCTTCTTCCGGGGTTACCAGCGCAGTCTCGGCCTGGCTGGCGCTCGCCCAAAGCCAGAACAGCAAAGCCGTAAAATATATTTTGGCCCACTTGTTCGTCATCAACCGGCCCTACTTTCCGTTCATTCCACTATATCGCTATCGGGACGCGGCGCCATGCAGCCACGCGCTCTGCCAATGATCGAGGCGCACCAGTTGGATGTCCTATTACCCGCCGCAGCGATCGTTCCGCATCCATCCGCAAGTTGCGTTGCCGAAGTGAAACTCACGGTCGTGCCAATCGGTGGATTGTCGATCCCCGGAACGGCCCGCGGGCCCGGGTTAACGACGCTACCGTTTGGTTCGGAAGGTGTTACGCCCGGGCGCGCCGGGCGGCCTGCTCGGGGGTGTCGGGGGTGACCGCGACATCGACGGTCATGTCGATGAAATCGGAGGGAAAGCCGGTCCAGGTGCCGGAGACCGGCACCGCCTGGCGCGGGTCGCGCACCACCGCGACGCGGATCAACTCCTCATTGCCGATAAGGCCGTTGGTCGGGTCGTATTCGATCCAGCCGGCGCCGGGCAGGTAGATTTCGAGCCAGGCATGGGTCGACTCGCCGCCGAGCCGCTTCTGGTCGATCCGGCCCGACGGCGCCAGGTAGCCGGAGACAAAGCGCGCCGCGAGGCCCAAGGAGCGCACCGCCTCCATCATCAGCAGCGCGAAGTCGCGGCACGAGCCGTTGCCGAGGCGCAAGGTCACCGCCGGGTCTTGGGTCCCCATTTCCGTGCGCCCGACATAGGTGAAGCGCTCGTGGATCGCGTGGGTCATCGCCGCCAGCAGCTCGCGCGTGCCGGTCGGCCCCTGCTTGCGCAGGAACTGATGCGCCCAGCGGTCGATGTCGCGGTCACGGTCGAGATATTGCCGCTCGATCGCGCGCGACAGGTCGGGGATTTCCTCGGAGCTGTAGGAGAACGGGTAATCGAGCGCGTAATCGTCGAGCGCGAAGTCGAGCGCGTTGTTGGGCTCGTGGTCGAGGCGGATGGTGCTGTCGAACTGCAACTCGGCGGCGCGGCCGGAAAAGCGGGCGATGGCGACGCAATTGCCGAACGCGTCGTGCATCCAGTTGAGCGAAGCGGGCTCGGGGGTGATGGTGAGCCGCGCCTCGATCAGCCGCTGGTCGTAGCTGTCGCGCGGGCGCAGCATCATGCGGTGCTCGCCGAACGACACCGGCTGCTTGTACCGGTAGGTGGTGACGTGGCGAACCGTCAGGAGCTTCATCCAAGGGGCCTGAGTGGTTTTTTTTGGCGCAATGATCAGGCTTGCGCCTGAGTTTGCAAGTCGGCCGCATAAGGTGGCCAGAGTTCGGCGTCCTGCCAAGCGGCCTTTTCGACTGGCGGGTGGCCGAAAAACGCGGCGCCGAGCCGGTCGGTAATCGCGCTTAGATAACGCTGGATGAAGTCGATAAATTCATGGAGGCCGGTCTCCAGCACCTCGTCGATCGAGCGCGTGTCGAGAATCGAGCGGAGCTGATCGAGGCCCTCGGCGACGTCGTTGCCGCCGCGGATATTGTAGCGCGACTTGAGGCCGGTGACGCTGGCGTCGACTTCCTTGACGCAGAGCAGCACCGAGCGGGGGAAGGTCGGGTTGAACAGCAGAAACGCGGCGACCCGCCACGGGGTGAGGTCGCTCTGGTGCAGCGCGCGAAAGGCGTGATAGCCCGAGGCCGCGCGCAGCAGGGCCAGCCACTGGCCGGTGCTGACGACATTGGCCACGTCGGTGTCGCGCAACAGCACGTAGTATTTGGAATCGAGCAGCCGGGTCGTCTGGTCGGCGCGTTCGATGTAGCGGCCGAGCCGGTAAAAATACCAGGCCTGGTCGCGGTAGAAGGTGCCCTCGGTGATGCCGGTAAAGGTCTGGCAGCCCAGCTTGATCTCGTTGAGGAGCGGCGACAGGCTGCCCGGTGCCAGCTCCTTGTCGTCGATGGCGTTAAGGCGGTTGTAGAACACGTTCAGCTGCATCCACATCTCGGTCGAGACCAACGACCTGAGGGCGCGGGCGTTCTCGCGCGCGTTGCTGATGGCGCTCTTGATCGAGGTCGGGTTGTCGCCGTCGGTGACGTAGAAGCGGATGACGTTGCGCGCGTTGGCGGCGGCGTGCTTTTCCGAGAAGGCTTCCTCGTCGGAATTCAGCTGGACGATCGACGACCAGTCGCGCACGCCGCTGCGGTTGCGGGCGTAGGTCTCCTGAACCTCGATGCTGCGCGCCAAATTCTCGGCGCGCTCGACCTGGCGGGCGAGCCAGAAGATGCCCTCGGCGTAGCGGGCGAGGAGGGGAGCGTTACTCAAGCACCCACGTGTCTTTCGACCCGCCTCCCTGCGACGAATTGACGACCAGCGAGCCGCGGCGCAGCGCGACGCGGGTGAGCCCGCCCGGCAAGACCCAGGTGCTCTCGCCGGTAATCGCGAACGGGCGCAGATCGACGTGGCGCGGCTCGACCCGCCCGTCGATCAGGGTCGGCGATACCGAGAGGTTGATGCAGGGCTGGCTGATATAGTTGGCCGGGTCGTCGATCAGCTTGGCGCGGCACTCGTCGAGCTCGGCGCGGCTCGCCCGCGGGCCGATGGTGATGCCGTAGCCGCCGGCCTCGCCCACCGGCTTCACCACCAGCCGGTCGAGATTGTCGAGCGTGTAGGCGAGCGCCGCCTTCTCGCGGCAGATATTGGTCTCGACATTGTCGATGATCGCGTCCTCGGCGAGGTAATAGCGGATGATGCGCGGCATATAGGCATAAACCGCCTTGTCGTCGGCGACACCGGTGCCGATGGCATTGGCGAGCGCCACATTGCCCGCGAAATAGGCACGCATCAGCCCTTTGACACCGAGCGCGCTCTCGGGGCGGAACGCCTCGGGGTCGAGGAAGTCGTCGTTGATCCGGCGATAGATGACGTCGACCCGCGCCCGGCCGGCGGTGGTGCGCATGTAGACGCGGTCGTTATCGACAAAGAGGTCGCGACCCTCGACCAGCGGCACCCCCATCTCGCGGGCGAGGAAGACGTGCTCGAAATAAGCCGAGTTGTAGGTGCCCGGCGACAACAGCACGATCACCGGGTCGTCGCGCGCGGGCGGGGCGATCTCGCGCATCGCGCCGACGAGCTTGATCCCGTAATCCTCGACCGAGCGCAGGCCGATATCGTCGGCGAGGTCGGGGAACGAGCGCAGCATCGTGTGCCGGTTCTCGATGACGTAGCTGACCCCGGAAGGGGTGCGGGCATTGTCCTCGAGCACCCGGAAGATGCCCTTGTCGTCGCGGATGATGTCGGTGCCACAGATGTTGACATAGGCCTTGTGCGGGATTTTGACGCCGCGCATTTGCGGCCGCCAATTCGGGTTGCCGAGGATCAGATCCTGCGGCAAGAGTCCATCCTTGAAGATTTTCTGCTCGTGGTAGAGGTCGTCGAGCAAGAGGTTCAAGGCGGTGACGCGTTGGACGACGCCGCGCTCGATCCGTTCCCATTCCTCGGCCGGCAAGACGCGCGGGATCGCATCGAACGGCAAGATGCGGTCGATCGCCTGGCTGTCGGAATAGACCGTGAAGGTGATGCCGAGATTGTAAAGCGCCTGCTCGGCACCGTGGGCGCGGCGGGTGAACTCGTCGATCGGCATCCGCGCCAGCCGGTCGTGGATCTCCGCGGTCGCCGGACAGCGCAGCATCTCGCAATAGAAGCCGCCGGGGTCGTAGGAATCGAGAACGAAATCGCCCATCTGGCGCCTGTATACCGCAGTGCCGCTCTCACGCATGCATGCGTCGGGCCAAGGCGGTCGCTAGAGCCAGTGGCGCAGCTCGATGCGGTAGCCGTTGGGGTCTTCGATTTCGGCGCGAGCGTAGGTGTCGCGGAACATCGGGCCCCAGACCGCCTCGACGCCTTTGGTCTGGAGGAAGGCGAGCGTCTGCTTCATGTCGTCGACCTCGAGCGCCATCATCCGGTAACCGAGACGCTCCGTCTCCGGATCGGGCCGAGGGGCGACCGGGACTCCTTCCCAATTCATCAGCTCGACCGTGGTCCCGCCGAGGTCGAGATAGGCGAGGTTCAGCACCACCTCCGAGCGGGGCCGCTCGATGCGGTCGCGCCCCCGCACCTCAAAGCCGAGGATTCCGGTGTAGAAGGCGATGGTCTCGTCCAACCGGTCGGTGACGATTTCGACGTGATCGATGCGCTTGAACATGAATCGCTCCTCGCAAATGGTAGGGTGGGTAAGCAAAGCGCCACCCACCGAACCGTCGTTGCACCCGGCGGAAGTCGCTAACGCTCTTCCGCCCTACGCGAGCCGGGTCGGGCGGAAGGTGTGGGCCGGCTCGTCGGCATAGCCGAAGCCGCGCGGGATGCGCCGCACCATCGCCTCGAATTGCGGCCAGGTGGCGATGAACTGCTGCATGTGCTCTTCGGACAAGGTGATCCCGGCGCGGGCGACCATCGCGCGGATGTCGTCCGGGGTCGCCGGCGGCAGGTGGCTGAGGTCGTTGCGCATCGGTCTACTCCCCGAGCTTGGGATGGCGGCGGTGCCAATCGGTCGCCTGCTGATAGGCGTGGGCGACGCGCAGCACTGTCGTTTCCTGGAACGGCGCGGCGGCGATCTGCAAGGACAGCGGCATGCCTTCCTCCCGGCTGAAGCCGCAGGGGATGGCGAGCGCCGGTACGCCGCTGACGCTGAACGGCATGGTGATGCTGGGCGCGGTGACGAGGCGGTCGGGATTATCGGGCTTGGCCGGGTCGGCGATGCCGCGCGCGCCGGCGGTGATGAGGGCGTCGAATTGCCTGAAGGCCGCGTGCTGCTCGCGAGTGAGCGCGGTGCGCCAGCGCAAGGCTGCCTGGTAATCCTCGGCGCGAATGAGCGCGCCGGGGAGGACGCGGTTTCTGAGGATGCGGCCAAAATCCTGTGGCCGCGTGCGCAGATCCTGCTCGTGGATGGTGTAGAGCTCGGCGATCGAGATCGTCGTCTTGCAATCGGTGTAGTCGCGCAGGCTCGACAGCTTCACGAGTTCGACGGTGGCGCCGAGCGATCGCAGCACCGAGACGGCTTTGGCGATCGCTGGCCCGAGGTCGGGATGCGCGCCGAGGGCGTCGTGCCAGCCCTCGACGAGGCCGAGCCGCATTCCCCTGACGCCCTGGCCGAGCGAGGCGGCGTAGTCCGGCACCGGGCAATCCTCGCTGCCAGGATCGGCGGGGTCGTACCCGGCGATGACCTGGAGCATGAGGGAAATGTCCTCGGCGCTGCGGGTCATCGGGCCGATATGGTCCATGGTGAAGGTGTTGGGAAAGACGCCGCGGCGGCTGACCCGGCCATAGGTCGGCTTGAGTCCGGCGATGCCGCAGGCCGCGGCGGGGCCGCGGATCGAGCCGCCGGTGTCGGTGCCGATCGCTGCCGGCAGGAACCCGGCCGCGAGCGCCGCGCCGGGGCCGCTCGATGAGCCGCCGGGCAGACGCTCGCGGTCCCACGGGTTGCGCGCCGGCGGCCAGGGCAGGTCGAAGCTCGGCCCGCCATTGGCGAACTCCCAGGTGGCGAGCTTGCCCATGAGGACGCCGCCACCCGCCTTCAGCCGGCGGACGATCTCGGCGTCCTGTTGCGGGACGTGATGCTGGCGCAGCTTGGAGTGTCCGGTGGTGGGGATGCCGGCGGTTTCGACAATGTCCTTGAGCCCGTAGGGGATGCCGTGCATTGGCCCGCGCCGGTTTCCGGCCATCAGTTCGGCCTCGGCGGTCTTGGCCTCGGCGAGCGCGACCTCCTCGGTGACGCGGATGAAGCTGTCGAGTTTGCCGTCGTGCTGGGCGATGCGGTCCAGCAGCGCGCGCGTCACCTCGACCGGCGACAGCTCGCGCCGCGCGTAGGCCCGGTTGAGCTCGGCGATGGTGAGGAATGCGATATCCATCCGTGCGCCTCCGGGTGTGCCTCAGCCGATGATACCGCGAGCCCTGAGCGTGTCGATCAGCCGGTCGGCGAGGGTGTCGGCGTCCTGGCCGATGGTGGTCAACGTCACTTCCGGGTTCTCGGGCGCTTCATAAGGCGAGTAGAGACCGGTGAAGTTGGGGATTTCGCCCGCTTGGGCTTTGGCGTAGAGGCCTTTGGGGTCGCGCCGGATGCATTCGTCGAGCGGGGTGTCGATAAACACCTCGACGAAATCGTGCGGTTGGGCGATCTCGCGGGCCATCTGACGGTCGGCGCGGAACGGCGAGATGAAGGCGCAGATGACGATGAGACCGGCGTCGGCCATGAGCTTGGCGACCTCGCCAAGGCGGCGGATGTTCTCGACCCGGTCGGCGTCGGTGAAGCCGAGGTCGCGGTTGAGCCCGTGGCGCACATTGTCGCCGTCGAGCAGCATGGTATGACCGCCGAGCCCGACAAGCTTTTGTTCGGCCAGGTTGGCGATGGTCGACTTGCCGGCGCCCGGCAGGCCGGTGAACCACACCACAGCGGGGTGCTGGCCTTTGAGCGCGGCGCGGGTGTCGGCGCCGATCGTCTCGGCCTGGCGGTGGATGTTGCTGGCGCGGCGCAGCGGGAAGTCGATCATCCCGGCGCCGGCGGTCTCGTTGGTGAGGCGGTCGATCAGGATAAAGCCGCCGGTCTCGCGGTTCTTCGCATAGGGATCGAAGGCGATCGGCTGCGCGGTCGAGAGATTGCAGAAGCCGATCTCGTTGAGGGCGAGGGTGCGCGCGGCGACATGCGCGCCGTTGTTGACGTCGATGCGATGCTTGAGGGCGGTCACGGTGGCAGGGACGGTGCGGGCGCCGAGCTTGAGCCAATAGGAGCGGCCCGGCACCAGCGGCTCGTCTTTCATCCAGATGATTTGGGCGGCGAACTGGTCGGCGAAATCGGGACGCGAGCGGGAGCTCGCCAGGAGGTCGCCACGGGTGACGTCGATTTCGTCGACGAAGGTCAGGGTGACGGCGTCGCCGGCATTAGCGCACGGCAGGGAGCCATCATAGGTGACGATCTCTTTGACCCGCGACTGCGCGCCCGAGCCGGTGACAACGATAGGGTCGCCCGGTGCGATGCTGCCGGCGGCGATTGTGCCGGCGACGCCGCGGAAATCGGGGTCGGGGCGGCTCACCCATTGCACCGGAAAGCGGAAGCCGGTCGTGTCGTCGCGGCCGTCGATTTCGACGGTTTCGAGGTAGTCGATCAGGGCTGGCCCATCGTACCAGGGCATGCGTGGCGAATGGCTGGCGACATTGTCGCCAAAGCGGGCCGAGATCGGGATCGCCTGCAGCGATGTGAAGCCGAGATCGGCGGCGAATTCGCGATAGGTCTTGGCGATTGCATCGAAGGTGGCGCGGTCGAAAGCGACGAGGTCGAACTTGTTGACCGCGAGCACGACATGGCGGATGCCGAGCAGCGAACAGATCAGCGAATGGCGGCGCGTCTGGACGACGACGCCCTTCCTCGCATCGACGAGCAGCAGCGCCAGATCGGCGGTCGAGGCGCCTGTCGCCATGTTGCGGGTGTACTGCTCGTGGCCGGGCGTGTCGGCGACGATGAAGCTGCGCCGCTTGGTCTGGAACAAGCGGTAGGCGACATCGATGGTGATGCCCTGCTGGCGTTCGTCCTCGAGGCCGTCGAGCAACAGCGCCAGGTCGATATCGTCGCCGGTGGTGCCGAACTTTTTCGACTCGCGCTCGAGGGTTTGGAGCTGGTCGGCGAGGATCGCCTCGCTGTCGTAAAGCAGCCGTCCGATCAAGGTCGATTTGCCGTCATCGACCGACCCGCAGGTCAAAAAGCGCAGCAGCGTCTTGCCGGTGGGCGCGGGGAGCGGCGCCGAATCCACTAGAAATAACCTTCGCGCTTCTTGTGCTCCATCGAGGCTTCCGCGTCGCCGTCGATGAGGCGGCCTTGGCGCTCGGAGTGCCGCGCCTGCTGCAGCTCGGCGACGATGTCTTCGACCGTCGCGGCCTTTGACTCGATCGCCCCGGTCAGCGGGTAGCAGCCGAGGGTGCGGAAGCGCACGCGCCGTTTCTCGGGCATCTCGCCGGGGTCGAGCGGCAGACGTTCGTCATCGACGACGATCCATACGCCGTCGCGCTTCACCACCGGGCGTTCCTCGGCGAAATAGAGCGGCACCACATCGATGCGCTCGGCGGCGATGTAGTGCCAGACGTCGAGCTCGGTCCAGTTCGACAGCGGAAAGACCCGCATCGACTCGCCGGGCCGCAAGCGAGTGTTGAAGACGTGCCACAATTCGGGGCGCTGGTGACGGGGGTCCCACGAATGCCCAGCGCCGCGAAACGAGAAGATGCGCTCCTTGGCGCGGCTCTTCTCCTCGTCGCGGCGGGCGCCGCCGATCGCCGCGTCGAACTGGAACTTGTCGAGCGCCTGCTTCAACGCCTCGGTCTTCATCACCTGGGTGTGTAAGGCCGAGCCCGAGGCGACCGGGTCGATCCCGCGCTCCAACCCTTCCTGGTTGGTGTGGACGATGAGCTCGATGCCAAGCTTTGCCGCGATGGTGTCGCGGAACGCGATCATCTCGCGGAATTTCCACGTCGTGTCGACATGGAGCACCGGGAAGGGCGGTTTCGCGGGATGGAACGCCTTCAAAGCCAGATGCAGCAGGACACTTGAATCCTTGCCAATCGAATAGAGCAAGACCGGGTTGCGGAACTCGGCCGCAACCTCGCGCATGATCCCGATCGCCTCGGCTTCGAGCCGCTTTAGATGCGTGGAGAGCGCCGCGACCTCGCTCACCGGCTGTTGTTCTTCGCCGCGAGGTGCTCGGCCTTCGACAGCGTCAGTTTTTCCGGATGGACGATCTTTTTGTTCACCGCGTCGCGCGCCGCGCCCAGGGTGGGAAATTCACTGTCGGCGCCCTCGCGCTGCAACACATAATTCGCCGACACCGGCTTGCGGGTGATCTGGTCGGCGACGGTGCGCTTGACGATGGTCCAGTGGACGCGGCGAGTTTCGGCGCCTTCCTCCTCGACATCCTCGAAACCGCGATCGACCACCGAATCGAACGAATAGAGCTTGCGCTCCTCGCGCCGAGGCCGGTCGTCGCGGCCGGGGCCTGGCCCGCGCTCAGGTCTGCCGTCACGACGATCGCCGCGCCCGGGTCTGCCGTCGCGGCCCTGACTTTCGCGCCGGGGTCCGCGCTCGCGATCGTCGCGGCCCTGACCCTCGCGGCGCGGGCCGGGCTGGCCTTGTCCTTCCGGTCGCGGGACCCGGTCGCCTGGCGGACCCGGCCGACGTCCGCGGCGCGGCCGGTTGCCGCCACCGGGTCGAGCCTGAGGCTGGCCTTCGGGCGCTGCGGCAGTATTCTCGCCGGCGCCGCCCAATTGCGGTGGACGGCGGCGACGTCGGCGGCGCGGCCGAGGCGGCAGCGGCTGGCCATCGGGTCCGAGCCGTGGGGGGCGGGGCACCGCAGTTTCGCCTGGGGCTGCCGCGCCCTCGGCATCGGGCGCGTTGCTGGCTTCAGCGCCGGGTACGGCAGCGGCTTCGCCTCCGGGAGCGGCGACGGCGGTCAGCGGTCTGCGCCGGCGCCGGCGGCGATGCCGCAGACGCAGGGTGTTGGGTCCGGCGGGAGGGCGATCGGCAACCGCGACTTCCGGCGTGTCGGCACCGCCTTCGGCGGGCGCCACGACACTATCCCCAGCGGCGGCGGTCGCAGCGACGGCGGCCGGGCGCGGGCCGCGACGGCGGCGCCGGTGGCGGCGATGCGGTCTGTGTTCGCCGCCTTCCGCCGGGGCGGTCTCGGGCGCAGATGCGACGTTGCCGCCGCCGGAGTCATGCGACGACGCGGGCGCGGCATCACCCGCGGCTTCGGGCGGCGTATCGGGATCGTTCGGCGTCAGGATCAGGCCCCTCGATAATGGGGCAATTCTACAGTCCGCCCCATACCATGGGAAGTGTTGGCCCCGCCGGGTCAACCGGCGCTTATTCAGAGTTGTTCGGTCGCGGCCGCGCCCTACCGGCTAGCCTGGGCTACCCTCGCGTCACATGCGCGGAAACCGCTAGCCAGACGCCGCCCTGCCGCGCCCAGACATCGGTATAGCGGCCGGATTTGGCTTCCCCGTCGGCGGTTTTATAGGTCGTCCGGGCATGGATGATCGCGACATCGCCGAACATCCGGATGAAAACGTCGCGCGCTTCCAGACCGCGGATCGTCACCGGCCTGGCGGTCTGTTCGAGGAAGGCGGCGCGGTCGATCAGCGTGCCGTCGGGGTTTGAGCAAAAGAACTCGCCGGCGAGAATCTCGTCAAAGCGGGCGACATCGGAATTCTGTACCGAGGCGATGTAGTCGCGGTTCAACTGTTCGAGGATTTCAAGATCGGATTGCGGCGTATGACCGTCCGGCATGACTGGGCTCCTTCAGGGGCCGCGACTTTATCATCGGGGCCGCGGGCAGCGCGGCCAATCGCTTCGCCCGCTATCGAAGCGGCACAGTTCCCGCCGAGGCTGCTATAATCAGGTGAAACAGGCGATAAACTGGGGATGAGGCGCGCGATGGACGAGATCGTCGGCAGCGGCAAATACCGGTATCGGGTCAATTGGGACTGGCAGAAACCGCCCGAGAGCGTCGAGGTCCGCGCCTGCGCGGTCGCGGTCGACTCGCAGGACCGGGTGTTCTGCTTCAACCGCAACAAGGACCATCCGATCGTCATCTTCGACCGCGACGGCAAGTTCGTCGGCTCGTGGGGCGCGGGGATGTTCCAGTTCCCGCATGCGATCCGCATCGATGCCAAGGACAATGTCTGGCTCACCGACGAGCATTACGGGCAGTTCTTCCGCTTCAGCACCGACGGCAAGCTGCTGCAGACCATCGGCGATCGCGACGCGCGCTCCGACACCGGTGTGCCCAACGACGATTACAGCTCGACCGCGTGGAAAAAAGTTACCCATGGCGGCGGCCCCTTCAACCTGCCGACCGACATCATCGTCGCGCCGGACGGGTCGTATTTCATGTCGGACGGGTACGGCAACGCCCGGGTCCACAAATTCTCGCCCGATCTGAAGTTGATCAAATCCTGGGGCGAGCCGGGCAACGGGCCGGGCCAGTTCAACCTGCCGCACGGGCTGTGGATCGACCGCCGCGGCCGGCTGCTCGTCGCCGACCGCGAGAACGACCGGGTGCAGGTGTTCGACCAGGACGGCAAGCTCTTGGAAATCTGGCCGGTCGAGCTGATCGGGGTCGCGTTCTTCTATGTCGACGCCGACGACATCGTTTACGTGCCCGAGCACAATGCCGGGATGATCAGTATCCTGACCCTCGACGGCGAGCGGCTGGCGCGCTGGGGCAACGAAATCCACCGCTCGACCCATGGCATCTGGTGCGATTCCGAGCGCAGCATCTACGCCGTGCAGCCGGGCGAATGGGGTCGCATCCGCCGCATCGTCAAGTACGAGCGGATTTAGGAGGCCCCCCATGCCGCAAACCATCCGCGCCATCGTCGTCGATCCGGCCGCGCCGGGGCGGCTGGCGATCAAGCCCGTCGAGCTGCGCGACCCCGACCGCGACGAGGTCACGGTCAGGGTCACCGCGATTTCGCTCAATCGCGGCGAGACGCGGCGCGCGGTGCAGCAGGCCGAGCCGGGCTGGCTTCCGGGCTGGGATTTCGCCGGGGTGGTCGAGACCGCGGCGGCGGACGGCAGCGGGCCCGAGGTCGGAACGCGGGTGGTCGGGATTTTGCCCAATGGCGCCTGGGCCGAGCGGGTCAATTGCCGCAGCCATGCGGTCGCGGCGCTGCCCGACGCGGTCAGCGATGTGCAGGCCTCGACCCTGCCGGTCGCCGGGCTCACCGCCTTGCACGCGCTGCGCCAGGGCGGGCTGCTGTTGGGTCGCAAGGTGCTGGTCGACGGCGCCTCGGGTGGGGTCGGGCATCTCGCCTGCCAGCTCGCGCAAGCGGCGGGCGCGCTGGTCTGGGGCCATGTCCGGCGCGAGGAGCAGCGCGCCGAGGTCGCCGGATGGTGCGGCGGCCGGGTCATTGTCGGAAGCGATCTGTCCGCGGCCAAGGAACATGCACCCTACTGGCTGATCCTCGACTCGGTTGGCGGGTCGGCGCTGTCGGCGGCGATGGGGATGCTGGCGCCCAACGGCACCTGCGTGACCTTCGGCATCTCGGAGGCGGGCACGGCGAATGTCGAGAGCCGGACGTTTTTCGGCACTGGCGGCGCCCGGCTCTATGGCCTCACTTTGTTCCACGAGCTGATGAGCGTCGAGCGGGCGAGCATCGGGCTGGCGCTACTGGCCGGCGAGATCGAGGCCGGGCGGCTCACGCCGCAGATCGCGGTCGAGGCGGGATGGAGCGAAATCGGCGCCATCGCCCAGCGGCTTATCGATCGCGACTTCACCGGCAAGGCGGTGCTGCACATCGATTGATCGCCGGGGAGCGTCCTAACGGGAGGGCGTGCGGCGGCGATCGCGCGCCCAGCAAATCGCCCGCGCCAAGGCGGATCCGATAAATGCTGGAATCCCCACCGTGATCCACGCGTAGAGATATTCAAACGGCACGAGGTTATGGGTCGTCGGATCGGCGGCGACGTCTTTGACCAGCATGATCGTGTGGGTGAGCGTCAGCCCCGCCACGATCGCCAGCGGGATCACCGCGACGCGCGCCCGGCGCCGGGTGCAGCCGAGGGCGAGCGAACACATAAAGGGCAGAACCAGCGCCAGCCAGAACAGGCTGATGCCGGCCACGGTGGGGAGCGGGTGGCGGTAGTGCTCGCTGTAGGGATAGGCGTCCGGAAAGATCAGAAAGTCGCAGCCCAAGCCCAGGGCGAGCGCGAACAGGACCGGAAGGGAAACGATCGCGCGCATCAATTGCTGTTCCCGGGCTTTACCAGCAAGACGGCGCGGCGCATCCGGTCATCACAACGAGGCGGCGAGGCGGTGAGAAAGAAGAAAACTTCTCACCGCAAAGGACGCGAAGGTCGCCCCATGGGCGCGATGTTTGGGGGGCGCTCCGCCCGTCTTCTCACTGCCTCACCGCCTCATTGTGAAAGCTAAGCCGCCGGCTGGCAGACGTGGATTTCGCGGTTGGCGAGGAGATCCTTGGTCTTCGCCGCGTAGGCGGCCATGTGCGGCGAGCGGGCGTGGGCGCCGAGGTGATCGAGGCTCTGCCATTTCTCGACGACAACAAAGGTGTCGCCGCCGAACTTGGCGCCGAACCCGCCCTCGGCGTCGATCACCGGGCCGTATTCGATGCAACCGTCCTCGGCATGGACTGCCGGCATATTAGCGCGGAACGCCGCCAGCACCTCGTCGCGCTTGCCGGGCTTGCAGGTGATGATGGCGAGCACATGGATCATCGCTTCCTCCTGAATTCGCTGAATGCCCGCACCATAGGCGGAGGGCGCGCGCCCTGTCGAGCCGACGAACCAAGCAGCAAAAAACCCCTCCGGGGAGCCCGGAGGGGTTTGGTTCGGTCGGGTAGACTACGACGCCAGCGCGGCGGCCTTGCTGTTGAGTGCGGTGATCAGGCCGTTGATGCCCGACGCCTTGAGGATGCCGCTGAACTCCGAGCGGCGCGTCGCCAGCTCACTGATCGTGCCGTTGAGGTAGACGTCGGCGATCTTGTCGTTGCGCATCAGGTAGTTGATGTGCGTCGGCTGGCCGTCCGACGCGACGATCTGGCTGATGATCACCACGCCGGCCGGCGAATTCTGCTCGCCGGTCACGGTCATCTGCTCGCCGGCATATTTATGAAACCGCTCGGCATAGACCGCGGCGACATAGCGCTCGAACGCCTCGGTCACCTGCGCCTGCTGCGTCGGGTTGAGAGTGTTCCAGTCGGGGCCGACCGCGAGCCGGGTCATGAACGGGATGTCGAAGTTCTGGCGGATCGACGGGGCGAGCCGGGCATAGCGGCCCTGGGCGCCGAGAGCCTGCGCGTTGCGCATCGTGTCGAGCAGGGTCGCGTAGAAGGCGCGCACGGTATCCGAACCCGCTGCCGCGTTAGCTGGCAGTGTCGGCAGCATGAAGGCGGCGCAGAGCGCCAACCCGGCAAGGGCGAAAGTGCGCAGATAGGCAGGCATCGACCGGATCATCATGGACTCGCCTTGCTATGGGAATTGGACGCTGGGCGTAAACCTGCGCACTCCCGCCACCGATACAAGGCATGGCAGGAATGCGCGACGGGGGCTCGGAAGCCCCATTCTTCAATCATTAATCATCGCACGTCTCGCACCAAGCCGGAAAGGGGCATTGCGACGCAAACGATTGACGGCAAGGCTAAAGTCCCAACGTGGCGGCAATCAGACACGGATGGGGTGATTTATTGCTTAATTGCCTGGGCTCGGGTTGGGTAAAGTGACCGGGGAGGAGATCGCCATGTCTTATATCTACTTCGTGCAGATGGATATTCCGGCCAGTTTGGACGCCGAGCTCAACCGCATCTACGACACCGAGCACGTGCCGATGCTGTCGAAAGTGCCGGGGGTCAACCGGGTCACCCGGTACCGGCTGGAGCAGTCGAACGATAGCCGGATGCAGAAATACCTGGCGATCTACGAGATCGACGCGCCCGAGGTGGTCGATTCGAAGGCCTGGGACGAGGGCAGCGCCTTTGGCGATTGGGCGGAGAAGATCCGCCCGCACGCGACGAGCCGCCACCACAGCTTTTTCGAGAAGATTGGCGAGTTCGGGCCGGGGCGGGCGGCGACGCCGTACATTTATATCGTGCAGATGGACATCCCGGCGGCGCATGAAGCGGAGATGAACCGCGTCTACGATGCCGAGCATGCGCCGCTGTTGTCGAAGGTGTGCGGCAAGGGCACCCGCTACCGGCTGGCCAAGTCAAACGACAGCCGGATGCAGAAATACATGGTGATCTACGAGCTCGACTCGCCGGCGGTGACCGAGAGCAAGGCATGGGCCGAGGCCGGCGCCTTTGGCGACTGGGTGAGCAAGATCCGTCCGCACACGACGAGCCGGCATCACAGCTTTTTCAAGCGGGTGTAGCTACACTCCCTTTGTCGTCATTCCGGGATCGCCCTCAGGGCGAGGCCCGGAATCCATGGACACGGGCCGCTGGAATATGGGTTCCGGGTTCGCCGCGTTTGCGGCGCCCCGGAATGACGATAGAAACTACGGCCGCATCACCTGACCCGAGAGCGAGCCGGTCGGGGCGCCGCTGGCATAGGCGACGGTGCCGTTGACGACGGTGTATTCGACGCCGCGCGACGGCATCACCATGCGCTTGGCGCCGCCGGGCAGGTCGTAGCGGCGCTCGCCACGACTGGACGAGCCGACCGTCTGCGGATCGAAGATCGCGACATCGGCGGCGTTGCCGACCGCGAGGCGGCCGCGGCCCCTGATGCCGAAGAGATCGGCGGGCTGCGCGGTGAGCCGCGCGATCGCCTGCTCCAGGGTCAGCGCCTGGCGCTCGCGCACCCAGGTGCCGAGCAGGAAGGTCGGGTAGCCGGCGTCGCATAGCATATCGACATGCGCGCCGCCGTCGCCGAGCGCGATCAGCACGCGCGGGTCGGTGAGGTTCTCCTGCACCGCCTTCACGTTGACGTTAAACTGGGCGAGCACGAACTCGATGTCGAGATCGTCGTCGAGGGTGAGGTCGAGGAAGGTGTCGAGCCCGTCCTTGCCGCGTTCCTTGGCGATGGCGGCGACGGTGCGGCCCTCGAGCCGCTTCAGCTCGGGCTTGTGGACCTCGTGCACCGTCAGCCGGCTCCAATCGCCGCTGAACCCGGTCGCGCTCTTCAGCTGCTCGCGGAAATGGTTGCGGAAGGCGGGGTCGGCATAGACCGCACGCTGCGCTTCCTTCGATTTGTCCTCGAAGACGCGCTTCCATGAGGTGAAGGCGGCGAACGAGAACGGGTTGCGCATGTTGAGCTCGCGGGTGAGCGCGAGCGGCGAGGTCTGCGGTGTCGCGCCGGGGAGCGCGTTGGCCTTGCGCCTTGTCTCGGGGCAGGCGTCGGGGATGTCGTCGCGCTGGAAGAGGGCGAGGAAGGTGACCGGCTTGCCGCTCTCGGCGAGGAGCATTGACAGCAGCTCCTCCTCGTCGTCCTCCATCACCGAAATCTTGCGAGTGAGGGCGATCTCGATCGCGCCCTTGCCGGTTTCCTTCAAGACATTGGCGTAAGCCTTCAGCTCCTCGCGGCTGGCGTTGCGGCAGGCGAGCGGCCGCGCCTGGTAGCCGATATGCTGGTTGAGGATTGTGGTCGAAAAGCCGAACGCGCCGGCATCGACCGCCCCGCGGATGAGGGATTTGATCTGCACGGTTTCGTTGGCGGTGGCGGCGCGCTCCATCGAGGCTTCGCCCATCACCCAGTGGCGGAACGGCGTCAGCGGCGCGATGAAGCCGAGATTGAGGGCCGAGCCGCGTTTGGCGGCGGCGTCGATGAATTCGGGGAAGGTCTCCCAATCCCAGCTGATGCCGGCGTTGAGCACGTCGAAGGGGATGCCCTCGACGTTGACGAGGTCGCGCATCGCCACCTCGCGCGCCTCGGGCTTGCACGGCGCGATGCCGACGCCGCAATTGCCCATCACCACCGAGGTGACGCCATGCCACGACGAGGGGCTGATCGCCGGGTCCCAGCAGATCTGTGCGTCGTAATGGGTGTGCGGGTCGATAAAGCCGGGGGCGACGACGAGGCCGTCGGCGTCGATGGTTTTTGTCGCGCCGTCGCTGATCTTGCCGATCTCGGCGATTTTGCCGTGGTGAATCGCGATATCGGCCTGGCGGCGCGGCGCGCCGGTGCCGTCGATCAGGGTGCCGTTCTTGATCAGCAGGTCATAGGCCATGTCGATGTCTCCCGGCGACGCGATGCCGTCATCCTCCGCCGAAGCGGCGCGCCTTGTCGAATGTCATTGCGGCATAGGCCGATTACGAATCGCCGGCGCTAGCCGGCACGGCGGGTCTTGCGAGCGCGGCGCCCGGGCGTGAGCGGACCCAGCGCAGCGCCCATTTCTCGACCCCGTGCCACGATAGCCACGCGAGCGGCAGCGCAAGCCCCAGGGCGCCGAGGAAGACCTGCCACCACTCGGCCTTGCCGCCCGACAGCCACATCACCAGTTCCTCGCATGGCCAGCCGTAGATGTAGACGCCGTAGGAGAGGTCGCCGACATGGCGCGAATAGTCGACCGCCGGCCAGTAGCGGGTCGCGGCGTAGATCGTCAGGTAGCCGCCGGAGAGCGCGAAAAAGGTGATGAACTCGCCGATCGCGGTGAAGACGACGAGGCCGGCTAACGCAAGCAGCGCCCAGTACCAGCGGAAGACGATCCGCCCGCGCAGGAAATACATCACCATGCCGGCGGCGAAATGGCTGAGCATCCACAGCCAGCCGCGCAGATAGTCGAGCCACATCAGCGAGTGGCGCTCGTCCCACCAGATCGCGGCGATGCCGAGGACGAGCAGGAACACCGAGGTCGAAAGCCTGAGGCCCCGGGCGACCCCGAGGATCAGGACCGTCGCGTACATCATCACTTCGAAGACGAGCGTCCAGAACGAGCCGTTGATGAGGAGGCCGACGGTAGTGTTGGCAAACAGCACGCCGGGGAGCCCGAGCGGGCCGGGCCACAGCCGCGCGTACTCGCCGAGGAATTGCCACAGCCCCGGAGCGGCGAAATAGGCGGCGAGCGGCAGCGAGGTGACGATCGGCCCAAGGACGAAGCCGCAGACGAGGCCGTTGGGGATCAGCGCCGGGTAGATGCGCATAAAGCGGCGCAGCACAAAGCCGGCGGGCTTTGGCGAGCGGCAGTAGCTCTCGGTCACCAGATAACCGCTGATGACAAAAAAGACGAAGACGCCGACGAGACCGAGGGTGCACTGGTTGCCGGTCGCCCAGACCAGCGGCTCGCTGCGCTGCGACCCGGCGGCGACCAAATAGGAGTGCGAATAGATCACGATCACCGCCGCGACCAGGCGCAGGAAGTCGAAATTGTTGGCGTGGCGGGTGGGCTCGGCGGTGTTCATCTAAGCTCCTGGGCGGCGCCCGCTCTTGCCGCGCGCGCCCTACGGGTTAAACATCGCATGCGAGTAGAAGGACAGACGAGCGCAACCGTGGCCGAGCTAAATGGGGCCGACACGATCCTGATCCGACCGACGCAGCCGAGCGATGGCGGCGCGCTGATGCAAACGGTGGCGCAGATCGACGCCGAGACCGAATTCCTCGGCGTGCCCGGTCAACCGCACCCCTGGGCCGGCCGGCCCGAGGCCGAATTGCGCAGCCTCGCGCAGAGCGGCCGGGGCATCGTGCTGCTGGCGGTGCGCGGTAACGGCGCCAGCATCGGCTATCTCTCGGCGTTCTGCGGGCATTTCGCGCGCAATACCGGCAGCGTCTTCATCGCCGTCGTCGGTCTGCGCGAGGCGTGGCGGGGCCAGGGCATCGGCACGCGCCTCTTCGAGGCGGTCGAGGATTGGGCGCGCCGGCGTCGGTCGTGGCGGCTCGAACTGCGGGTCAGCTCGCTCAACGATCGCGGCCAGGCGCTTTACCACAAACGCGGGTTCGAGATCGAAGGGCGGATTCGCGGTGGGGTCTTTCGCCGCGGCGGCTGGACCGACGATCTGTGGATGGGGAAGCTGTTGGAGCCGCTGCCGGGCGAGCTGCCGGCCCCGGCCCCGCTCGAGCCGGCGCGGGTGCGCCTGCCTGTGACTGTCGCGCCGACAATTCGCGAGATGCGCGTCGGCGACGGCGCGGCGTTCCGTACCTGGGAAATCCGCATCAGCGGGGCGATTCGGTTTTCGCTCAAGCAACCCGGCGAGGTCGCATCGGCCGAGGCGATCGAGCGCGACATCGTCGCCGTGCCGAGCGACCCGCGGCTGTGGCTCGTCGCCACCGTGCCGGACGTGCGGCGCAACGAGCGCATCGTCGCTTTCGCCTCGGGCAGCATCGAGTTCGGCTATCGCATGCAATACGACTGCTTCGTCAACGTCGCGGTGCTCCCGGAATGGTCCGGACAAGGGCTCGGCCGCGCCCTGCACGACCGCATCGAGGCATGGGGCCGCGGCCACGATGTACGTCGCCTGACCGCCACGATCCAGGCGCCGAACGGCGCCGGCCGCGCCTTCGCTGCCGCGCTCGGCTATGACGACGAAGTGACGATGCGGTGCTATTCGCTGATCGAAGGCCGCATGGTCGACCGGCTGCGGGTGGGGAAATTGTTCGCCGGCTAGCTCATTTCTCCAGCTGGTCGATCAGCGGGTCGAGCTTGGGCGCCAGGCGCTTATATCCGGCGCCGTTGAAGTGCAACAGATCCGGCGACAGGCCGGTGCTGAGCACGCCTTTGCCGTCGAGCAGCGCGCCGCCGATATCGGCATAGGTGATCATCTTGTCGGCGCAGGTTTGGATCAGGTTGTTGACCACCCCGACCTCCTGACGCATCCAGTCGTCCGGAGTCGCGCCGCGCGGGGTCAATCCGAGCAGCAGGATGCGGGTGTCGGGCAGCTTTTGCCGCAGGCGGATCAGGATGGCGCGAATGCCTTGGGCCGCGAGCTCGGGCGGGCGGCCGTGCGCGAGATCATTGGTGCCGATCAGCACGATCGCGAGCTTTGGCGGCGGCCCGTCGAGAGTCCCATGGTCGAGCCGCCACAGGAGATGCTCGGTGCGGTCGCCGGCGACGCCGGCGTTGAGCACGCCGCGCTGCGGCATGTTGGCGTCCCACACCGGCTTCGCGTCCCACAACGGCAGATCCCAGCGAAAGGTGATCGAGTCGCCAAGGAACAGCACCCGGTAGGGCTGAGTTTTGACCGCGAGGTCGATGTTCTGAACCATCGGAATGGCCCAAAACTCGGTGCGCGGCGCCGGCGGGTCGAGTGCCGTCGCGGTGAATGGGCCGCAGGCGATTTGCGCCTCGGCCGAGGCAGCGAACAAACTGCAAAGTACTGGTAGCGCTAAGACGAATGAGACGAAATTCTTAAAAGTCATTCTTTTGCGCTTCCTGATTGATCGCCCATGCGGGAAATTAGCCATTCGA
>DATNJF010000177.1:0-8443 GCA_035604035.1 Allostellaceae bacterium | reverse complement strand
TCGGTCGAGGGGCAATGCTCGTTCAAGAGGGTGTATTCGTTGACGAGGATCGAGTTCGGGTCGCGCGCCTCGCTCAGGCAATGGCTGACCCAGCTGGGATGGATCGGCGTCCGCGCCGCCATCTCGTCGCACAGCTTCCGCCAGCCGGCATGCTGGGCGGCGCGGCGTTCGGCGAGGGCGTGGCGGCGGGCGGCGATCTCGGCCTCGGGCATGTTGAGCGCGGCGCCGAGCTTGGGCAGCACCAGCCGCGGCAAGCCGGCGATGGCGACATCGCACGGAAAGCCCCGGATCGGGTAGCGCGCGTAGAGCGGGTCGATCCCGAGATGGATGACCCGGCACTCGGCTGGCGGCGAGGCGTGGCTCGGCACCCACGGCACATCCGATTCGATGACGAGGATCGCGTCGGCTTCCTTGACGAACGGGGTCGGGTCATAGCCGAGATGACAGGGATGGTCGGCCGAGAGCGACAGATGCCGCTGGCGGTGCTCGACCACGGGGATCGCGAAACGCTCGGCGAATGCGACGAGCGCCGCGACCGCCGCCGGATCGCGCCCGGCGCTGGCGGTGATGATCACCGGGCGCTTGGCCTTGGCGAGGATTTGCGCCGCCGCTTCCACCGCCGCGTCGTCGGCGCCGGGCGAAGCCACGGCCGCGCGCCGCGACGGGCTGTCATAGGAAAACCCATTGAGCGACTCGGCCAGCACCTCGCGCGGCAAGGACAGGTAGACCGGCCCCTCGGGTGCGCTGGTCGCCAGCGACAGGGCGCGGTCGATCACGGTTTCGAGCTGCGTCCCGTTGCGCAGCTCGTAGTCCCATTTGACAATCTCGCGCAGCATGCCGGCCTGGTCGAACATCTCCTGCGCCCAGTGGATGTAGGTGTCGCGCGCGCCGAGCATACCCTCCTCGGTCAGCGGCGAGCGGCCGGCGGTAAAGAGGATCGGCACATTCTCGCGCGCCGCGTTGAACACGCCGCACAGCGCATTGGCGGTGCCGACGCTGACATGCACCATCACCGCCGGCACCTTGCCCGAGGCGACGGCGTAGCCGTGCGCCATCGACATCGCCAAATTCTCGTGCGTCGCGATCAGCGGCTTCGGCGCCGCGAGGCCGGTATGCGCCGCCTTGGCGTAGGCCTCGACGATCGGCGCGAAATCGGTGCCGGCATTGGCGAAAAGGTATTCGATCCCACGCTCCGCCAGCAGTGCCAGATAAGCCTCGGCGACACTGGCGGCGGGCAGTTCCTTGCGACTCATGCGATGCTCCCCGAACTCGCCGCGAGATTGCGTCGCTTCGCTCGCAATGACAACATCCGGGCGGCAGAGGCGGGAGGGTCGGATGGGCTACCAGACAATCGAGGTCAAAAAGCTGACGCCGCATATCGGCGCCGAGATCGGCGGGGTCGATCTGTCGCGCCCGCTCGGCAACCAGCAATTCCAGGAAGTGCACGACGCGCTGATGGAAAACCTGGTGGTCTTCTTTCGCGATCAGCATTTGACCCACGATCAGCACAAGGCGTTTGGCCAGCTGTTCGGCAAGTTGGCGATCCACCCGGCTTCGCCGCACGCGCCGGAAGGCCATCCCGAAATCCTGACGATCCACGCCGACGAGAATTCGAAGCATGTCGCCGGCGAGGAATGGCACTCCGACGTGTCATGCGACGAGACTCCGCCGATGGGCAGCATCCTCTATCTCCAGGAAATCCCGCCGGTCGGCGGCGACACGCTGTTCGCCAGCATGTACGCGGCGTACGAAAATCTATCGCCGGCGATGCAGGACTTCTTATCCGGTCTCGTCGCAATCCATGACGGCGAGCACGTCTATCGCGGCCGGTACAATTTCGACGATCGCGGCAAGGCCTTTCCCAAGGCCGAACATCCGATCGTGCGCACCCACCCGATGACCGGCAAGAAGGCGCTGTTCGTCAATCGCGGCTTCACGACGCGGATCAAGGGTCTCAGCAAGCTCGAAAGCGAGAGCCTGTTGCGGATGCTGTACCGGCATGTCGAGACGCCGGAGTTCCACTGCCGCTTCCGCTGGCAGCAGAACTCGGTGGCGTTCTGGGACAATCGCTGCGTCCAGCACCACGCGATGTGGGACTATTTCCCGCAGCGCCGCCACGGCTACCGCGTCACGATCGAGGGCGACCGCCCGTTCTATCGGGCTTGAGACTTTCGTCATTCCCGCGCACGCGGGAATCCAGGGGCCCCGAAGTTTGATCGGTCGCCCCTGGACCCCCGCCGTCGCGGGGGTGACGAGATAAACACCTACTGCAGGTGCTTCTTGAGGAACGCCGTTGCGTCGTTCCACATCTCATGCGCCGGGCCTTCGCGGTAGGTCGGCCGGTAATCGGCGAGGAAGGCGTGACCGGCGTTCTGATAGATCTTGGTGGTGACGTCCTTGCCGGCGCCGCGCTTCTTCATTTCGGCTTCGAGCGCGACCGGCGGGTTCTGGTCCTCGACCCCGAACACACCGAAGAGCGGGCAATGCAAATTGGGCATCAGGTCCAGCACCGGGGTCGGCCGCGACGGGGTGGTCTCGGCGTCCGGGGTGGCGCGATGGATGAAGCCGCCCCAGCAATCGACCGCGGCGTTGACCTTGTTGCTTGAGCAGGCGAAGAGCAGCGTGTGCCGCCCGCCCGAGCAGAAGCCGATCGCGCCGACCTTGCCGGTCGCGCCGGCCAGGCCGTTGAGGTAATCGGCGGCGGCGTTGAGGTCACCAACCGCCTGTGAGTCCTTGAGGCCGAACATCACCGGGAACACGCTCGGCATGTCGCTCGGATCCTTCGGCGCCCCGTCGCGCCAGTAGAGGTCGGGGGCGAGCGCGTTGTAGCCGATATTGGCGAAGCGGCGGGCGATGTCGCAGATGTGGTCGGCGAGCCCGAACGCCTCCATGATCACGACGATCCCGGGGTAGTTCCCCGGCTGGTTTGGCTGCGCCAAATAGCCCGGGATCCTGGTGCCGCCGCTCGGGATGTGGACGACGCCGCCCTTGATCTTGCTGGGGTCGGTGACGAGACCGGGTACGTTGGCCATGGCTTCCTCCATTGGTAATGGGGCAGATTAGAAAGGCGGTGATCGTCCCGCAACAACAAGGACCTAACATGACGCTCGAACTACCGCGACCCTTGGTTGATGGCCCCTCCGCCTGGATCGGGGCGGAGCTCGCCCGCCACCCCGAGGATTGGATTTTTTCGCTTACCCCCGCCCAGCTCGGCGAGATCGCGGCTAATGTCGAGCGGCTGCGCGGGCGCGACCTCGCCGGCCTGAGCCGCGCGGATTTCACGCTGCCGATCCTGGCGCCAGTGCTCGATCGCCTGCGCGACGAGGTGCTGAACGGCCGGGGTTTCGTGCTGATCCGCGGGCTTCTGGTCGAGGGCCAGCCAATCGCTGACAGCGCGCTTGCCTATTGGGCGCTCGGCACGCGCTTCGGCAACCCGCGCTCGCAGAATGCGATGGGGCACCTCCTGGGTCATGTTTGCGATCTCGGCCTGTCGACCGACGATCCCAACGTGCGCACCTATCAGACGACCGAGCGCCAGCATTTCCACACCGATTCCTGCGACGTGGTCGCGCTGCTTTGCCTCAAGACCGCCAAATCGGGCGGGCTGTCGTCGATTGTCAGCTCGATGACGATCTACAACGAGATAGCGAAGCGACGTCCGGATTTGGCGCGCCGCCTGTTCCAGCCGATCGCCACCGACCGCCGCGGCGAGGTGCCGGCCGGCGAGAAGCCCTATTTCGAAATCCCGGTTTATAACGACTATGCCGGTTATCTGAGCGCTATCTATTCGGGCACCTATATCCGGTCGGGGCAGCGCTTTCCCGACGCGCCGCGCCTCACGCCGGAGGACATCGAAGCGCTTGAGATATTCGACGACCTCGCCAACGACAAGGAATTGCGCCTCGACATGGAGCTGCGGCCCGGAGACATGCAGTTCCTTCACAACCACACCTGCCTGCACGACCGCACCGCGTTCATCGATTGGCCGGAGCCCGACCGGAAGCGGCATCTCTTGAGGCTGTGGCTTGCCGCGCCGGGCGCACGGCCGCTGCCGCCGGCCTTCGCCCAGCGCTACGGCTCGACCACGATCGGCGACCGCGGCGGCATCGTCTGCAAGCGCACCCGGCTGCACGCGCCGCTGGAGCCGGTGTAAGCGCTACTGGCCCTTGAACTTTAGGCCCAGCAAGGGCGTGATCGCCTCCGCCGGGAGCTTCGAGAAACCGGCCGGTGGCTCGAACAGCGTCGGCGGTTGCGGCCCGACATGCACGTGGGTGAGTTCCCAATGAAGGGTTGCGACCCGGCCGCTGGCCCGGGTGAACGTCCCGTCGAGCTTCATCGGGATTCCCTGATCGCTCAGCCACAAATCGCCGGTGCCGTGACCCTCGGGCACGGTGACCTCAACATCGTATTTGGTGGTGGTGATGCCGTTGACGAGATCATGCCCGACCGGTTTGCGCACCAGGCGCGGATCGTCGAAGAGGCGCAATTCCGGCGGCATGACGAATTCGACCGTGGTGTGCAGCTTGGGCAGCACCAAGTCGCCGACCGGTGTGTCGTTGCGCAGCACGAAGGCGACCGGGATGCCGTTCAGATCCTGCTCATGGCGCTCCTTGCCCGGCATGTTCCACATCTTGCCGTGATAGGGCTTGCCGTTGACGACGAGCAGTCGATCGGCGCTAAACCCGACCTTGGCGTCGCTGAGGGTGGCCGCCGACGCGGTCGCGGTCGCCAGCATCGCAATGGCTAAGCCGGTGAAGAACGCACGCATCGGTCCCCCGATTCCCTGCTAGCGGCTGCCAGTTAGTCGCGGAATGAGGCGGTTTCGCGGCAGGCTGGACAGCGGTTGCGAACCTCCTATCCTGGGCGCTGGCGCTGTTTATGCAAAGGCTAGCGTATGAGCGGGAAGATCGAGGCGAAGCTCAAGGAACTCGGCGTCGAGCTGCCGCAGGCGAGTGCGCCGGTGGCTAATTATGTGCCATTCACCCGCGCGGGGAACCTGGTGATCGTCTCGGGTCAAGTCTCGGTGCGCAACGGCAAGCCCGAGTTCGTCGGCAAGCTCGGTCGCGAGATTTCCGTCAGCGAAGGCCAGCAGGCGGCTCGCCTCTGCGCCCTCAACATCCTCGCGCATGCGAGGACCGCCTGCGGCGGCGATCTCGACAAGGTGAAGCGGGTCCTCCGCCTCGGCGGCTTCGTCAACTGCATGCCCGACTTCACCGAGATGCCGCAGGTGGTCAACGGCGCCTCCGATCTGATGGTCGCGGTGTTTGGCGATGCCGGGAAGCACGCCCGCGCCGCGGTCGGGGTCAGCTCCCTGCCGCTCGGGGTCGCGGTCGAGGTCGAAGCGATGTTCGAGCTCGTCTAGCCCCGATGAACGACACCGGCGACGCGGTCACGCTGACGGTTCATCCCTCGATCGCCGAGATACCGGCGGCGGAATGGGATGCCTGCGCTGGCGATGTCAATCCGACCCTCAGCTACACCTTTCTCCAGGCGATGGAGGAAAGCGGGTCCGCTAGCGCGCGCAGCGGATGGGCACCGCAACATCTCTCGCTTTCCGACAAGGGCCGCGTCGTCGGTATCGTGCCGCTCTATTTGAAGAGCCACTCCTACGGCGAATACGTGTTCGATTACGGCTGGGCCGACGCTTACGAGCGCGCCGGCGGGCGCTATTACCCGAAGGCGCTGGGCGCGGTGCCGTTTACCCCGGTGCCGGGGCCGCGCCTGCTGGTCGCGCCCGGCGCGCCGCAAGACACCAAGGCGGCGCTAATTGCCGGGCTCGTCGAGTTCACCCGCCAGCGCGGAATCTCGTCGCTGCACATCAATTTCCCCGAAGAGGCCGACGCCGAGGCGCTGTTTGAGGCCGGGTTCCTAAAGCGCATGGGCCAGCAATTCCATTGGACGAATGCGGGCTACAAGGATTTCGGCGACTACCTCGCCGCGCTGAATTCGCGCAAGCGCAAGGCGGTCAATAAGGAGCGTCGCGAGGCGCTGGCTCCGGGTCTAGAGATCGACGTGCTGACCGGCACCGATTTGCAGCCCAAGCATTGGGACGCGTTCTACCGTTTCTATCTGGCGACCTCCGATCGCAAGTGGGGCTCGGCTTATCTCAATCGCAAATTCTTCGCGCTGATCGGCGAGCGCATGGCCGACAAGATTGTGCTGGTGATGGCCCGGCACGGCGGCGAATACGTCGCCGGTGCGTTCAACATCCTCGGGAAAGAGACGATCTACGGGCGCAACTGGGGCAGCTACGGCGACTACAAGATGCTGCACTTCGAATGCTGCTATTATCGGGCGATCGAGTTCGCCATCGACCACGGGCTGAAGCGAGTCGAGGCCGGAGCGCAGGGTCCCCACAAACTGCAGCGTGGCTATCTACCGGTGCCGACCTACAGCGCGCACTACATCCCGGATCTCAACTTCCGCCGCGCGGTCGCGCAATTCCTCGCGCGCGAGAGCGAGATGGTCGAGCAGAAGATCGAGCACCTTGCCGAACACTACTCGCCGTTCCGCCACGCGGAGGGCGAGGGCGAACGAGCAGAGGATTAGCCTGCCCGGCGGAAAAGGTTTACGCCCGGTTCGGTTCGCTGACCGTCCCAACTACGGCGGCGTCGGGTCCAGGCTGAAAGTGCGGCAAAGCTTCTGGCCGCAATCTCAGATCGCCGTCAAACAGACCTATCTCGTATCGCGACAGCGCTCCCCGCTCATCCTCGCTCAGCCAACCTTTGGCCAGATAGGGCGTGAGATATTTCCGTTGGTATTCGGTGTGGTCGTGACCCACGACGAGATGCAAGCTCGGCAACAGCTTTTTCAAGCTTGCGATCTTCCTGATCGAGCTGACTTGCTGGTCTCCACTCCGCCGCGAAAACCGGACGGCCTGAACGGCCTCGGTCGCAAGGTGCCGCAGGGTATAGAGGCAATCTCCCGTGATCAGCAGCTGATATCCGCCCATTTCCACCAAGGCGCAGGTGTGGCCGGGGGTATGCCCGGGTGTCGGCAGAAGCGTGACGGATCCATCGCCGAACAAATCTTGACTTCGATCGAAGGTGTGAAACGCGCCGGAATCGAAGCTCACATGTTGCCACTGTGCTACCGCGGCAAAGGACGGCTCGTAAAACATCGGGATAAAACCGAAGAGCTTCATCCGTCTTGCGTCCCATTCAGCCTTCGCGATCACGACCTTTGCCTTCGGTAGGTCGCGCAGCCCGCCGACGTGGTCTTCATGCAAATGCGTCAAGATGACCGCCCTCACATCGTCGCAGCGATAGCCGAAGCGCTTCAGCTGCTCCGCCAGCGTTTCATTCGGCTCCTGGGCGTACTCGTCTTCGTCGAGGATTAGCTTCAGCAGGCCGCGGTAATACTGGCTGTGGCGATGCGCCTGATCCGAGCAAATTCCAGCGTCGAACAGGGCCAAGCCTTCTGTTGGATGCTCGAGCAGGTAAGCGTGGATCGGGACCCAAATGTAGTGGGTTTTGTCGGTGACGAAATGCAGCAACGCCCGAAGCCCTTCCCAGCCCGAGAGGCCGCCATAGAATTGGCCATAAGGCACTTTCGTGCGGCCGAGCTGTAGCGGATATAGCTTCATCGATGTTCGCCGCCTGCGCGCAACCGGTTCAGCCGCCATTCTCGGGTTAGAGCGCGTCGGGTGGCGGCGCGAACTTACTCCACCAGCGCTGGCTCTTGCGGCTCGATGTCCGGGACGCTGGGTGCTTCGGGCGCTGGCTTCTCGTGGAACGAGAAGGCGAGCTTGTCCTCGGTCTCGTCGCGCTTGACCCGGACGATCCCACCCTTCGCCAGATGGCCGAACAAAAGCTCCTCGGCCAGCGGCTTCTTGATGTGCTCTTGGATGATCCGCGCCAGCGGACGCGCGCCGAAGAGCGGGTCGTAGCCTTTCTCGGCGAGCCAAGCGCGCGCGCTCGCCTGCAGTTCGATGATCACGTTACGGTCGGCGAGCTGCTCTTCCAATTGCAGGATGAACTTGTCGACGACCCGCCCGATCGTCTCCGGCGACAGCGGCGCGAACGAGATCGTCGCGTCGAGCCGGTTGCGGAACTCCGGTGTGAACATCCGGTTGATCGCTTCCTCGTCATGACCGGTGCGGATGCCACTGCCAAAGCCGATCGCCTGCTTGGCCAATTCGGCGGCGCCGGCATTGGTCGTCATGATCAGGATGACGTTGCGGAAATCGACGATCTTGCCGTTGTGGTCGGTCAGTTTCCCGTAATCCATCACCTGCAACAGGATGTTGAACAGGTCGGGATGCGCCTTCTCGATCTCGTCGAGCAGCAAGACCGAATGCGGATGCTGGTCGACCGCGTCGGTGAGAAGCCCGCCCTGGTCGAAGCCGACATAGCCCGGCGGCGCCCCGATCAGCCGCGAGACGCTGTGCCGCTCCATGTATTCCGACATGTCGAAGCGGATCAGCTCGATGCCCAGCGTATTG
>DATNJF010000176.1:0-2848 GCA_035604035.1 Allostellaceae bacterium | reverse complement strand
CCAGTTCACCAGCGCGTCGAGGGAGGAGACAATAAACCCACGATCCTGCAGCTCCTCGGTCGCAGCACGCAGCAATACGTCCTGTTCGCGGCTGGGCGGGATAGGCTCTGAGGGGGTGATCACTCCCATTCGAGCGCCCCCTTCTTCCATTCGTAAGCGAAACCGACGGTCAACACGCCAAGAAACACCACCATCGACCAGAAGCCGAAAACCCCGATATCGCCGAGCGACACGGCCCAGGGGAACAGAAAGGCCACCTCGAGATCGAAGACAATGAAGAGGATAGCGACCAGATAGTAGCGCACGTCGAAACGCACCCGCGCGTCCTCGAACGGCTCAAAGCCGCATTCATACGGCGATAATTTTGCAGAATCAGGGCGCTGCCGCGCCAGGATGAACGACGCGGCGATCATCGCCATCGCGATCCCGCCCGCAATGGCGAGAAAGACGAGGATCGGGAAATATTCGGCGAGCAGGCTGTCCATTGCGGACCCTCGACCCCAGATACCGCGGAAACATCGCCAGGGCGTGACGCTGGCGCCGGACCCGGCGACCCTCGCCCCCAACAATGGCAACCGCGAACGGTGGCGGGAGCGACGGGACTCGAACCCGCGGCCTCCGGCGTGACAGGCCGGCGCTCTAACCAACTGAGCTACGCCCCCGTGGCGGTCGCCAATAGTCCTTTGGCGGGGCGGCGACTCGTACCCTTGCCTATGAGCAAGTGTCAAGCAGCGGGGACAAATCTGGCCCGCCATCTTGCCCAAGACCCACAGCGCAAGGCATCGCACCCGGATCGCTGCGGTTTTAGCTCAGCAGACGCATACCAACGCCGTGGTGGGCGATGAGGGATTCGAACCCCCGACCCCCTCGGTGTAAACGAGATGCTCTACCAGCTGAGCTAATCGCCCTCAGGTAACGCGGCCGTAGCCGCGTCACGGCATCGCTAAACCGGCCCTCGCCCTAGTTGAGCGAGTCGCGTAGGCGCCGGCCGGGCTTGAACTTAGCCTGCTTCGACGCGGCGATCTTGATCTTCTCGCCGGTGCGCGGATTGCGGCCTTCAGAAGCCGCCCGCCGGGCGACCGAGAACGTGCCGAAGCCAACGAGGCGAACCTCGCCGCCACGCTTTAACGCGCCGGTGATCGAGTCGAACACCGCCTCGACTGCCTTGCTCGCGGCCGTTTTTGACAGATCGGCCTTACCCGCAACGGCATCGACGAGTTCGTTTCTGTTCACGTGTCGCCCCCTACCCTTAGTTCGGAAGAAAATTTGCTGGAATGCGAACCGGAGTGTAGAGCGCACCCGACCACGGGTCAACGCTGGCGCGCATAGGGAAAACAAGGTTTTTTTTGATGTTACCGGCCGTTGTCGCTGGGCCACATGAAGTTGCTCACCCAGCGACAATGGCCGTTGATGCAAATCAATGCGTTAGAACCCCCGACCGCTCTTCACCCGTAGCGGGAATGACCGCGGCCGGTTCGCTTTCCTCTGCCCAATCGATCGGTGTCAGCGGTCCCGCCAACCCATGCAGCAGCACCTCATCGGCGGTATTGACGGGGATGATCTTAAGTCCGCGCTTAACGTTGTCAGGAATCTCAGCGAGGTCCTTTTCATTCTCAAGGGGGATCAGCACCGTCTTCAACCCGCCTCGTAGAGCCGCCAGCAGCTTTTATTTCAGGCCGCCGATCGGCAGCACCCGCCCGCGCAGCGTGATCTCGCCGGTCATCGCGATGTCGCGCTTAACGGGGATGCCAGTCAGCACCGAGACGATCGAGGTCACCATCGCGACGCCGGCCGACGGCCCATCCTTCGGGGTCGCGCCTTCCGGCACGTGCACGTGGATGTCCTTCTTCTCGAAGATCGACGGCGGGATGCCAAACGCGGCGCTGCGAGACTTGACGTAGCTCTCGGCCGCCTGGACCGACTCCTTCATCACATCGCCGAGCTTACCGGTCGCAGTGACGCGTCCCTTGCCCGGGAGAGTCACCGCCTCGATCGTTAGCAGCTCGCCGCCGACTTCGGTCCAGGCGAGGCCTGTCGTTACCCCGACCAGATCCTCGCTCTCGGCCTCGCCGAAGCGGAAGCGCCGCACCCCGGCATATTTGTCGAGGTTGCGCCGGCTGACGGTTACCTTGCCGTCCTTCCCGGCTTTCTTCATCAGGATGTCTTTGATCGCCTTGCGCGTCAGATTGGCGATTTCGCGCTCGAGATTGCGGACGCCGGCCTCGCGCGTGTAGAAGCGGATGAGATCGCGCAGCGCGTCGTCGCTGATCGCCCATTCCGACTTCTTGAGCCCATGCGCCTCGACCTGTTTCGGGATCAGGTGCCGCTTGGCGATCTCGACCTTCTCGTCCTCGGTATAGCCAGGCAGACGAATGATCTCCATGCGGTCCATCAACGGCTGCGGCATGCGCAGCGTGTTGGCCGTGGTCACGAAGAGTACGTCCGAGAGGTCGTAGTCGACCTCTAGATAGTGGTCGTTGAAGGTCGAGTTCTGCTCGGGATCGAGCACCTCGAGCAGCGCCGAGGACGGGTCGCCGCGCCAATCGGCGCCGAGCTTGTCCACCTCGTCCAACAGGAATAGCGGGTTCGACGATTTTGCCTTCTTCATGCCCTGCAGGATTTTGCCGGGCATTGACCCGATGTAGGTCCGGCGGTGGCCGCGGATTTCCGCTTCGTCACGCACGCCGCCCAGCGACATGCGGACAAAGTTTCGACCGGTCGCCTTCGCCACCGACTTACCGAGCGAGGTCTTGCCGACGCCCGGCGGGCCGACCAGACAGAGGATCGGGCCCTTCATCTTCCTTATGCGCTGCTGAACAGCGAGGTACTCGAGGATGCGCTCCTTGAC
>DATNJF010000175.1:0-7245 GCA_035604035.1 Allostellaceae bacterium | reverse complement strand
GATCTGGTGATTGGTCCAAGCGCCAAAGCCGGCCTGGGCGGCGTCAGCCTCGGGACCTGTGCCGGTTACCAGGTGCACGTCCGCCATCTCCCGAGGCTAACCTCCGAATGGTTATGCGATGGTTTACGTGGTCCCTCGTCGGCCCTAGATCGGCTCGCACATAGCCGCCGGGCGCTGAGGATACCTGACATGCAAAGAGCCGCATGGGATCGATCTTCGGGCCTCTTTAAACTGAGCCGAATCGCCTTAAACCGCCAACAATCCAGGGGGAGGAACCGTGATACTGCCGCGCGCCGCTGACGATTTCGCTGCAATCCGCGCTCGCATGGAGGAGCTGCGGCGCGAACGCACCCGGATCGTGTCCGGCCGCGATCTTAGCGCTCCGCGTCCCTACGCCACCAGCGGCTGTGAGCGGCTCGCTGATCGGCGCGACGTCGCACCCACGATCCGACGCTTCGCATCTCGATACGGCAGCAAGGCTGAGTAGCGACCTGCCGACCCGCCACCTCGCCCGGACTAGCGAGCGGCGTCGGGCTTTGCCGCGTATGCGGAGCGCCGGCGTATGCCTACACGGGCTCAGCGCCGCGCTATCCGCTACGCCGTCCGCACGTTGGTAGCGCGCTGTTTCCCGCTGCGCGGGTCAGGCTCTTCCTCGTATGTGATCTTCTGCCCCTCGCGCAGTTCTGTCATGCCGACGAGTGCTGAAAAGTGAACGAAGACGTCCTGCCCTCCGGACTCGGGCGTGATGAACCCAAAACCGCGCTCGTCTATCCATTTTTTTACCGTCCCAAGCATAAATCGGCTCCTTCTGTCATCCGGCGATCGCTCCGATCCCATATGCTTACCAGGAAGCGAGGGGTCGATGTATACGATCGAACTCACTCAAGGGCCGGGATGGGATGCTCCTACTCTGCAAGCCCAGGCGATCAGGACGACGGTCGATTTAGCGAAAGTCGCAGCCCTGGCGGCCGCTTGGCTGCGCGAGGCGCAACAAACCGCATCCGATGATGATGCAAGGCCCGATGGCTGGCGCGTCGTCGATGGGATTGGACGGCGGATTAAAACGAGCGAAGTCTAGACGGAGACAGTGGCAATGGACTTTGAAAGCGATGCAAGCGATGCGAATAAGGTGGTGGCGGCTATCTTTGCCGCGGGCATGTGCTCGGCAAAAGACCGCAAGCACGAGGATTATGTCGCGGAATACGAGGCTTTCCTCACCCTGTTAGAGGGTCGCGACACGCGAGCACGAGAAGCAGCTAAGGAAAGCCGAGTGGACGCCTTCACTCAGATGGGGCGCTAAGGACACGGGCGCGATCCCCCCTGCTGACTTGATCCTCATCAGGTTGAATTTCGCGGGCGACGGCAGCCGCATTGTGGCCAAGAGCGAGCACCCACGGGTTCGGGCGCGCTTTCTCGGTTAGTTGGTATTCGGTCCCCCAGAGATCAGCCGCGATTAGCGCGAGCGCAGGAGAGCGGGATATCCCGAGGCTGCAATAGATCAACAGACGGCAAGGGCCGATAGTGTCGAGAAACGAAATGAACGTCGCCATCTGGCCGTCGCTCATCATGACGCGGGGAGTGTGGCGTGGGTGACATCGTGAAAGCCGAGAAGCAGATGCGGGACGGTCGGCAGTAATCCCACACGTAGGCGCGGCGACAGCGCCGACACCACCGCCTCGGGCTCGAAGGACCGCATTACGTCGTGCACCTGGGTGAGGCCGCAGGTGACGATCGATCCGACCCGGCCATCCTGGCAGCTCAGCGCGAACTTATCGAGGTTCCAAGCGGCGCCGGGGGTCATCAGGCTTTGGGTTCGTCGCGGATGATCCCCGCGCACAGCTCGACACACTCATTGCAGATGAAGACGGTCGGCCCGGCGATCAGCTTCCTGACTTCATGCTGGCTCTTGCCGCAGAAGGAGCAGTAGCCCTTCCAGTCGCTTCCGATCGGCTTGGTCATAGCGGCGCCAGGCTCGCGAAGCCGCGGGCGCAGCTGTCGTGCATGGATTAGGGCGTCGTCGACGGAGACACCATTTCGAGCGGCTAACCACTCGCCGTAGCGCTGCTCAGCATCGCGGGCTCTGACGCTCATCCTGCGCCCCTAAGCGTCGGCCGAGAGGACCGTCGACGGCGTCTCGGTGACCATGGGGCTTTGGCCGGCGCAAGGATCGATCGGAACAATGCACGACGACCGTAAACGCCGCGTCGGGCTGCGATCGTCGAGGACTGGCGCCGACCGCTGACGCTGCGCCGGGCTGCGGAAATCAACGACCCCCAAGCGTTCCCGCTGATAGGTATCACAGAGCCTCGGGTTCATCAGGTACCGTTATCTTGATACCCGGGGATCGGCCCGACAAAGTGGAACGGCTCGGGCATGAAGCCTTCCTTCGGCATCAGCGTCAAAAGGCTCGAGGTGCCCTGCTCATTCTGCATCCACGCGACCTCGGCGATGAGCATGTCCTGGTTGATCTTGCACGAGGGCAGGTTGCAGTTGACGATCGTGTTGGGGGTCCAGAGGGCCCCGGCCGCATCCCGCCAGCCGGTCACCGTCACATCGACGATCTTCGATCGGCCATACCGTCGGGCGACTTCCCAATCGGCCCGCTGGTCGGCCCACGCCTGCGCCGGACCTGGCATATCCATAATGATTAGTTTCGGGCGATAGCGTTTGACGTCGGGATCCACGCCGTGCGGCAGGTGCGACTGAACATTGACATGAGGCCCATTCCCGTCCCAGCGCGGCGCCTGGCCGATGACCACAATCTGGCTGTAGCGCTGATCGTCCGAGAGCCGCGCTTCGGCGACCTCGCAATTGATCCCTTCGACGAGGGGAGAACCGGCCCGCACCGTCCCGGCCTTGGCAAAGACCAAACGCCCTTGCGGATCGTCGTACATCAGGACCTGCACGGTGCGCGCCATGTACTCGAGGAGTTCGGCTGGCGTCTCGCCGAGCTGAACGATGAAGGGGATTTGGGGGTCCAGCGGGGCGCTTGCCCCGTCCCCGGTAACCGAGATTCCGAATTTCTGGCAAATCTGCGTCGCCGCGGCACCGATCGTCGGCGCGTGGATCGCCCAGGGTTGACCGTCAATGGGAATTAGCGAGCAGTCAACCAGGTCCTGTGTCGAGGACCGCGCCTCCGACCGAACGATATGCGTCTGCTGGTCTTCGTGCGGCCAGTGGAGGTTGGCGTAGCCGGTGAGGATCAAATCCGAGCCTAGGTAGGCCTGGACGGTGCTGCCGGGATCAATGACCGCTGGGCTTGCCTGCCCCGGGTAGCGTTCGGTGAATTCGAGCGCGAGACCGGAGGGTAAGCGCTCGATGCCGCGCGTAACCCGCGCGCCGATCCACCCCTTGATCGCCTGGCCGTTCGATTTGACGGTCAGGACGTCATTACTGGGCGCCGGCACGCTCACAGCGTCTGCCCAGGCAGCTGGCGCCATTTTTCCGCCGCCGGATCGAACGGCGGGTGCGTTCGGGACGCGTTGACCTGCGACGCGCGATACGCGCGGTACTCTTCATTGGACATCCGCGCCACGTCGGGTTGCGGCGCGCGCTGAGGCGCGGGCTGCGGCTTCGGCGGAGCGGCGAGGAGCTCGCGCTGCCGCACATCCCGCACCTGCCGCGAGATGGCCGCAAACTCACGCTCGAGGAGAGCAATCGGCGCGAGCTGGTCAAAAAGTGCCCGCAACTCGGGAACCTCGCGCCAGGCCTCGCTCAAGTTTTCGAAATCGGCCTCTCGCGCCGCTGAATAGTTCTTGGCCCCATCGATCAGCCGCAGCACCGGCGCTCCGGGTGAAAGCGGATCGCGGATTCGAATCTCGGAGAGCATGTCTTCATTCGGCACCCGGACCGCCGCCCGCAACATATGCGCGCCCCTCAACGCTGCGGCGAGGCCACCCGGGAATTCGCCGATGATCGCGCGGCGGAGATCCTCGCGCAGTGCGGCGAGGGCCGCACGTTGGATTTCGTGCAAGGCGCCGGCAACCGTTGAAGCGCTGACCTCGATCTCGCTGTCGATCGCCTTCCGTCGTGCAGCAAGGCCGCGGCGCGCACGTTCGGCACGCTCGAGCGCGGCGTCGGCGACCTGGACGCGCTCACTCGCACCGGGGCGCGCGGCGCCCAATTTGGCAAGCTGCGCTTCGTCGCCCGAGGCATCAGCGAGCGCCAGATCGGTCTCGAGCACGTCGAGGGCAAGGCGCGCCGCCGCGAGACTGGTAGAGGCGGTCTTCGATTGCTCGGCGAGATCACGGTCGATGCGTGTGGCCTCATTGCGCCGCTCGATCAACGCGCGGGCCGTGGCGATGGTCTGTTGCGCGGCGGCTGGTATCGCGAATTGCATTCGGGTTTACTCCTCGATGAAATGGAGAAGAGCTGCGGCCTGCTCGAGCACCAGCGAGCCGCGCGCGGGCTTTCGGCCGCGCAGGAGAGAATGGCGAGCGCTGGCCTCGGTGACCGCGGCGTCTAAAGCGGCGAGGGCGTTTTCGGCGTTGCCAGCACCGGCGAGCCAGTCAGCAAATGCTCCAGCAAGCTCGAGCGAATCCTCGCCCGACGCTGCCGCCAGTTGGGCGGCAAGCGCTACGACGCGCTCGCGGGCGACGGTTCGTTGCGCCGTTTCCATCATGCGATGCCGGCTTTTCGGAAGGCTTCAGACCACCCGCGCTGAATGCGGGGATTTGCGCGTGGATCGGCAAGGCGGCCGGCGCCGCCGTAGACGCGCTCGATCGAGGCGTCCCAAGATCGCGCGGCCGGTGTGGTTGCGGCAGGACGTGTTTTCGTGGGAGCCACGCGCTTGGCGCCATAGACGCGCTCGATCGAGGCGTCCCAGGACGCCTGCGCCGCAGCATGGCCGGAGACCTCGGGCGCGACGGGGATGTCGATCGATAGGCCGGCTAGGTGGGAGAAGTTGGCCCCGCGCCGGCGCCGGTCGGAGACGAAGCGGGCGACAGTCGCGGGGCCGGCCCGACCGTTTCGCGTCGGTCGAACTCCGAGATTTTTGTCAGTAGAAGATGATCCCTGTCGTGTGGCGGAATTCGCCACTCGGGGATTAGCCACTCGGGGATTAGCCAGGAGAAACAATCTCTCGCGCTCGTGCTCGGCCACCAATGCCTCGAACGATCTCAATTTGGCCTCCCGGTGGTCGTTGGGCGCCGGCGCGGCGCCGAAGGGGACGTCTCACGCGATGCTTTAATCTCTTCAGTCAAGATCGCCCGGCAGGACCGGCGGACTAGGAGCTCCGCCAGCCGCAGCCCTTGGCGTGGTGACAGCGGCACGACCGCCCCTCCGACGCGGAGCTGCAGATCGAAACCGACTTGGACCGGAAGTCGCATCGTCGCCTCGAATTCAAAAAATCCTGGCGACAGGGTGGATTTCACACGCGGACAAAAACAGGTGGAATTCATGTCCGGGAGGCGTCAACTGCGAACTATCCGCCGAAGGTGCCGCTCGCAGTAATCGGGAAAACCGGGATCTCCCTTCGCGACGAGAGCGCTCATCGCCTTGGATGCGGCCGCCGCCGCGGCGTGCCGTTGTTGAATTTTCTCGGTCGTGTACCAGCGTCGGCCGCGGCCCACTCCAATCGCTTCGTCGAGCGATACACCGTGGTGCGCTTCGCTCTCATACCAGGCGAGAGCATCGCAAAATTTCCTGGCCGGGCCGGCAGGTATTGCGGCGACCCGTAGGTCGCCGGCATCGGTTCCCGCCTCGATCGCCGCCCGCAGCTCTCGCAACCTGGCGATCGCCTCGAGCGAAGATCCACTACCGAGCGACTTGAAACCGTCAGCGCACCGACGGGATGTCGCCCCCAACTCACGGGCCAAGTCCCTGAGGTATTCAAACGCCCATTCCCACGAGGCCCGAGCGCGCTCAGCGAAGTGATAGTCCATGACGGCTTTCCGTCTGGCAAAAGCCGCCATGACGGTATCGTGGTAGCCCTTCAGACGTTCAATCATGAACTCGAGGCGCTCTTCCTCGGGAAGAGTTCTGGCGTACGCGATCTCGTCGGGCTTCATCACCTGCTTTGGATCAAAAACGGGTAGCGGTGTCTCCGCTGCTATCCGCTCCATATCGGCGGTGAGAACGCGCTGAGCATCTCGAACAGCTCGCTTTAGGATCAGGCCGGCGAGCTCGACGATCGTCGGAGTGCCGAAGCGATCCGCCACCGCCGCTGCTAGCACACGTGCGGACGCCTCGGCGCGAACCGCCGCTGCCTCTACCGATGCCAGCGAGGGCCGAGAAAGCTCATAGGCTTCCGGTTCGCTCGCGGTTGCCGAATCCTCGGCTTTCTTGGCGTCGCTCATCCGATCTCCCTCATCCTCCACAGTGTTGTCTCGGGCAGAACGGCCAACACAGCCTGATCTCGGTCAGACTCGCGCTGGCGTAAAGCTCGCCACCAGGCGCGACCAGCGATCACCGCATCACGCTCGTGCCGGGCGGCACGCACGACTAAGACGAAATCTGGCAACGCGGCGCTGATCGCTTTGACCAGGTCCGTCAAATGGCCCTCAAACGTCGCGAAGGCCGAAGAATCGACATGGGCGGCGAGCAGCGTCCTGAAGGCCGCCTTCCGATCGGCAAAGTTTCGCTCGGCCAGCTCAGTCCGCAGCCGCACCTGTCGGTCGATCATGCTCTCGGCGGGCGGTGTCTCGCTCATGGCTCTGCCGGCGCCGTCCCCGAAATCCAATCGAGGCGCCCGCGCAACCGAACAACCGCCGCTTCCTCGGTTTCGGCATTCCGGGCTAGATTGGTCCACTCGGGCAAAGCGGCACCGACGACCTGCATCAGCTGACTGAGGCGAGCCCCGGCATCCCGATTGAACTTCGCGACCGCGATCAACTTGCCGGCCACCAACTGCTCGTCGAATTCTTTGCGGGCCAACTCGAGCTCCAGTAAGTCACCCCGGAGCCCGGCGAGCCGCCCTCCGTTGCGATCCTCGCTGTCCGGTTTTACGGCGCCGATCGCAGGCTCTGGGTCGGGCTTCATGACGTGTCCGAAGAGGCCACCGGGCGCACGGCCGAATGACTTGGCAAGATCGAGCCGCGCCGACAACTGCTGCCTCCCGAGCTCCAGGTCAACACAGCCGTTCCCCAACAGAGCAGGGGGGCCAAGTTGCTTTCTGCGGACCCAACCTCGTACCGTCGAAGTTGCAACTCCGAGCAGCTCCGCGAATTGGCTTTTGGTCACGATCATTGCAGAGGAACCGACTCACACCGTTGCAAACTAAAACCGTCTCTCAGTGGCGAAGGATCG
>DATNJF010000174.1:0-9811 GCA_035604035.1 Allostellaceae bacterium | reverse complement strand
CCCGTTCAACGAGACCCGTCTCTATACGCAGCGCGTGCTGGAAAGCCTGCAGATCTATCGCGGCCAGGACACCGCCAACGCAGCGGCATTTTCGCTCGCCGCGGACCTGGCGAGGTAGTCTGGCTGATGCGGTGAGTTAGTTGTGCGCGGCGACCGGAACCGTCATTGCCGGTACGTAGCGCGACAGGCTGAAGAACTTCTCCGGATCCTGCGGCTCGCCGTTGACGACGACCTCGTAGTGGACATGCGGACCGGTCGCACGGCCGGTCGAGCCCAAATAACCGACCTGCTGGTGTGAGCCGACCTTCTGGCCCACCGACACGGTAAAACTGTGGAGATGCGCGTAGCGCGTCGCGATGCCGTTGCCATGGTCGATTTCGACGATCTTGCCGTAATCATCGCGCCAACCAGCGTAAGTCACGGTGCCCGGCGCGGTAGCGTAGACCGGAGAATCGTACGGTGCCGTCAAGTCGATTCCGGTATGGAAGCCGGTGTGCCCATTTTCGGGGTCGCCGCGTACGCCGAACGGGCTGCTGACATCGAACTCCGTCAGCGGCGCCGACACCGGGAGCGTCTTAATCATCGCCCGTAGCGCTGCGAGCTTGTCCGGGCTCAACGTCGTGTCCGGCGCCTGACCGTGCACCGGAATAAACGGACCGCCTTCGCCCTTATTGACGCCGAACTGAGCGAAGAGCTGCCGGACATCGACACCGGCAGAGGCGAGCACACGAGCAAACTGATCGACTGTGCCGTGCCCGACCGGCGCGGTGGGCGCAGTCGCGGTCGGCTGCGGAGCGGCGGCCGCTTGGGGCGCGGCAGCTGGCGGCGGGGCATTGAGGATCCCCGCGACCCGCCCGGGCGGGGTCTGGACCGAGGCCGCAGGCGCAGGCTGTGCTGCGGCTACGGGTTGCATCGCATGGCGCAGCGCCGATTGTTTCTCGAGATCGGTGACCCGCGCCTTAAGCTTGTCACGGTCCGAGGAGAGCTGTTCCAGCCGCTTTTGCCATTGGTCGATTTGCCCCAGCAGCTCGTTCTGCCTTGTCTGCTGGTCGGCGAGATCGGCTTCGGCCTTGCTCAGCCGCGCCGCCAAGGTCGCGCGCTGCGCCTCCGTTTGGTACAGCGCCGTGGAGAGCTGCGTGACCTTGTCGCCCTTCACCGTTCCGGTCTGATCCGTCGTGACCTGGTGCGTATCTTGCTGTGGCTTGGCCCGCATCTCCTCGGTAAGCGCGGCCACCTGAGCCTGCGCCGCGGCAAGATCGCGGGTCGACGCCGCCACCTTGTCACGCAGACTGGCGAGCTGGTCCTGGAGATCGATATTCGCGGACTCGATACGGCTAGCCGCAAGCTGCGCGTCGGCGGCGTGATCGGCGTGGCGGAGATAAACGATGCCGGCGAAAGTCACGGCCGCCGCCGCGATCCCCACGGCCGACATGGTGACGGCGTTGACGTGGGCCCTCCGGGTCAGCCTAAGAGCCGCCCCCGCAGCCTGGACAATCGATCGAGCACCAGGAACCCGCGCGGTCCCCTTTTGCCATAGATCGCCGATCATTCTCCCCCGCGTCGCTGAGGCCCCAAACGGGGTCTTTCCGACCAACACGACCCGAGCACCGCCTCACCCCCAAGGTGCGGCTAGCACTCGGTATAAGCGAAACCGTAAACAAGCGATTCAGGTATTGCAACAGCAAATCGTTCCGCCGCAACAAGCAAACCGACTATATCTGGTAAGGAACCGCCATCGGCTTGGTTATCCACAAACAATCCACAGTGGCAACGACCACACAGAAACCGCGTTGGCATGCGGCGTTTGGCTATCTCACGCATTATTGACGGATATTGCAGGCTAATACTGGGATAACGGGCGTGTCGGGCCAGGGAATTCGGACGCTCTCGTCGCGATTTCTATAAGACGAGCGACATCATCGCAACAGCTGTGGCAAATCGGCAACATTACGTTAGGCCGATAACGGCACCGCCTCGGGCGTTTCGGCGCCGTCGATAAATTGAGTACGGTAATATTCCGCGAAGACGCCCTTGCGGCGCAGCAATTCGGCGAGCGTGCCCTGTTCGGCGATGCCGCCGTCGCGCAACACGACGATTCGATCGCAGCCCCGAACCGTCGACAGGCGATGCGCGATGATGAAGGTGGTGCGTCCCCGCATCAGCTGTTCGATCGCCGCCATGACCAGCGCTTCGGTCTCGACATCGAGCGCCGAGGTCGGCTCGTCGAGGATCAGGATTGGCGCGTCGCGCAGCAGCGCGCGGGCAATGGTAATACGCTGCTTCTCGCCTTCCGAGAGCGCGACCCCGGACTCGCCGACCAGCGTCTCGTAGCCTTCGGGTAATTGCATGATGCGCTCGTGGATACGCGCGCCGCGAGCAGCCGCTTCGATCGCGGTGTCGTCGGCGCCGGGCCGCCCATAGGCGATATTGTCCCGCACCGACAGCGGGAAGATCAGCGGTGGCTGCAGCACCATGCTGATCTGGCTGCGCAGGGATTTGAGGTCATAGTCGCGGGCGTCGACGCCATCGATTTCGACACATCCCTCGCTTGGATCGAAGAACCGCGGCAACAGGCCGAGCAGGGTCGATTTCCCGGCTCCGGTCGGCCCGACAACAGCGATCTTCTTGCCAGGAGCAACGGCAAGGTCGATATCCACCAACACCGGCATCTCGGGTAGATAGCGAAACCCGACCCCGCGCCAAGCAATCTCGCCGCGCGCGCCTTGCGCCGGAAACTGCCGCATGCCGCTTGCCAAATCGGGCTCGGTATCGAGCACTTCAAACACGCGGCGAGCGCCGACCCTGGCCCCGGCGATCATGCCCCAGCTCTGGGTGATCTGGTTGATCGGCGTATAGAGCTGCGCCAGGTAGGAGATAAAAACGAGCAGCTGGCCGAGCGACAGCGTCCCGGTCATCACTGCGCGCGCTCCGGCATAGATGACCATCGCGGTGCCGCCGGCGATGATCAGGTTGACCGCGCCCGAATAGAGCGTCTGCCACGTATAAAGCTTGAGCGACGCCCTGAGGCTCTCGCGGCTCGCCCCCATGAAGCGCCGATGCTCCTCATCTTCCTTGGTGAAGGCCTGCACCAGCTTGATCGCGCTCAGCGTCCATTGGACGAGCGAATAAACTTGGCTCTCGCGCTCGCGCGCCTCGGTCGAAATTTCGACGATCTTCTTGTTAAAGCTAGAGATCAGCGCGAACAGCACCGGCACGATGCTGAGCGCAAGGATGGTCAGAAACGGGTCGAGCGGCAGCAGCACGAACAGCATACCGACGAGCAGGATCACCGCCGAGAGGATCGGCAGCACCCCGTTCATGATCATCGTCTGCACCGCGAAACTGTCGGCGGTGATGCGGTAGAGGAGGTCGCCGACCCTCTGGCGGCCGTGATAGGCCAGCGACTGCCGCTGGAGATGCGCATAGAGCGCACCGCGCAGATCGTTGACCATGTTCTGACCGACGCGGATCGTCGTGTAGTAGTGCAGCTGAGTCAGTCCGCCGCTGCAGAGCGTGACAACGACCAGGCCGAGACACGCGACCAGCAACAACTGTCCCGGCGGCAGCGACAGGACCGTGCCGACAAACCCGCCCATCGCCGGCTTCTTGCCGCCGAGCACGTCGTCGATGACGATCTGCAGCGGCCACGGCTTCAACAGCTCGAAACCGGCGATGAGAAACACCTGGGCAAGCGCCCAGACGACCTGCCAGCGGTAGGTCCGCAGATAGGGCCAAATCTTGGCGAACACGCCCATTCCGATCACGCCGTTCGCGGCGGGTTGATCGGCCGCGGCGCTCGCCCGAGCGGATCGATCGGCGTCAGCCCGTCCTCGCGCGCGGCCGTTTCGATCAGCCGATGCAGGCGGCCGCCGAACACCCCAGCCTGCCAGAAGAACAAACCACCGGCGCCGATCGCGGCGAGGACGCTTATCGCCGCACCGGCGCGGCTGTGACCGAGCAGAGCCGCCAAGGCCAGTGCCGCGAGCCCGGCCACGACCCCGCGCGTTAGCGCCGTCGGCCGCAGCGCGCATCGCACGCGCATGAGCCGCTTATCCGCGCCGTGGTTCTCTTCGGCGACGGTGACGCGCGCCGTCGCGGCGAGGTTGCCGTCGACGGCGATGTCCCAGTCGCTCCAGCCGGTGTCGATGGCGAGCGGCAGTTTGGCCGCGGCGAGCCCGCGCATCAGCGCACCGATGACCGCCTCCTTCTCGATCCCAGTTTCGCTCCAATAGGACAGCACGAAGGCGCGGCCGCGCCAATCCAGGCGGCCTCGTTGCTCAGGCGGCGTCGGGTCGGCCGGCAACAGCGGCAGCCCTTTCACCCGCCATCTGATCCGCTCCCAGCCGCGCAGCAATGGGCCGAGATAGATCAGCGAGGCGACCAGGGCGCGCGCCTTCAGGCCGTCAAACCGCTTGTCGAGCGGCGCCGACAACCCGCCCTTGATGCACATCGCCCAGGTCAGCAGCAGCGGTAGGGTCAGCAGCCACCACGCATGTCCCGCGATGATGCCGATCAGCGCCAGCGGGATGGAGGCGACCATCCATTCGAAGGTCAGCGGCAGGTAATGCACCACGCTGGCGGGCGGCTGGTAGAGCGTCTGAAACAACCCGCGGCCGAACGTGCCCGCATAGATCGTCGGCCGCCGCCACAAAAGCATCGCCGACGACAGGTCGCCGTAGATGCGGCCGCTCCATTTCGCCTGACCGAAGGCGTTGAACCGCGCCGGATGCTTGGCGAAGACCAGCGCTTCGGCCTTTCCGTACCCCTTCTGCTGGCCGATATAGGCCTTCACTGTGTTGCGGCGGAAATGCCAGACCGTCGCCGCCGCGCTGTAGCCGATGGCGTGGCCGGCATCCTGCAGCCGCCAGCAGATGTCGACATCGTCGCCGGCGGCGCGGAAGATCGGGTCGAACCCGCCGATGCCCAACAACACGTCGCGGCGGAAGGCCATGTTGCAGCCGGCGATATGCTCGGCGACCTCGTCGTCGAGCAGCACGTGGCAGGGCGCTCCCGGCGACACCGCGACTGCCTCCGGCACCAGCTCGTCCTCCGCCGGCGGGAAATTAGGCCCGCCGCAGGCGGCGAACCCCTTGGTTTCCATCGTGCCGACCAGATAATTCAGCCAGTCGGGGTCGGCGACGCAATCGCTGTCGGTATAGGCGACGATCTCGCCGGTCGCTGCCTCGGCGCCGACATTGCGGGCGACGCTGAGCCCCTCGTTCTGCTGGCTGATGATCCGGCAAGAGGGGTGGCTCTCCGAGATCGCCAGGGTGCGGTCCTTTGAGCCGTCATTGACGACGATGACCTCGTAATCCGGGTAGTTGAGGTGCTCGAGCGAAACGAGGCACTTCTCCATCGTTCGCTCGGCGTTGTAGGCGCACACCACCACCGAAACACGCGGGTAGCGCGCCAGCGGGGGCGGCAACGGCCCGAGATACTGCGCTTTGACCTCTGCGAAGGCGGGCTTCGGCTTGCGCTGGCGATCGACGAGCCCGAAATCCCAATCCTCGATCGGATGACCGCCGGTGAACCATTCGTCGGTCCACGCGAAAACGAAGGTGCCGGCGACCCCGCCGGCGAACGCCGCCTTGATGTGCCAGGAGAGGATATGTCGCTGCTCCTCCTCGCTGCTGCGCAACGAGTCGGCGCCGAACTCGGTCAGCACCAGCGGCTTGGTCACGCAGAGATTTTGCAGCCGCGCGACATAGCGGCGAAACGCGGTCTCGTCGTGCAGATAGACGTTGAAGCAGAGGAAATCGCAGAACTCAGCGACGTCGAGGTATTCGGTCGACGGGAAACTAGCATAGCTAACGAGCGCGCCAGGATGCTCGCGCTTGGCCAGCGCGACGAGGCTTTTGACGAATTGCTCGATGCGCTTCGGCCCATGCCAGCGGATGATGTCGGGCGGGATTTCGTTGCCGACAAGGTATGCGAAGACCGCCTTGTGCCGCGCGCACGCGCGCACGCCGCTGACGATCGCGTCGCGGATGCCGGCCTGCACCGCCGCGTCGTCGAGGAAGGTCACGTGCTCCGACCACGGCAGCCCGACCAGCACCTTCAAACCGTGCGTCGCCGCCGTGTCGAGCAGCCAGACCGGCGGCACCGTGAACACCCGCACGGTGTTGATGCCGGCGGTCACCATCAGAGCGAAATCGCGGTCGACGATTTCCGTCTCGGGGAATTGCCCGCCGTGGCTGCCCGGCCCGAACGGCCCATAGGTCACGCCCTTGATGTAATGCTTGGGCGCCTGTTCTCCGGGCCCGGCGCGGAAGAACTTGCCGTCGACGCGGATTGGCAGATCGGCCGGCGGCAGCGCGGCGGCGGGCATCTCGAGCGTGTCTCTGACCAGAGTGTCCATCCGGCTCTCTTTAGGCTTCCGTGGGCGCGGTCCAGCAACGCCGCGTTTGACGGTGGCGGTCGCATAACGGGAGGCGCCGGTCTTCATTCCCGCGCGGCGGCCGCGGCATTGTGCTGCCGCATCTCCCAGGCCAGCGCGGTTCGGATGATCGTGTCGAGGTCGGAGCACCGGGCGCGCCAGTCGAGCACCTCGGCGGCGAGGCTCGCATCGGCCACCAAGGCCGGTGGGTCGCCTGCCCGGCGCGGCGCCTCGCTCTGCGGCACCCCATGCCCGACCGCCTTTGCCACGGCGGCAATGATCTCTCGCACCGAATAGCCGTTGCCGGTAGCGAGATTGACCGCGGTGCTCTCCCCGCCAGCCGCGAGATACTGCAACGCGCGAACGTGCGCCGCCGCGAGGTCATCGACATGGATATAGTCGCGAACCGCGGTGCCGTCCGGGGTCGGATAATCGGTGCCAAAGATCCGGACCGGCGGCGCCGTCCCCAGCGCCGCGCGCAGCACGAGGGGGATCAGGTGCGTCTCGGGGTCGTGCTCCTCGCCGATCTCGCCGCCGCTGTCACAACCGGCTGCGTTGAAATAGCGCAGCGCCACCGAACGCAAGCCGTAGGCCGGGCCGTACCAACGCAATACCCGCTCGATCGCCAACTTAGTCTCGCCATAAGGATTGACCGGAAGCTGCGCCATCGTCTCGCGGATCGGGACCGAATCCGGCAATCCATAGGTCGCGCAACTCGACGAAAAGACGATGCGGTTGATCGCGGCTTCCCGCATCGCGTCCAAGAGCGCAAGTGTTCCGCAAACATTATTGCGGTAATAAAGGGCAGGGTCGGTACCCGACTCGCCGACATAGGCAAAGGCCGCGAAGTGCATGACCGAGGAAATACGGTGCGCCTTGAGCGCCGTCGCGACCGCGCCGCGATCGGCGATATCGCCCTCGACGAGCGGACCCCAGCGCACGGCATGGCGATGACCGCGCGACAAATTGTCATAGGTAACGGGGGTATAGCCGGCGGCGGCCAGGGCCTTGCAAGCGTGGCTGCCGATATAACCGGCCCCGCCCGTAACCAGCACAGCTTCAGCCATAATAAGGAATCAAGCCTCGGTTGGAGCGACGCGGGCACAACGGCGCATGACCCGTTCGTGTTCCGCCGGTTTCCTGCATCATACCGCAGCGCAGCGACAGGCAGGGGAATAACCCGGCTGCCGGCCCGTTTTGAGCTGCGGTCGCCAAGCGATCAAAAGGGGCTCAGCATATGCGTATAGCGATGATCGGCACGGGGTATGTCGGGCTCGTTTCAGGGGCCTGCTTCTCCGAATTCGGCGTGTCGGTCACCTGCGTCGACAAGGACGCGGAGAAGATCGCGCGCCTGCAGCGCGGCGAGATGCCGATCTTCGAGCCCGGCCTCGACCAACTCGTCTCGGTAAATGCAGCGGCGGGACGGCTGAGTTTCACCACCGATCTCAAGACCGCGCTCGATGGCGCCGACGCGGTGTTCATCGCGGTCGGCACCCCGTCGCGGCGCGGCGACGGCCACGCCGACCTCTCCTATGTCTTCGCCGCCGCTGCCGAAATCGCCGATACGCTGGCGCAGCTGCCGAGCAATCGCACCGTCGTCGTCACCAAATCGACGGTCCCGGTCGGCACCGGACGCCGGGTCGAGCGCATCCTGTCGATGCGGCTGCCCGGAGGCGCCTTCGATGTCGCCTCCAACCCCGAATTCTTGCGCGAGGGCTCGGCGATCCAGGATTTCATGCGGCCCGACCGGGTCGTCATCGGCACCGACAGCGAGCATGCCCGCTCGGTGCTGCGCGCGCTCTACCGCCCGCTCTACCTACTCGAGACGCCGGTCGCGTTCACCACGCTCGAGAGCGCCGAGCTGATCAAATACGCGGCCAACGCGTTTCTCGCGACCAAAGTCACCTTCATCAATCAGATCGCCGATCTATGCGAGGCGGTCGGCGCCGACGTCCAGGATGTCGCGCACGGCATCGGGCTCGACGGGCGCATCGGCCGCAAGTTTCTCCATGCTGGTCCCGGCTTTGGCGGTTCGTGCTTCCCTAAGGATTGCGCCGCACTGGTGCGCACCGCCGCGGAAGCGGGCCAGCCGATGACGATGATCGAGCGCGTGCTGGAGATCAACGACGCCCGCAAGGAGGCGATGGCCGATCGCATCGCCGAGGCTTGCGGAGGCAGTGTCGCCGGTAAAACCATCGCGGCGCTGGGCCTCACCTTCAAACCCAATACCGACGACATGCGCGAGAGCCCGAGCCTATCGATCTTGCCGCCCCTGGTCGAAGCTGGCGCAACGATCCGCGCCTTCGACCCCGAAGGGATGACCGAGGCGAAGAAGTTGATGCCGGGCCTCGAATATTGCGACGACGCCTATCAAGCGATCGACGGCGCCGATGCGCTGGTGCTGCTGACCGAATGGAACGAGTTCCGCGGCCTCGATCTCCAGCGCATCAAGAGCCTACTGCGTGCCCCGATCGTCATCGATCTGCGCAACATCTACCAGCCGAAAGACATGGCCGATGCCGGTCTCGTCTATCACAGCATCGGCCGCACGACCGGCGCGCCCCCGGCCGGCAAAGCCAGCCTCACGGCGATCGCTTAACCTCAAAACAACAAGCAAACCCCCGAGGATTTCCATGCGCACCTCAACCAAGCGGGTTCTTGTCACCGGCGGCGCCGGTTTCCTCGGCTCGCATTTGTGCGAACGGCTGATCGCCGACGGGCACAACGTGCTCTGCGTCGACAACTATTTCACCGGGCGCAAGGACAACATCGCGCACCTGCTCGACGACCCGCAATTCGAGGCGATGCGGCACGACGTGACGCATCCGCTCTTTGTCGAGGTCGACGAGATCTTCAATCTCGCTTGCCCCGCCTCGCCGCCGCACTACCAGGCCGACCCGGTGCAGACGATGAAGACCAGCGTCTTGGGCGCGATCAACATGCTCGGCCTCGCCAAGCGGCTGAAAGCCAAGATCCTCCAGGCCTCGACCTCGGAGGTCTACGGCGACCCGCTCTTGCACCCGCAGCCCGAATCCTATCGCGGCAACGTCAATCCAATCGGCCCGCGCGCCTGCTACGACGAAGGCAAGCGCTGCGCCGAGACGCTGTTCTTCGATTATTTCCGCCAGCACAATCTGCGCATTCGCGTCGTCCGCATCTTCAATACTTATGGGCCGCGCATGCACCCCAATGACGGCCGGGTCGTCTCCAATTTCATCGTCCAGGCGCTGAAGGGCGAGCCGATCACCCTTTACGGCGACGGCAGCCAGACCCGTGCCTTCTGCTATGTCGACGATTTGATCGAGGGCTTTCTCCGCATGATGGCGGCGCCCGACGACATCACCGGGCCGATGAACCTCGGCAACCCGGTCGAGATGTCGGTCGCCGAGCTTGCCGATCTCGTCATCGACCTCACCGGCTCGAGCTCGCGGATCG
>DATNJF010000173.1:0-17698 GCA_035604035.1 Allostellaceae bacterium | reverse complement strand
CGAGGATATGCGCCAGCCGCGTCGTCAGCACCCGCGTCTTGCCAGTGCCGGCGCCGGCCAGCACCAGCACCGGCCCATCGACCGCGGCGACGGCCTTGGCCTGCGCCTCGTTCAGCGCGGCGAGATAGGGCAGAGCCCCGGCTTCCGCCGGCAGCGGAGCAGTGTGGTCGGCAGCGGCATCGGACATCGCCCTACATATAGCAACTGGCGGCGCCCAGCGCAGCACGAAGCGCGAACCGCAACGGCAACCGCACCGTTGCCGCATCGCCACGCGGCAGAGGAAAATCGTTGCGAATCAAACGAGTTCTGGCGTTTTCGCCAGCGCTTCGGCGATGATGGGCCGAGCATTTCCTCGCCAAGCCCACGATGCACGCCGCGATCGTTCTTCTCGTCCTGATTCTGACCTACGCCGGCATGGCGGCGGGCCGCATCGCCTGGCTGCAGGTCGACCGCACCGGGATCGCCTTGCTCGCGGTCATCGCGCTCTTGGTGACCCGGGAGATGAACCTCGACGATTTCGGCACCAATGTCGACCTGCCGACCCTGGCGCTGTTGTTCGCGATGATGATCATCTCGGCGCAGTTCGCCGAATCCGGCTTCATCGATCTGTGCGCGCGCACCTTCACCAGCACCGAGCACGGCACGACGGTGCTGTTGGCGCTGACCGTGGCGGTAGGTGGCGCGCTGTCGGCGGTGCTCGCCAACGACATCCTCATCATCACCATCGCGCCGTTGCTGATCGTCGGCGCACGGGCACGCGGCTGCGACCCGCGCCCGTTCATGATCGCGCTCGCCGCCTCGACCAATGCCGGGTCGGCCGCGACCCTGATCGGCAACCCGCAGAACATCCTGGTGGGCGAGATCGGACGGCTCAATTTCTGGCGGTTTATCGGCATCTGCGGCGTGCCGGCGTTGTTCGGCCTCGTCACCGTGTTCGTCGTCGTCTGGCTACAATGGCGCCGCCGCATCTTCACCGGCGGCGCGTCCGATCTCCCCGATCTGCCGCCGGCCGTCTCGCACCCCTTCGACCGCAACCAGACGATCAAGGGCGCGGTCGCGCTGCTCGCCCTGCTGGTCTTGTTTCTGACCCCGCTGCCGCGCGAGCTGGGCGCGCTGGGGATCGCCGCCTTGCTGCTCGCCAACCGCAAGATCACCAGCCGGACGATGATCGCGACGGTCGACTGGCCGCTGCTGCTCCTCGTCGCCTGTTTGTTTGCGGTAACAGGCGCGCTCAACCAGGCTGGGATCGCCGCCCCGTTGATGGAGTTTCTCGACGCCCACAACCTGCTGCCGAACGGCTTGGTGCCGCTGACCCTGTTCAGCGTCGTCACCAGCAACACGATCGGCACCCTGCCGGGGACGATGCTGCTGTTGCAGATATGGCAAACCCCGCCGCCCGGCGTGCTCTACTCGCTGGCCACGCTGTCGACCCTCTCGGGCAATCTGCTGCTGTCGGGGAGCCTCACCAATGTGCTGATCGCCGAGCGCGCCGAGCGCATGGGCGCGCGGCTCAGCTTCCGCGATCACGCCAAGGCCGGGGTGCCGATCGCGGTCATCTCGCTCGCCTTCGCGATCGTCTGGTTCACCCTGACTCACCGGCTGCCGCTGCTGCCGTTGCCGGTAAACCCATAAGCCGCGTACAACACCGCCTCTCGGCCCAGGATTCAGAATTGGCGCTCCGACCCCTGCGCATCGGCACCCGCGGCAGCGCGATGGCGCTCTATCAGGCCAATCTCGTGCGCGACCGCCTCGTCGCCGCGCATCCGGCTCTCGCGGCGCCGGGCATGGTCGAGCTCGACGTGATCCGCACCACCGGCGACCGGGTGCAGAACCGCCTCCTCGCCGAGATCGGCGGCAAGGGGCTGTTCACCAAGGAGATCGAGGAGGCGCTCATCGACCGCCGCATCGACCTCGCGGTGCATTCGCTGAAGGATATGGAGACCGTGCTGCCGCCCGGCCTCGCCATCGCTTGCGTATCGCCGCGCGACGACCCGCGCGACGCGCTGGTATCGCGCGATGGCGGCGGGCTCGACGCCTTGCCGCGTGGTGCGAAGCTCGGCACCGCGTCGCTGCGCCGCAAGGCTCAGCTGCTGCGCCACCGCCCCGATCTCGACATCGTGCCGATCCGCGGCAATGTCGATACGAGGCTCGCGAAGCTCGCCGCCGGCGAGATCGACGCTCTGGTGGTCGCGCTCAGCGGTTTGCAGCGGCTCGGCAAAGCGGACACAGTCAGCGAAATCATTCCGGTCGAAATCATGCTGCCCGCGGTCGCCCAGGGCGCGCTGGCGATCGAGGCTCGCGCCGATGATGGCGAGGCGCGCGCATTCCTCGCGCCGCTGCACGATACGGGTAGCGCAACCTGTGTCATGGCTGAACGCGCGATGCTGGCGGCGCTCGACGGTTCGTGCCGCACCCCGATTGGCGGACTGGCTACGCTCGACGGCGACCGGCTGCATCTGCGCGCGGTGCTGCTCTCCGCCGACGGCGCCGCCGAGCGCCGGGCCGAGGGCAATGGGTCGGCAAGCGATGCGGAGGCGCTCGGCCGCGAAATCGGCGCCCGGCTGCGAAGCGGCGCCGGCCCCGAATTCGGCTTGGATTGACCCGCTATTTCTGCTGAGGTTTGGGCAGGTCGGTGTCGTGATGCGAGCCAAGCCCGCCTTCGCAGGCCTGCGCATGCAGCCATTGGATCGGCGTCATTGGCCCGGCGATCACATAGCCGTAGACCCCGACTGGCCAGGTCAGCACAAACACGACATTGTTTACGACATCGGAATTTTTGTTGGGACAATCCCCGGTGCCGACGAAACCGATCGCCAGCAGCACGATTCCGATCACCAGGTACAGCGAAACGAGAGATCTCATGGGCGCGCCTCTTGCTGGGCGGATCGCTCTTCTAAACGGCGTCTTGCGTCAACGCACGCGCAGGGAAGCAGGTTCCCAGGACAAAAATCAACTCGGCATATGAGGCGGCCAATCAACGCGCGTTGGCCGGCGCGCTCAGCGGCCATAGCGCCGCGCGCCAGCGCAGCGCGATCAGCGCGGTCAGCGCGCTGCCGACGACGCAGAACAGCGAAACCGTCGCGACATAGCCGATCCAGTCGATCAGCGCGCCGGCGACCAGCAGCCCCGGCGGCACCCCATAGATCGCCAAAGTCCGCACCCCCATCACCCGGCCGCGATAGCGATCCCCGGCGCTGTGCAGCAGCAGCACCGACATTGGCACCAGGCTCAGCGCTTGCGCCACCCCGGCCAGCACCAGCGCGATACGCCCGCCCTCCGGTCCCGGCATATGCGCGAACACCAGGAGCAGCGCATACCAGGCGATGGCGAAGACGATCATCATCCGTGCCGGACGCAGCATTCGCCCGGCAAGGCTGACCCCGATCGAGCCGATAAACGAACCCAGCGCAAAGCTCGCGATCAGCGTCCCGAGCCCGGTCTGGTCGAGGTGGTAGACGTCGCGTGCGACATAGGCAAGAAGCCCGCCGGTAAACGGGAACGCGGTGAGGTTGACCAGCAGCGCGAGCCAGATCGACGCGAGCGACACCGGGGTATCCCAGACATAGGACAGCCCGTCGGCGAGGTCGCGCCACACGGTCGGGCGCGTCCCGGTGAAGTCTCGCACGGCGCCGCCAACGCCAAGGGTCATTAGAAACCCGAAAACATAGAACAGGCTGATCGCCAGATAGGCCCAGCCGATGCCGAACAAAGCGAACAGCCCCGCCCCGGCGAGCGAGCCGAAAATCCGCGCCGAATCCTGGGTCGTGCGCGACACGCCCATCGCCGGCATCAACCGCTCGGCCGGTATGGTTTCGGCGATGAGCGAGTTGCGCATCGTCTGGTCCGACGGCCGCACCAGCCCCGACAAAGTGGCGATGATGAACACATAAAGCGGGCGCAGCAGCCCGGCGAAGGCCAGCGCCATCACCACGACCGCGAGCGCGGCGTAGATAAGCCGCATCGTGCAAAAGATTGCGCGATGGCCGAGCCGGTCGCCAGCCATGCCAAAGAGCGGCGCCAGCAACGTGCCGAGATATTGCAGCGCCCAGAAGAGGCTCAGCAGCAGCACCGATCCGGTCTCGACCAGGATGTACCAGCCGAGCACCAGATTCTCCATCTCGATGCCCCAGGAGGTCAGCATGTCCGCCGGGAACTGAAAGCGAAAGCTGGGCGTCCGGAACGGCGCGAACAGCATCGACCTCTTCAGCGCACCGATCATCAGGCGCCCTGCATCGCGTTTCCTTCCCCGGCGACAAAAATCGGCCCCGCGAACCGGGGCCGGATTTGCCTAAAACTTGATCACCCGATCCTTTGCCTGCTTCCATCGCCGGTATCAACCGGCGATTTGGCAGCCATGCCATTCGCGGCTGTGGCGCCCGCTCGCGATGATCACCATCTATGGCCCAAATCCCCCCAACCGACGGAATTGGACGATGATCGAGTTGCGACCTTTCAACGAGCTCGGCGGCGCCAATCACAGCTGGCTCGATACCCGCCACCATTTCTCCTTTGCCTCCTACCAGGATCCCGAGCGGGTCCATTGGGGCAAGCTGCGCGTCTGGAACGACGATTGGATCGCCCCCGGCACCGGGTTCGACCCGCACCCGCACCAGGACATGGAGATCATCACCTATGTCCGCGAGGGCGCGATCACCCACCAGGACAGTCTCGGCAACACCGGCCGCACCGAAGCGGGTGACGTTCAGGTGATGAGCGCCGGCACCGGCATCCGCCACGCCGAATACAATCGCGAGCCGGGCCCGACGCGGCTGTTTCAGATCTGGATCATCCCCGACGCCCGCGGCGGCAAACCGTTTTGGGATGCGAGGCCGTTCCCCAAGGGCGACCGCACTGGCCGCTTTGTCACCCTCGCGAGCGGCATCGCCGGCGATGAAGACGCGCTGCCGATTCGCACCTCGGCGCGGGTCTTGGGCGCGACGCTAAAGGCCGGGCAGGAGACCGAATACCGGCTCGGCGCCGGACGCCACGCCTATCTCGTGCCGGCCTCCGGCAAGATCGAGGTCAACGGCATCGCCGCGTCCGCCGGCGACGGTGTCGCCATCGCCGACGAAAGCGTGCTCCACGTCACCGCGAGCGAAGATTCCGAGCTGGTGCTGGTCGATACCGAGTAGCTACTGCGCCACCCAGCCGCCGTCGATCGACAGCGCCGCGCCGGTCATCGTCGAGGCCGCCTCGCCGCAGAGGAAGACCGCGAGCCCGGCGATCTTCTCCGGCGTCGTGTATTGCAGCATCGGCTGCTTCTCGCGCAGCAGATCGTCATGCGCCTGCTGGTAGGGGATGCCCTGCGCGGCGGCGCGCGCCTCGATCTGCTTTTGCACCAGGGCCGTCAGCACCCAACCGGGGCAGATCGCATTGCAGGTAACGCCCTGGTTCGCCACTTCGATGGCGATGACCTTGGTCAGCCCGACCAACCCGTGCTTCGCGGTGACATAGGCTGCCTTCTCGCCGCTGGCGACGAGCCCGTGCGCCGAGGCGACGTTGATGATCCGGCCCCAGCCCTTCGCGGTCATGCGCGGCAGCGCCGCCTTCGCGGCATGGAACGCGGCGGACAAATTAATCGCGATCACCGCGTCCCAGCGTTCCTCGGGGAAGTCGACCACCTTGGCGACATGCTGAATTCCGGCATTGCTGACGAGGATGTCGACCCCGCCGAGCTGATCGGCCGTCGCCGTGACCATGTCGCGGATTTGGGCCGGTTTCGATACGTCGGCCGGCGAATAGGCAACGCGCACGCCATGCTCCTCAGCGAGCCCCTTGCGGATTGCCTCGATCGCGCCCGCCTCGCCGAACCCATTGAGCATCACATTGCAGCCCTCGGCGGCGAGCGCGGCGGCGATGCCGAGCCCGATCCCGCTCGTCGAGCCGGTGACGATGGCGGTTTTGCCCTGCAACATGATTGACTCCTGCCGATGCCGGGTGATGCCTCGCACGATCGCGGTCAGCCGACAAGGCGGCACTGCGCCGCGCTCCGGCGCAAGGAGGAACGGATGAAATCGGCGATGCTCTCGTGGCAACTTTGGGCGGTATTGTCCGCCGTCTTCGCCGCGTTGACCGCGATCTTCGCGAAGATCGGGGTGGAGAATGTCAATTCCGACCTCGCCACGTTCATCCGCACGGTCGTGGTCGTCGTCGTGCTGGCGGGCATCCTTCTCGCGACCGGCCAATGGCAGCCGCCCGCCTCGATTGCGAGCCGGACGTACCTCTTTCTAATGCTGTCGGGGCTGGGCACGGGAGCCTCGTGGCTGTGTTATTTCCGCGCCCTGCAGCTCGGTGACGCCGCGCGGGTCGCGCCGATCGACAAGCTCAGCGTCGTGCTGGTCGCGGTATTCGGGGTCGGGTTTCTCGGAGAGCGGTTGTCGGGGCTCAACTGGCTCGGCATCGCGGCCATAGGCGGTGGCGCCGTGTTGGTGGCGTATCGCGGATAATCACCCCGTCGCTGGGATGCGGCGCAATGCGATCGGCTCGGCGAAACCCTTGACCCGGGCGGTCTCGGCGGCCGGCGACAGGTCCCGCAGGCGCTCGGCGACCCCAGGGGACTGCGACAACTCCTCGGCCATTGCCTGCGACAGCACGATGTCGCCGCCGCGGCTCTCTCCTTGCAAGCGCGCCGCGAGGTTGACCGTGCGCCCGAAATAGTCGAGCCGGTCGTTCAAGGTTACCGCGATACACGGCCCAACATGCAGGCCGAGCTTAACGACGATCGCCACCTCGGCGCCGGTCTCGTCGGCGACATTGCGGTTGAAGTGGGCGATGTCGTCACGGATCGCCAGCGCCGCTTCGAGCGCGTCGGACGGATTGGCAAAAGCCGCCATCACCGCGTCGCCGATGGTCTTGACCACCGCCCCGTCGTGCTCGCGCACCGCCCGGGTCAAGACCGCGTAATGCTCGCGCACCAAGCCGTAAGCGCGCGCGTCGCCGACCCGGTTGTAGAGGTCGCTCGACCCCTTGATGTCGGTGAACAGAAAGGCGATGCGGCCAATCCCGACCTGGTCGCCGGGGCGCAGCACCGCGTCCGCGAAGAGGTCGCGGAACGCCTGCATCGTCGTCGCCTCGTGCGCGGTCAGCGCGTCCTGCGCCCAGCGCCGGTCCTCGATGACGGCATAGCGCGGCGCCGGGCCGAGATTGACGATGTGGACGGAGTTGCCGCCGTCATCGCCGATTAGCGGGTCGCCCTCGGTCAGTGTGATGCTCGGAATGCGACCATGTTCGATCCTGAAATCGGTGCTGCCGCCGGGCTCGACCGTTCGCGCGCGGTAATCGCCATCGGGCAGGGTGACGCCGTTGGATACCTTGCCCTCACCCGGCTTGACGCGGAGCTTAACCTTGATGTGTCCGCTTTCGAGCGGGTTCGCCAGGCAGAACCCGCCGCTGCCGATGTCGCGCACCGACGGAGCCGGCTCGAACGTCACCTCGACATTGCGGGTGAAGTCGCCCTCGAAATGGATGTTGCAGGACGGGCAATGCGCGCCGCGCGGCAGCTCGTCGAGGCTGGTCGCGGTGACCTTGGCGCCGCGGCATTGCGGGCAGACGAGGTCCCAACGCAAGGTCAGCATCCCCTCGCGCACCGCGGCGAGACAGGTCTCGATGACGGCGCGGGGCGCCACCTGCCAGCGCCGCGCCAGCGCGCGTGGCCGCATCCGCTCGAGCTCGACCTGGGGGGCGTCTAGCACATGCGCCGCTAGCCGCTCGGCGACCGGAAGTCCGCGCTCGCTCAAGGCTTGCGCCTGGGCCAAGACCCGGCGGCGCACTGCGTCCGGCACCGGTGCGTGCGGAACCGAAAACCCCTGCGCCAAGCCCGCTTCGGCAAAACTCGCCGCCTCGCGGAACAGGCGATCGATGGTCTTGCCGTAGCGCCGCATCCCGCCGCAGCTCAGCACCAGCGCCACCGGCCACATCGCCGCAATGGTCAGGCGGAATTCGACATCGGCTCCGCCCCGGGCCGCGGGATGCAGCTGGATCTCGGCGGTGACAGCGCGAACAAACCGGCTCCTAAACCGACGCGTATGGCGATAGCGGCGGTTCCACACCCATTCGGGCACGCCCTCTTCCCAGGTGAGGGTCATGCCGAGGCGCCTAGTGGTGCCGATGCGCTCGATGCTGCCGTCCGGACGCGGGGTTTCGCTGAGCGTGTAGCGGGCGAAGCCGACCGCCTCGTTGAGCCGGCCGGTATCGGCGAGCAGCGGCCACAGCGCCTCGGGCGAGGCGGCGAACCGCCACTTCCAGATGCGCTCCACCAACGGCATTCACGCTCCTCCGGTCGCGAGACGACGCGATTGCATCCTCCCATGCGGCAGGCTAATCAAGTCAGATGACCGTGAAACGCAATCCGTTGAACCTCAACCCGCTGCAGCTCAAAACCCTAACCCTGCTACAGGCGTTGGCGGTCCTGCCCGACGCCAAGCCAGGCGAGGCGGAGGGCAGCGTGACGCTGACCAGCCTGCCCGACCCGCATGGCGACCATTTCCACCTCGGTGACGCGATCGTCGCGGCGCGTGACGCGACCGGGTTGCGCAACCCGGCGGTCTGGGCAGCGCTCGAGCGCAAGGGGCTGGTCAAGACGCAGTTTCCGCAATCGGCGACCCTGCTCGCCGCCGGCTGCGATTACGACACCGGGCTCAAGGACGCGATCCTCCACCGGTCGGGGCACTAGCTACCAGTTGAACCGCACCGCGACCGCGTCCGGGCGCACCCCGGCGGCCTTGGTCGCGTCGGCGATACAGGCGAGATCGAGCCGCCCGCCGGGGGCGAACTCGTTGACGTGGAGCCCGCCGGCGATCAGCAGGCTGTCGATCTCCGCACCGTTGGCGCCGGCGATGTCGGTTCTGAGGCTGTCGCCGATCGCCAGGATGCGGCTGCGGTCGTCGATGCCCAGGAGCTCGAAGCAGCTTTCATAGACCGAGCGGTGCGGCTTGCCATGCCAGCGCACGGTGCCGCCGATCGCCTGGTAATGCTCGGCGAGCGCCCCGGCGCAGAGCGCCAGCTTGGCGCCGTGCATGACGGTCAAATCGGGATTGGCGCAGACCATCTTGAGGCTGTGCCCGCGGCACGTGGCGAGGATCGGCGCGTAATCGTCGATCGTGTCATCCCAGCCGGCGGGGCCGGTATTGAGGATGAACTCGGCCAATCTCGGGTCTTCGACATAGGTAAGCCCGAGTCCTTGGCGGATTTCGAGGTCGCGCTCAGAACAGATATGCAGGCACACGCGGCCGAGCCCAGCGTAGAACGGGTCGTCGCGCCGCTTGAGGTGTCGCCAGGCCTCCTCGCCCGACGACATCACGCCGTGATAGAGCTCCGCGGGAACGCCGATCGTGGCGATGCGGCGCACCACGTCGGCGGCGCGGCGCGGCGCGTTCGACAGCAACACCACCCGCTTTCCCGCCTCGATCAGTCGCGCCATGCAGTCGAGCACGCCGGGATAAGGTTGCACCCCGTCATGCACGACACCCCACAAGTCGAGGATGTAGCCGTCGTAATCGGCCGCGAGGTCGCGCAGGCCGTGAACCGGGCGGAGGGTCATGCTAGGCCGCTGGCAGGATGAAGCGCCGGCGAGGCTAGCACATGGTCGGCTCCGACGGCCTCAGTGATCGAGGCGAAACCGTCGCGGCGCAGCAGCTCGGCGAGGCCGCGCTTGATCCGGCCAATAAGCGCCGGGCCGTGGAACACCAGCGCGGTGTAGAGCTGAACCAGCGAGGCGCCGGCGCGGATTTTCGCGTAGGCGTCCTCGGCGCTGGCGATGCCGCCGACCCCCACCAGCGGCAGCTTCCCGCCGGTCAGCCGGTGAATGTCGCCGAGCAGCGCGGTCGACGGCGCGAAAAACGGCCTACCGCTAAGCCCGCCCTGCTCGCTCGCCGCGCGGCTCTTGAGACCCGGAGCGCGAGCCACCGTGGTATTGGCGATGACGATGCCGTCGATCCCGCTCGGGCCTGCCACCGCGGCGATATCGGCGCGCTCCTCGGGGCTGAGGTCGGGCGCGATCTTGACCAGAAGCGGCACCCCCGGCGCCGCTTCATCCCGCGCGGCGACGAGCCGGCGCAGCAGATCATCGAGGATGTCGCGCTGCTGCAAATCGCGCAGCCCCGGCGTGTTCGGCGACGACACGTTGATGACGAAATAATCGGCGAGGCCGCCCACCCGGCGCACCCCGTCGAGGTAATCGGCTACAGTGTCCGTGCTGTCGCGGTTCTTGCCGAGATTAACCCCGACTATCCCCACGCGCCGACGCGCCCGGAGCCTCGTCAGGGTCGGCTCCAATCCGTCGCTGTTGAACCCCATGCGGTTGATCACCGCCGCATCCTCGTAGAGCCGAAAGATGCGCGGCTTGGGGTTGCCCGGCTGCGGGCGCGGGGTCACCGTACCGGTCTCGGCGAAGCCAAAGCCGAGGCGCAACAGCGCGTCCGGCACTCGTGCATCCTTGTCGAACCCGGCGGCGATGCCGATCGGGTTGGGAAAATCGCGGCCCCACAGTGACTGCTTGAGGCTCGGCGGGTCGGGTTCGGTCCGACCGGCAACCAAGCCGCCGAGCCCGCTCGCCAGCGCCGACAAGGTCAACCGGTGCGCCGCCTCGGCCGGCAGCGCGCGGAGCAGCGGGCGGATTAGCGGATAGAGATCGGGCACCTCAAACCGCGATGAATTCAGCGCGGCCGAGCCCTTCGACCGTCACCACCGCGCGGTCGCCGGGCTGGGGGAACTGGATCGGCACCATGCTCCCGGTCATCACCACCATGCCGCGCTTCAACGGACGTCCATCGGCGGCGAGCTTGTTGGCGAGCCAGGTGAGCGCATTGAGCGGATTGCCCATCACGTCGCCGCCCTTGCCGCTGCCGATCTCGTTGCCGTTGATGGCGAGGCACGACGTTACCGCGGCGAGATCGAGCTTCTTCCAATCGGCGACCGGCGCACCGAGCACACAGCCGGCGTTCCAGACATTGCCCACGACCATCGCCGCGGCGGTCAGCCGCTTGTAGTCGTGCCACAAATCCTCGAGCACCTCGATCGCCGCCATGCAGCTCTCGACTGCAACCGCGACCCGCTCGCGATCGCCACCCTCCGGCAAATCCTCGCCCAGCCGCATCGCGATCTCGGTCTCGATGCCGACGCGGCAATACTCAGCCACCCGCGCCTCGGCCGGGCTGTGGCGGATTTCGCTCTGGAACATCGCGCCGTAGCACGGCTCATCGACGCCGCAGAGTTGCTGCATGATCGGCGTCGTCAGCCCGATCTTGTAACCGGCGAGCGCGCCGCGCCGCGGCGCCTCGATCGCCTCATAGGCCGCGCGGACCCGGTAGGCCGTATCGAGATCAGCCGGGATCAATTCCGCCGGTAGGATGTCGATCGGCTGGCGCGCGCGGAAGATCGCGGCGACGCGTTCGGCGATTTGCCTTGGGTCGAGAGCTGGCATCGATCGTCTCCTTCGCGCCGATACTAATGCCCGCCGCTTGCCCGCGCCATCCGAGCCGCCTATACGGCACGGCATGGACGATCTCGTTCAACCGGCTCTTTCCTTTATCGCGGCGCATGCGAATTGGGCGGCGGCGATCATGTTCCTCACCGCGTTCGGTGAGTCGTTCGCGTTTCTGAGCCTCCTGTTTCCCGGTACGACGCTGCTGATCGCCGCTGGCACGCTGATGTCGGGCGGAACGCTTCCCTATACGCCGGTGCTGATCGGCGCCGTGCTTGGAGCAACCCTTGGGGATACCGTGTCGTATTGGCTCGGCCGGCGCTTCGGCCCGGGCATCGCCCGGCTGTGGCCGTTTACCCGCCATCCCGAGATGTTGCCCAACGGCATCCGGTTTTTTGCCCGGCACGGCGGCAAGAGCGTCTTCATCGGCCGCTTCTTCGGCCCAGTGCGGGCGGTGATACCGCTAGCGGCAGGCGTGATGGAGATGCCGCGCGGCCGGTTCTGGGCCGCCAATTTCGGCTCGGCGCTAGTCTGGGCGCCGATGCTGCTCTTCGTCGGCGATGCGATCGGCGATGTCAGCGACCGGCTGGTCGGCCAGGCCAACACGTTCGTGTTGGTCTTCGGCGGGTTGACCGTATTGGGGATTGCCGGCCTAGTTTGGGCCGCACTCCATAGCGCCAAATCGAAAAATTAGCGGCCGCGTCCCTGCGCCAGCGGCGGCGCCTCGCCGGCCGCCCGCATATGGTCGCCGATGTAGGTGTCGGCATGAGTGGCGATCAGCTCGAGCTGATCGGCGAAAAAATGGTCGGCGCCGGCGATCTTCTTAAAATCAATTTTGATGTCGCGCTGATGCGCGAGTTTATGCACCAGCTTCTGCACCGATTCGATTGGCACCAGCGGATCCTGATCGCCCTGGATCACCAGCCCCGATGAGGGGCACGGCGCCAGAAAGGTGAAATCGTATTGGCTCGCCGGCGGCGCTACCGCGATAAAGGATTCGATCTCTGGCCGCCGCATCAAGAGCTGCATGCCGATCCAGGCGCCAAACGAATACCCAGCGACCCAGCAGGAGCCGGCGTTGGGATTGTAGGTCTGCAGCCAGTCGAGCGCCGCCGCCGCATCGGCAAGCTCGCCTTCGCCCCGATCGAAACTACCCTGGCTGCGTCCGACGCCGCGAAAATTGATCCGCAAGGTCGAGAACCCGCGCTTCACGAAGCTCTGATAGAGCGTGTAGACGATCTTGTTGTTCATCGTCCCGCCATGCAGCGGGTGGGGGTGCAGCACCAGCGCCATCGGCGCCGGCCCGGTGCGCACGTGGTGATAGCGCCCCTCGATGCGCCCTTCCGGCCCATTGATGATTATGTCAGGCATCGAATTTCCGACGAGGCGAGTCGGATTTGACCAGCCGACGAACGATTGCGCACCTGCGCAGGCCGCATACTTGATCCGCTGACTCGGGCAATTATATGCTCATTTTCCTGGGCCGCGACGGGCCGAGCGATGGCTCGGCCGCCTAGCGACGGCAACGATAGCACAGTGAGCACGATGCTCTTCAAGAACTTGCGCGACGAGATCGATGCGACCCGGGCCCGCGACCCAGCCGCCCGCTCCACTCTTGAAGTGGTGTTTTGCTATCCCGGCTTCCAGGTCTTGCTGTTCCATCGCATGGCGAATTGGCTGTGGCGCCACCGTTGCTACTTTCTCGGCCGCTTTGTCGCCCATGTCGGACGGGTGCTGACCGCGATCGACATCCACCCCGGCGCGACGATCGGCAAGCGCCTGTTTATCGATCACGGCATCGGCGTGGTGATCGGTGAGACTGCCGAGATCGGCGACGATTGCACGATCTACCAGGGGGTGACGCTCGGCGGCACACGGCCGTCGGCGGATCAGGCTGGGCACAAACGGCACCCGACTATCGGCAACCACGTCATCATCAGCTCGAATGCCCAGGTGCTCGGACCGTTCAAGGTCGGCGACGGCGCCCGCATCGGCGCCGCCGCGGTGGTGCTAAAGGAAGTGCCGGAGGGCGCGACGATGGTCGGCAACCCGGCGCGGCAGGTGACGCGTCATACACCGGGCGAGCCGCGGCCAGCGTTCGTCCCCTATGGCGTTGGCGCCGAGGACCTTCCCGACCCGGTCGCGCGAGCGCTCTCCGGCCTCCTCGACGAGGTCGCGAGCCTTCGGGCCCGGGTCAACGAGCTCGAAAGCGAGAAAGCCGCGCCGAAGGCGCCGGCCCCGCCCATCGTCGCCGACGAGGCGGAGAGCGAGCGTTTGTCGTGAGGCCACGGGCATGAGGCTCAGCACCAAGGGCCGCTATGCGGTGATGGCGATGGTCGACCTCGCCCAGCACAACGGCGGCGCGCCGATATCGTTGGCAGCGGTCGCCGAGCGCCAAGCCATCTCGCTGTCCTATCTCGAACAGCTCTTCGCCAAGCTGCGCCGCGGCGGGTTGGTCAAGAGCGTACGCGGACCGGGCGGCGGCTACCTGCTGGCGCATCACCGCGACGCGACCCGCATCGCCGACATTATCCTCGCGGTCGACGAGCCGATCCGGGCGACCCGATGTCGACCGGGCGCGACGCTCGGCTGCAGCGGCGACCGCAGCCGCTGTCTCACCCACGATCTGTGGGAAGAGTTGAGCAACCAGATCCACCTCTATTTGAGTTCAGTGTCGTTGGGGGATGTCTGCGACAAGCGGGTGCTGGGCACAAGCGGCCTCGTCCAGCGCGAGAACTACCGGATGGCCTCTGCGGCACAATGATTCGCGAAACCTATCTCGACTGGAATGCCACGGCGCCGCTGCGCCCCGAGGCGGCATCGGCGATCGCCGATGCCTTGGCCCTGGGCGGAAACCCGTCCTCGGTCCACCGGCGCGGCCGCGCCGCGCGGCAGCTGGTCGAGCGCAGCCGCGAGGCGGTCGCCGCGCTGATTAGCGCGCCGCCTCATGGCGTGATTTTCACCAGCGGCGGCACCGAAGCCAATCACCTGGCGCTATTGGGCTGCGGGCGCGAGCGGGTGCTGGTGTCAGCCGTCGAGCACTCCTCAGTGCTGCAGGCGGTGCCAGAGGCTGAGCGCATTCCGGTCGACAGCGACGGTATTGTCGATTTGGCAGCATTGACCGCGATGCTCGACGCCGACCGGCGGCCGGCGCTGGTCTCGGTGATGCTCGCCAACAACGAGACCGGGGTGATCCAGCCGGTGGCCGAGATCGCCGGCGTCGCCCGCGCGCACGGTGCGCTGTTCCACTGCGATGCGGTGCAAGCGGCCAGCAAGATCCCGCTGTCGATGGCCAAGATCGGAGCCGATTTCATGACCCTGTCGGCGCACAAGATCGGCGGCCCGAGCGGGATCGGCGCACTGGTGTCGGCCGGCGCAGAGGTGACGCCCTTATTGCGCGGCGGCGGCCAGGAAGGCAACCGCCGCGCCGGCACCGAGAACCTCGCCGGCATCGCTGGTTTTGCCGCCGCGGCCTCTGCCTGCGATTCAAACGAATACGATCGCGTCCGCGATCTGCGGGACCGGCTTGAGGCGGCGCTGCCGGACGCCGTCATCATCGCCGCCGCTGCGCCGCGGCTGCCGAACACCTCGGCGATCGCCATGCCCGGCGTTCCGGCCGAGACGCAGATCATCGCCTTCGACCTCGACGGCGTCATGGTGAGCGCCGGCGCCGCCTGCTCGTCGGGCAAGGTCGGCCCGAGCCATGTGCTGGCGGCGATGGGGGTCGCGCCGGACATCGCCAATGCGACGATCCGGGTCAGCCTCGGCTGGGCAACGACCGAAGCCGATATCGATCACTTCGTCGATGCCTGGACCGCGCTTTACCGGCGCACGCGGCGACGGAAGGCCGCATGAACGACGCCTCGCCTGATCGCGCCAACACACTGCCGATCTATCTCGACAATCAGGCCTCGACCCCGGTCGACCCGCGCGTGCTCGAGGCGATGCTGCCGTACTTCACCATCGATTACGGCAACCCGCACAGCGAGAGCCACGTCTACGGCCACCGCGCGATGGCGGCGATCGATGCGGCGCGCGGCAAGATCGCCAACCTCATCCACGCCGACCCGCGCGAGATCGTCTTCACCTCGGGCGCGACCGAGGCCAACAATTTGGCGATCAAGGGCGCGGCGCATTTCGCCCGCGAACATCCGACGGCAGCCGAGCCGAAGGACCACATCCTCGCCCTCAAGACCGAGCACAAATGCGTGCTCGAAAGCTGCGCCGCGCTGGAGCGCGAGGGGTTCCGGGTCACCTATCTCGACGTCCCCGAAAGCGGCCTTCTCGACCTCGACGCCCTGAAGGCGGCGCTGACTGAGCGAACCCTACTGGTCTCAATCATGGCGGCGCATAACGAGATCGGCGTGATCCAGCCGCTCGCCGAGATCGGCGCGATCTGCCGCGGGCGCGGTGTGCTGCTCCACACCGACGCCGCCCAGGCGCTGGGAAAGATCCCGCTCGATGTCGAGGCGATGAAGATCGATTTGATGTCGATGTCGGGTCACAAGCTTTACGGCCCAAAAGGCGTCGGCGCGCTTTATGTGCGACGGCGTCCGCGCGTCCGTCTGTTGCCCCTGATCGACGGCGGCGGCCAGGAACGCGGGCTGCGTTCCGGCACCCTGCCGACCCCGCTTTGCGTCGGCTTTGGCAAGGCCTGCGCGATCGCCGCCACCGAGATGGCCGGCGAGGCAGCGCGGCTCAGGGGGTTGCGCGAGCGGCTCTTCGCCAGCCTCAAAACCCGTATCCCCGGCGTGCAGCTCAACGGTGACGATCGGCATCGGCTGCCGGGAAGCCTCAATGTCTCGGTGCCAGGAACCACCGCGGGCGAGCTGATCGAGGCCTGCCCGTCGATTGCGATCTCCACCGGCTCGGCCTGCACCTCGGCCTCGGTCGAACCGTCCTATGTGCTGCGCGCACTGGGACTTGGCGACGACCGCGCCAACGCCTCGGTTCGCCTGGGCCTGGGCCGCTTCACCACCGCGTCCGATGTCGATTACGCTGCCGACGCCCTGGCCGCCGCCGCGGCGCGACTACGGGTGAAATCGACTGGCCCAAGGACTATATGACAGCCTACATAAGGTTTACGTCACGATTGACGGCGACGATGGCGCCGGCAAAATGATGCGCGAAAGAGTGTGAGGCGACAAATGGCGTTGGCGCGACCCCCGGCTCTCTTGGTGACCGACGCGGCGGCCGAACGGATTCAGGTGTTGCTCGTCAAGCGCGGCAAGCCGTCGGCCGGCGTGCGCGTCGGCGTGCGCTCGCGCGGTTGTTCGGGCCTCAGCTACACGCTCGAATACGCCGACGAGAAGGGCAAGTTCGACGAGATCGTCGAGGACAAGGGCGTCACCGTGCTGATCGACCCCAAGGCAGTCATGTTCATCCTCGGCACCGAGATGGATTACGTCGAGGAGAAGCTCGAGACTGGCTTTGTCTTCCGCAATCCCAACGAGAAGGGTCGCTGCGGCTGCGGCGAGTCGTTCCACGTCTAACCTGCCGGGTTTCCGGTGAAGCTGTTTCAAATCGAGGAGCCGGACGGCTCGCCAAGCGATCCCGACGCGCCCGGCGCCGCGATCGGTATCGATGCCAGCGGCAAGCTGGCCGAGGTCGCCTTCGCGGTCGGCGGCAATGCCGTGATCCTGGCCGATCGCGAGGGCTTCGAGCGCGAGTTGCCGGTGCCAGGTCCTGATACGCCACTGGCCGAATGGCAGGCACTGTTCGAAGGCGCCAGATTACGCGCCGAACGGGCATTGGGTCGGCCGGTGACCCATGCGGTGCTGGTCTTCCCAGCAGCGCTCGATCCGGCGCTGGCCGCCGAGTTGCTGCGGGCGAGCGAGGCGGCGGAGATCGAGCTGTTGCGCATCGTTGCGGCGGGCGATCTTGGCGAGGGCGACAAACCCACCGAAGCCGCAGCGATCCTCGCCGAAGATATGGCGCCGCGCCCCGAGACTCCATAATGCCGAAGATGATTTTCATCGAGCGCGACGGCACGCCGCGCGAGGTCGATGCGCCGCTCGGCCTCTCGGTGCTGGAGATCGCCCACCGCCACAAGATCGACATCGAGGGCGCCTGCGAGGGCTCGCTCGCCTGTTCCACCTGTCATGTGATCGTCGAGCCCGACTGGTACGACCTGCTCAAGGAAGCCAGCGAGGACGAGGAAGACATGCTCGACCTCGCCTTCGGTCTGACCCAGACCTCGCGGCTCGGCTGCCAGATCATCATGACCGAGGAATTGGACGGGCTGACCGTGCGGCTTCCCGCCGGCACCCGCAATATGCT
>DATNJF010000172.1:0-14867 GCA_035604035.1 Allostellaceae bacterium | reverse complement strand
GATTGCGCCAATCGCTTCGGCGCCGCGCTGGGGATCGCCCGCCTGCAATAGGTAAGACGCTGATCGCGGCAACGGCAAGGCTCCTAACCTGCTCCGTTGCCGCGCTCGTTCTCGTCGCCGTCGCGGCACACGCCGACGACGCCGTTTTGTTGTATCACGCGACATGGGGCGGCTTGCCGGCGGCTCAAATCCGGGTGATTGCGCACACGAGCGCCAACGCCTATCGCATCGAAATCTCGATCGCCAGTGAGGGGCTCCCGAATCTCGTCACGCATTTCCGCGCTACCGCGATCGTCGACGGCCGGCTCACGGCTGGCCAGCCGCCCCTGCCGGCGCGGTTCGACGCCAACTACGACCTACGCAAGCGCAAGGACAGCAAGTTGCGTATGACCTTCGTCGCGCGCGGTGCCGCAATCGTCGCCGAGCGCGGCGCCGAGGACACCAGCCGTAGGAAGGTGCTGGCGGAGGAATTCCGCCGCAACGTGGTCGATCCGTTGAGCGCGCTCATGGCGATTCAGGCGGCCGTGCGGCGCGGCGAAACCGCCTTTACCGTTCCGGTCTATGACGGCACCCGCCGCTTCGACACCGTCGGCCGGGTATTGCCCCGCGACCCGCGCGAACCCGGCATCCACCTCGCCATAACCCTCAAGGCGCTCGCCGGCTTCAAGGGCGAAACCAGTAATGACGGCGATCCCGACGATGCGCCGCGCCCGGTCTCGCTGACCCTGTCAGACGACGCGCGACTTCTGCCTCTCGCGATGTCGGTCCCGATCTGGTTCTTGCCGCTCGACGTGTCGCTGGAGCGGGTCTGCGATCCGAGCGCGCCGTGCAAGTGGTGACGGCACACAGAACCTCCGGCCGCGAGGGCTAGAGGTTCGACGATTCTCGATGGTTACGGCGTATGCTCGGTGGTTGGGTCGATCATCTTGCGCACCTCGGTGATCTTGGTCGCCGGAAAGCCGCTGATTTCCGCGTGCTTTTTGATGATCGCCTCGTCCTTGGCGAGATAGACGCAAAACGTCTTGTCGGCGGCGACATAGCTCTCGACCCATTGGATATCGGGGCCAAGCTCGCGCAGCACGCCGTTGGATTTTCCAGCGGCGGCACGGAGTTGCTCGCGCTCCAAGGAACCGGCGCCGGGGATGTCGCGTTCGATGATGAATTTGCGCAGTGCCATTTGTCGTCTCCTCGATTGAAAATGGGGCGCGGGAATTACCCTAGCCCCGAGCGGACGGCAAATCACCAAGTCTTGTCTCGACCCGCGCCGGCAAGCCACCCAGCAAAACCCCCGGCCGAGTGACCGGGGGTTTTGCGTAACCGCCTAGGCGGCGTCAGCGCCAGTGATGATCCCAGCGATTTCCGTGATCCCAGCGATCCTGGTGATACCCGCCACCAAACCCGAAAAAAATCCTCGGGGCGTAATAGGGGTAGTGCATGGCAACCACCGGGGGCCGGTACCCGTAATCTTGAGCCTGCGCCGGGCTGGTCATCATCGCAGCAGCGCCCAGGCTCACCGCGGCGATCGCACCGAACCCAAGGCGACGGTACCAGCGATTTTGCGTGAGGGGCATTGTACCCTCCCATCCTCTAATGCCTGACCATGTACGGTCGCGATAATAAGTAAACGATACCGTAGCGTTTACAATAGCCATTGGCAAAAAATTTTCGGCCTGTTCGCGAACCGCGCGAGGCCAAGGTGCCGGGTCTTGACCGGCAGTGGCGAAGCGGATCAGGCTCTGGCAAGCAGCGAAAATGAGGAATCCGCATGGCCCAGACGCCGGCCGCCTATGCCCGCCACCGCGAAGGCGGGCAGCCCCCCTACCTCTACCCCGACTATGCCAGCACGGTGAAACGCGCGCCGACACGGCCGCTCGTCCATTTCGAGCATACGCTGTCCGAAATCACCGGGCCGAGCTTTTCGAGCGGTTGGGCCGGACCCGCGGCAACCGACCTGACCAAGCAGCACAAAGGTGAGCCGCTCGGCGAGCGGATCATCGTCACCGGTCGTATTCTCGACGAGGACGGAAGCCCGATCCCCAACACGCTAGTCGAGCTGTGGCAGTGCAACGCTGCCGGCCGCTATCATCACCCCGTCGACCAGCACGATGCGCCGCTCGACCCCAATTTCACCGGCGCCGGCCAGGCCATCACCGACGGCGAAGGGCGCTACCGCTTCGTCACGATCAAACCGGGCGCCTATCCGTGGCGGAACAGCCCCAACGCATGGCGCCCGGCGCATCTGCATTTCGGCGTGTTCGGCGGTGGGTTCGTCACCCGGCTGGTGACGCAGATGTATTTCCCGGGCGACCCGCTGTTGCAATACGACCCGATCTACCAGAGTACCGCCGACGTCGCCGCTCGCGAGCGGCTGATCTGCGATTACGACCCCAATCTGAGCGAAGCCGAATGGGCGCTCGGCTATTCGTTCGACATGGTGCTGCGCGGTCACGAAGCGACCCCGTTCGAGGCGGCGTGATGGCGGCAAAGCTGATCCCGACGCCGGGGCAGACCGTCGGGCCGTTTTTCGCGCTGGGTCTCGACCGGCCGGAATGGAACGACTTGACCCGCAACAACCCCGCGGGCGAGCGGATCGTCATCGAAGGTCGCGTGCTCGATGGCGACGGTGCGCCGGTGCCGGACGCGTTCCTCGAATTGTGGCAGGCCAACGCGGCGGGGCGCTACGACCACGTCGCCGACGAGCAGACCGACAAGAAACTCGATCCCAATTTTCTCGGCTTCGGCCGGGTCGCGACCGACGCGCAGGGTCGGTTCCACATCAAGACGATCAAGCCCGGGCCGGTGCCCGGCCGCGGCAATGCGCTTCAAGCGCCGCATATCAATGTCGCCTTCTTCGCCCGCGGGCTGCTGCGGCAGCTCTACACGCGCATCTACTTCGCCGACGAGGCGGCGAACGCCGCCGACCCGCTGCTGACCGCGATCGAGGACGAAACCGCACGGCGCAGCTTGATCGCGCGCCGCGGCGCGGACGGCGTCTACCGCTTCGACATCGTCCTGCAGGGCAACGGCGAGACGGCGTTTCTCGACATCTGAGACACGGCGCGCCGACGATCCCTGCGCTTTATGCGGCGCCGAGAAAAAGAACGCGACGGTTGCGTTTGCCAGGGTATCGGTTAAGATTCCACGCTTCACGGCAACGAGGCGATCGGTGTCAGGGTCTGTCGACGAGATTACTCGACCTGCGACGCGCGGACGCGGTGGACGACCGTCGCGGCAGCAATCGGCCCAGCTCGCGGTGCGCATCCTCGACGTCGCCGAATCGCTGTTTCTCGGCCACGGTTTTGGCACGACTAGCATCGAGGCGGTGGCCAAGCGCGCTGGCATCTCCAAGCGCACCTTCTATCACCGCTTCCCCGGCAAGGAGCGGCTGTTCGAGGCTGTTGTCCGCCGGCTGATCGAACGCTGGCTACCATTGGACGCGGGGCTGGTCGAAGCGCCGAGCCTCGCGGACGGCTTGCGGCTCACCGCCGAGCACCTGCTGAAGATCGCGCTGACCCCGGAAGCGCTGGCGCTGCACCGCATTGTCATCGCCGAGGCGCAGCAGTTTCCGGAGCTCGCCCGCATGATGCACGAGATCGGGTCGGCGAGCGGCATCGAGCGCATCGCCAAGCAACTCGAACCCCGCATCAAAAGCGGCGAACTGCGCGCGATCGACCCGCGCTTCGCGGCCGAGGAGTTCATCCTCATGGTCGTGACCGGGCCGCAGCGGCGCGCGCTCGGCCTCGCCACGCCGCTCACCGCCGTCGAGCTGTCGGCCTGGGCACGCGACGCGGTCGCGCTGTTCCTCGATGGCTGCCGGGCAAGATAGGCAGAGGTTTCATGATCAAAAGCATCTCGCTCCTCACCCGCCGGCCCGAGTTGACCCACGAGCAATTCGTCAAACACTGGATCGAGATCCACGCGCCATTGGCGCACGCGGTGCCGGGGATGCGCCGCTATGTGCAGAACCACATCGAGGAGACGCGCACCCGGCCGGACATTCCCGAGACCGCGGTCGAGGTCGACGGCATCGCCGAGACCTGGTTCGACGACCGCGAGGTGATGGCCCGCGCCAACGCATCGCCCGAGGCAAAGCGCCTGCACGACGACGGCGCGCTCTTTATCGGCCGGATCAAGACCTTCACGATCGATGAGAAGTTCATCATCGGCGGGTACTGACCGCCGGTTTCCTCACGGCGTGACGATATCGACGATTTTGCCATTGAGATCGTAGACGACGCGCCCGTCCCGCCTTCCCTCCTCGGCCCGTATCTCGATCAGCACGCGGTCGTTGCGCGGCATGAAGAGCTTCTGCTTCGAGATGGTGATGCGCTCGATCTTGCCGCCGGTGAGGCCGAGGCGGGCGAGCGTGTCCTGCTGCAGTAGGCTCCAACGCGCGGCTATCGGCTGCGCCTGCGACAGGTCGAAGAACCAGTCGGGTCCGAAGGTTGGCCAGTTGAGCGGCAGCATGATGCTGCGGCTGAGGCTTTCGCCGTGATATTCGAAGACGACGAGGTCGTCGGGCTTTTGCGGGTCTTTGGTGGTGATCATGACCTTGTCGGGCCAGAAGACGAGCTCGACCATCTGGGCGTGCTGACCCAGCCCGCTGGTCATCCCGTCAAAGGCCGGCGCATAGCTCGCGGCATCGAGGAAATCGAGCTTCGGACCCCTGCCCGGCGGGTAATGGGTGCGAAGGATGTTTCCCTTGCCATCGAACGTGACGTACCCCTCAACCGCGCTGTCGCCGGCGTCCTGGATGTTGATCTCCCACTCGATCACCGGCCCGTTGACGCCGGCCGGCTTGGTGAGCTTGACGAGGCCAACCTTGCCCCCGGGCAGCTGCATGCGGTCGCGCGCCGCCTGCTCCAGCTTCGGCAGCAGCGACCAATCGATATCGGTGATCGCGAAGCGGCCCGGCGGCTCCTGGTTCGGGATAGCGATGTTGACGACGGAGTCGAGCAACAGGTCACGGTAGACGCCGTTGAGGCCGGCGGTGAAGCGGCTGTAACGGTCGGGATGCTCGGGGTTGAGCGCCTCGAGCGTGAGGTAGTGGTTGTAGACGATCACCGATTTGATCGTCGGCTCCTTAGGGAAAACGTCGGCGATCGTCGCCACCACATCGTCGAGTTCCTTGCCGCCATTGAGGTAGTTGAGCGCCTGGGCGCGGCGGGTACCGTCGAGATTGGCGTGGGTGATGTGGCCCGCCAGATCGGCGTAGATTTCCGCCCGCTCACGGCCGCTGGTGACCTCGATCGACCACTCGGGCGGGCCGCTGCTCGGTTCGGGCACCAGATGAAGCTGACGGCGCAGCTCCATGCGGGCGATCGTGGCGGCATCTTCGAGCTGGGCGCGCTTGACCGCATCGGCGACCAGCTTGGGCACGGTTGCGGCATCGGCCGGCTTGAACTCGAAGAGATTGGCGTCGAGGTTCGGGTTGGGCAGGGTCGGATCGACCGGGCGCGGTCCGGAAACCGACTCCGAGCCGAAGACGAGCCGCTGGAAGGTGCCAAGCACGATCGTGTCGGTCCAGGCATCGATGTGCTTGGTTTGTGCCGGGTCCTGGAGCTCGACCTCGAGCTCGAGCGGGTGGAGTTCGAGGCTCAGGATCTTGGCCGGATGATTGGCCTTATCGAAGATCTTCTCGAGCGCCGACTGGGCCCGGCCTTCGTCGAACCAACTGTCATCGGCTGCCGCGGGAAGCGCCGCCGCGAGCATCGCCGCAAAGACCACGCCGAAGCCGATTATCCCCGTGTTCACCGCATCCCCCTGCCCGCCTCAGGGGCAGCGCCGGAAGGGTGCCCCCTCCCGGCGCGCTCTGCTGTTACTTCACCGACGAGAAGCTGGTCGGCACGAGGAAGGAATTCTCGACCCGCGCGTTGATCGGCCCGTCCTTCTCGGTCTCGGCGCGCTTCGCATGCCATTCCGGGTCAGCCTGGAAGGCATCCCATTTCTTCTCACGCTCGGCGAGCGATTCCCATTGCAGCATGTAGGTGAGGTCCTGGTTCGAGCTGCCGACCAGCGTCGTCCAGAACCCAGCCTGCTTGATGCCGTGCCGCTCCCAGATCTTGAGGGTGATGGTGTCGAAACGCTTCAAAAGCGCCGGCAGCCGGCCGGGCAGCGTATGGTAGACGCGAAGTTCGTAGATCATGGTGTTGTTGCCTCCAGAGTTCGGGTCACTTCACCGACGAGAACGAAGTCGGGGTGAGGAACTGGTTGGTGATCGAGGCGACGATCGGGCCGGCCTCCTCGGTCTTGGCGCGCGCCGCGAGCCATTCGGGATCGGCGCCGAACTTGGCCATCTTGGCCTCGCGCTCGGCGAGCGTCTCCCATTTGAGGAAGTAGGTGAGGTCCTGGTTCGACTCGCCGACCAAGGTCGTCCAGAACCCGGCCGGATGGATCGCGTGCTTTTCCCACAGCTTCAACGTGATTGTGTCGAAGCGCTTGATGAGATCGGGCAGGCGCCCGGGTACGCAGTGATAAACGCGCAGTTCGTAGATCATCGGTTCCTCCTCTAGTTAAGATGTCCTTGGACCCAGCCGGCGGCATCGAGCAGCTTCTCGTCGGCGAAGCGTTGGCCGACGAGCTGGACGCCGAGCGGCAAACCCTTGGGCCCGGTCGCGGCCGGCAAGGTCACGCACGGAACCCAGCCCAAGGTCCAGATCGAGTTGAACGCGGGGTTGCCGGTCGATTCCAAGCCTTCAGGCGCCTCGCCCGCCGCGCTCGGGGTCAAGAGGATATCGACGTCGCTGAAAATGTCATCGAGATGGGCGCGGAACGCTTCGGCGGTCTCCAGCGCCTCGATATAGTCGGCGAGCGGCAGCGCGCGGCCGGGGTCGAGCACGGTATCGAGCAGCACGGCGCTGACCTGACCGCGGTGCTCCAGGTGCTCATAGGCGTAGTTATGCGCCGCCTCGTAATTGAAGATGCGGCGGTGATGGTCGGCGATGTTGCGGAATGGCGCGGCGAACTCGACTTCGCTGACCTTCGCGCCGCCGGCGGCGAGGCGCGACGCGGTGCGCTCGATCAGCGCCTGAGTCGCGGCGTCGGCGTGCTCCCAGCCGGGCGTTCGGCAGAGGCCGATGCGCGGCCCGTTGGTGCTCCGATCCACCTTGCGGTGCGGCATCTCGATCAGCGCCGCGCGCATGAGGGAAATGTCGTCGAGACTGCGGCAGATGAGGCCGAGCGTGTCGAGATTCTGGCACTGCAGCTTGATCCCGACGCGGCTGAATTCGCCGTAGCTCGGCTTGTAGCCGACAACACCGCAGAACGCTGCCGGTCGGATCGTCGAGCCGCCGGTCTGCGTGCCGAAGCCGAGCGGCACCTGGAAATCGGCGACCCCCGCCGCCGAGCCGCTCGATGAGCCGCCCGGCGTGTGCGCCGGGTTGTGCGGATGTACCGTCGCGCCGGGGAAGCGGTTGGCGAACTCGGTCGTCACCGTCTTGCCGAGGATCGTACCGCCGGCCATCCGGGTGAGCGCGACGCAGGCGGCGTCAGCGAAGGGCCGGTTGCCGCGATAGATCGGCGAGCCGTGCTGCGTCGGCATGTCGGCGGTGTCGATGACGTCCTTGACGCCGATCGGCAACCCGGCGAGCAGGCCCGGCCGGCCGGCGCGGTCGGCGGCACGCGCCTGAGCCAGCGCGTAGTCGGGGTCAAGATGGATCCAGGCCTTGACTGAGGCGCGCGCCTCGATGCGGTCGAGATAATCGCGGGTCAGCTGCTCGGCGGTCAGCGCGCCCGACGACAGACGAGCGACGGCCTCGGCGGCGGAGAGGCGGTTGCTGTCGCTCATCGATATGCCCCCTGGGGCCGCGCCCCCAACTTGCTCTCGACCCAAAGGCCGACATCAAGGAGCCGGGTGTCGGCATGGCGCTTGCCAACGAGCTGGATACCGACCGGGAGTCCGTCCGGCCCCTCGCCCGCCGGCAAGGTCAGACACGGCATGTAAAGCAAGGTCCACAACCCGTTGAAGATCGCATCGCCGGTCGAGGCCAGGGTGCGGGGCGCTTGCCCCGGCGCCGGCAGGGTGAGGATCGCGTCGAACCGGCCGGCCCAATTGTTTGCCGCCGCCCGCATGGCGTCGGCCTCGCGCCAGGCGCCGCGGAATTCCTCCAAGGTAAGCTTCTTACCGCCGGCGATGCGGCCCTCGCGCAGCGCAAGGCTGAGCTGTCCCTCATGCCGGTAGCGCTCGGGTGCGTGGTTGCGCGGCGCCTCGAAGGAGCTGTGTCGGGTCTGGATATCCGCCGCATGCGAACAGGAATTCGGCAGCTCGGACTCGACCACCTCGGCGCCGGCGGCGCGCAGCCGGTTGGCGGCATCCTCGAGCACCGATTTGCCGTCGGGCTGAGCCTTGTCCCAATGCGGCGTGCGGCACAGCGCGAGACGCGGCGCGCGATCCGGCATCACCGGCGCCTCATGGGGGATCGCCATCATCGCCGCGCGGAACAGGCCGATATCGGCGACCGAGCGGGCCATGATCCCGATCGTGTCGAGCGTCTCGGTGTTGGGGTGCATCCCGGCGGGCGCGAACATGTTGAAGCTCGGCTTGAAGCCGACGACGCCGCAATAGGCCGCCGGTCGGATCACCGAGCCTCCTGTCTGCGTGCCGATCGCCAGCGGCACCATAAAATCGGCGACCGCGGCGGCCGAGCCGCTCGACGAGCCGCCAGGCGAGAAGGCGAGATTGCGCGGGTTGCCGGTCGGGCCGGGATGGCGATTGGCGAATTCGGTGGTGACGGTCTTGCCGAGCAGCACGCCACCCGCGGCGCGCGGCAGGGTCGCGGCGCTGGCGGTGAAGCTCGGCCGGCAGCCGGTATAGATCGGTGAGCCATATCCGGTCGGCATCTCGGCGGTGTCGAAGATGTCCTTGATGCCGAACGGTACGCCCTTCATCAGCGTATCGCGCCGCGCCGAGCGTGCCGCGCCGAGCGCCTCGTCAGCGGCGATGTGGGCCCAGGCGCGTACCATCGGCTCGCGGTCGCGGATGCGTTCGAGGCAGCTCTGCACGACGGCTTCGGCGGTGAGGCTACCGGCCTCGATATGGCCGACCATCTCGGTGGCGGAAAGGCGATGCGGTTCGGCATTCGGCATGGGGGATACTCGCGCCGCGGACGGCTCTATCTAGCCACCTTTGGTTTGGACGCGCCAGCCCGGCTATGCTGGCTGCATGACCATGGCAATTTCGATCAAGGGCGTGCTGATCGAAGACGGCAGCGTCGTGCTCCTCGAAAACGAGCGTGGCGAATGGGAGCTGCCGGGCGGGCGGCCGGAGCCCGGCGAAGATCCCGTGGCCTGCCTTGCCCGCGAATTCGCCGAAGAGCTCGGCGCGGCGATTTTGGTCGGGCCGATCGTCGATTGCTGGAGCTTCGAGGTACTGCCGGGCCGGCATGTGATGATCGTGACCTATAGCGTGTCGCGTGCCGAGCGCGGCGAACTTAAGATCAGCGACGAGCACCGCCGTCTCGGCTGGTTCGCGCTCGACGCACTCCAAGGTTTGAGGCTGCCGGAAGGCTATCGCCGCTCGATCCACGCCGTCGCAGCATCGCGGAGCTGACTTTGCCGTCGGCGATGTCGGCCGCCACACAGCCTGCGGCGCGGCGCGCGGGGTCGCCGTATCCGCCGCCGCCGGCGGTTTCCACCGTAACGCGGTCGCCGGGATGGAGCACCGTGGCGATCTTCGACGGGATGACTTCCTCGGTTCCGTCGGCGCGGTGGATCACCGACCGCGCCATCGCGCCATCGCCGCCGCCCGCCAGCCCGGCAGCGGCGCTGAAATGGCGCTCACCGCGATGCGAGAACGAGATGTCACCTTCCAACACCTCATATTCGCGGACGACCCCGAGTCCGCCGCGCCACTCGCCGGCGCCGCCCGAGCCTTGGCGCAAGGCGACACGGTGCAGACGGATCGGCGCCTCCATCTCCAGCGCCTCGGCCGGCAGGTTCATGCAGTTGGTCGCGTCGGTCTCGATGACATCGACCCCATCGCGGCCGGGAGCGGCGCCGCTGCCGCCGGCGACCAGCTCGCCGACGACGTAATTCGCGCCGTCGCGGATCTTGCCGCCGAAGGCGAGCACATGCAGCTCTCCCGCCGAGGCCGCCGGCACTTTGCCGGGCAGCACCGGCGCTAGCGCGCCAATCATGCAGCCGGCGATGCGCTTGATCGTCGAGGTGCGGGCGTTGACCGGAGCCGGCGCCTGCGGATTGACAATGCTGCCCGGCGGCAATTTCAGGCTGATCGGGCGGAAGCAGCCGCCATTGGTCGGGATCTCCGGGTCGGTCAGCGCCCGCACCGCCCAGCACGCCGCCGCCAGCGAGCCCGACGGCACGCAATTCATCGGCCCCTTGACCTGGGCGCTGGTACCGGCGAAGTCGAACTCGATCGCGCCATTGCCGACCGTGGCGGCGATTTCGATGCGGATCGGCTTGTCGAGTTCGATCCCGTCATTGTCGAGATAGTCGACATAGCGATAAGTGCCGGGCGGGATGCGGGCGAGCGCGGCCCGGGTCAGCCGCTCGGAGCGCGACAGCAGTTCGGCGTAGATCGCGGCGAGCTGGTTGTCGCCAAAGCGTTCGGCCAATTCGGCGAAGCGCCGCGCGCCAATCGTGCAGGCGGCGATCTGGGCGTTGAGATCGCCCATCAGCGTATCGGGGATGCGCACGTTCTGGCGCAACAACGCGACCAGCGTCTCGTTGTAGACACCGGCCTCGCGCAGCCGCAAGGGCGGGATGCGCAGACCCTCCTGGTAGATCTCGGTGGCGTTGGTCGGCACCGAGCCGGCCGACATGCCGCCGACATCCTGGTGATGCGTCATCGCCGCGGCGAGTGCGATCGGCCGGCCGCGGTGCATTACCGGCTGCACCACGGCGATGTCGGGGAGATGCGTGCCGCCGCAATACGGGTCGTTGAGGATGTACGTGTCGCCCTCGCGCATCTGGGCGATCGGGAAGGCTTTGACGATCGCGGCGACCGCCGGGATCAAGGTCGCCAGGTGGATCGGGATCGAGCAGCTCTGCGCCAAGGTGGTGCCATCGAGCGCGAAAAGGCTCGCCGACGCGTCGAGCCCTTCCTTGACGATTGGCGAGAACGAGCTGCGCAACAATGTCGACTGCATCTCGTTGGCGATGCCGTCGAGCTTGTAGCGGGTGATGTCGATGGTGATCGGATCGAGGGCGGCGTCGGTCATATGATCTGCGCTGCCATCGCCTTCATCCGCGCTTCGCGGGCGGCGATGGCCTCCTCGCGCTCGACCAGGAGCCGGGCGCGCTCGACCACCGGCACGTCGATCATCTTGCCGTCGACGGTGACCGCGCCGACGCCCTCGGCCAGCGCCTTGTCGTAGGCGGCGACGACGCGGCGGCCGTGCTCGACCTCGGCCGCGCTCGGGCGAAATTCCTCGTTGAGGATCGCGACCTGGCTCGGGTGGATGACCGAGGCGCCGAAAAAACCCAGCCGGCGTGAGCGCCGCACCGTCTCGCGGAACGCATCGAGATCGCTGAAATCGGCGACCGTGCCGACAAACCCCATCGGCATGATGCCGGCGGCGCGGGCGGCGAAGATCGCCGTCTGCTTGGGCATGAAGAGACCCTCGGCGGTCGGCAGCATCCCGGCCGAAAGGGCGAAATCCTCGGCGCCGAGGTTGAGGGCGACGAGGCGCGGCGAGGCCTTGGCGATCTCGGCGATGCGGAAGAAGGCCGAACAAGTCTCGACCATCGCCAGCATCTTGGTGGTGCCGATCGCCATGCCGCGCTCGGCTTCGATCTCGTCGATCATCTCGGCGACGAGCTGGACGTGTTCGGGGCTTTCCGCCTTGGGCAGGGCGATCGCCTGCACACCCGGTCCGATCACGGCTTCGAGGTCGCGCACCGTGATCCGCACCGGCCGATTGATGCGAACAACGACATCGGCGCCGCCGCGCGACACCAGCGCCGCGGCCTCGGGCACCAAGGTGCGGGCGCGGTCTTTTTCCGACGCGGCGACCGCGTCCTCGAGGTCGAGGATGATCGCGTCGGCGCCTCGTTTGGCCGCGCCCTCGACAAAGCGGCGCTGGGTCACCGGCACGAACAGCATCGAGCGCCAGACCGGCAGGTTGGGCTTCATTTTTTGGCTCCTGGCAGTCCAATGATCCCTTCGCGGGCGAGCGCGTCGAGCCCGGCCCGGTCGATCCCGAGCTGGCCGAGGATTTCGGCGGTGTGCTGCCCGATCTCGGGCGCCGGGCTCCGTAGCTGGCCGGGCGTATCGGAGAGGCGCGGGATGATGTTGTGCATCGTGAGCTGGCCCACTTGCGCGTCCGGGACATCGACGACGATACCGCGCGCCTGGACATGCGGGTCGGCGAGAAACTGGTCGATGTCGTAGACCGGCGAGGCGGTGACCTCGGCCGCTTCGAACACCGCCATGTTTTCGTCGAGCGGGCGGGCGGCGATAAACTCGACGATCGGCGCCTCGCATTGCTCGGCGTTCCTGACGCGGTCGGTGTTGGTGCGGAAGCGTGGGTCGGCGATCACGTCCTCGCGGCCGATGGCGCGGAAGAGCCGCTCGGCCATCGCCTGGATCGAGGCCGAGATGCCGATATAGCGCCCGTCCTTGGTGCGGAAGACGTTGCGCGGCGAGGTGGTCTCGGAGCGGCTGCCGGTGCGCGGGCGGATCGCCTTGGTCAGGTTGTAGATCGGCGCCTCGGTGGCGATGAACGAGAAGAGCGGGTCGATCAGCGGCAGATCGATCACCTGGCCCGCCCCACCCTCGACCTCGACCCGGCGCAGCGCCACCATTACCGCGAAGGCGCCGTAAAGCCCGGCGACCATGTCGGCGAGCGCGGTCGGCGGCAGCACCGGCTCGCGGTCGGCGAACCCGGTGCGCGAGGCATAACCCGACATGCTCTCCACGAGCGTGCCGAAGCCGGGCCGGTCGCGGTAGGGTCCGTCCTGGCCCCAGCCCGAGACGCGCACGATCACCAGCCGCGGGTTGCGCTTGTGCAACTCGGCGGGAGCGAGGCCCATCTTTTCGAGCGTGCCGGGCCGGAAGTTCTCGATCAGCACCTCGGCGGTCGAGATCAAGTCGAGGAGCAATTCGCGGCCGCGCGGCGGGCGCAGGCTCAGCGCGACGCTCTTCTTGTTGCGGGCATAAAGCTTCCAATGGACGCTCACCCCGCCCGTCTGCCACGCGCGCAGCGGGTCGCCCTTGCCGGGATCCTCGATCTTGATCACCTCGGCGCCGAAATCAGCGAGCTGCGACGAGACCGCGTTGCCGGCGACGAGCCGCGACATGTCGATAACCCGGATGCCGTCGAGTGGCGCGGCGGCATCGGGATCGAAAGATTTTCGCGGCACGGTCATGGACGCCCTCGGCGGTGACTGCCGACACCCTATCGCCGCTAGAAAATCGTGCAAAGCGCGGTGGCTTCGCGAGCTCATTTATCGGTCACAAAAGGTTCATTGATTGATCACAAATCGATCACGGCACAAACTGTAGGTTCCGCCGTTCGGATACCCCACGGAGTGGATGATGACGACGACAACGGTAATTGAGAGCCCCCTTGGCGACCATCATCGCGCTAGTTCGGTGTTGACCTGGGGCATCATCGCCTTGCTCGCAGCCGGGGTCGTCTATACCGGCATGTCGCTCTACGACGATCTCGTCGCGGCGCCGCTGCAATCGGTACTACCCTACATCCTTCTTGGGACCGCGCTGCTAATCGCGCTCGGCTTCGAGATGTGTAATGGCTTTCACGACACATCGAATGCCGTAGCGACGGTGATCTACACCCACTCCCTACAGCCCAACGTCGCCGTTGTGTGGTCGGGAATGTTCAATTTTTTCGGCGTGCTGACCTCGAGCGGGCTGGTCGCCTTCGGCATCATCTCGCTGCTGCCGGTTGAGCTGATCCTGCAAGTCGGTAGCCAAGCCGGGTTTGCCATGGTCTTCGCGCTGCTGATCGCGGCGATCATCTGGAACTTCGGGACCTGGTATCTGGGGATACCGAATTCGAGCTCACACTCGCTGATCGGATCAATCATCGGCGTCGGGCTAATGAACCAGCTGCTGTCGACGCAGAGCGGCACCAGCGGCGTCGATTGGATGCAGGCGGTCGGTGTCATCAAATCTCTGCTGTTTTCGCCGCTCGTCGGGTTCGTGCTGGCGGCTGGGCTGCTGCTGCTGGCCAAGGCGCTGATCAGGATACCCTCGCTCTACAAGGCGCCCGAGGGCAACGCGCCGCCGCCGTGGTGGATCCGCGGCCTGCTGATCTTGACCTGCACCGGCGTCAGCTTCGCCCATGGCTCGAATGATGGGCAGAAGGGCATGGGCCTCATCATGCTGATCCTCATCGGCACGGTGCCCACCACCTACGCCCTCAACAAGTCGCTGCCGGACAATCAAATCCCGGTTTTCCAGACCAATTCGACGGCGGCGGCGGCCGTCGTGAACGCGAAGGCAGCTGGCTACAACGTTCTCGGCAACCCGCGTCCGGCGGTAACGCTCTATGTGGCGCAGCATCAGATCAGCGAAGGAACTTTCCCCTCGCTCGCCGCCCTGATCAGGCAAATTTCCGACCAGGTGAAGCAATACGGCTCGCTGTCCAAGATTCCGAACGACGTCATCGGTAACACCCGCAACGACATGTACCTGACGTCGGAAGCGCTGCGTCTGCTGGTCAAGGACAAGGCGGCCGAGTTGTCGGCTGCCGACATCACGACCTTGAACGCCTACAAAAAGTCGCTCGACAACTCGACGAAATTCATCCCGCCTTGGGTCAAGGTCGCGGTAGCGCTTGCGCTCGGCCTCGGCACGATGGTCGGCTGGAAGCGGATCGTCGTCACCGTCGGGGAAAAGATCGGCAAGGATCACCTGACTTACGCTCAGGGCGCCTCGGCCGAGC
>DATNJF010000171.1:0-3891 GCA_035604035.1 Allostellaceae bacterium | reverse complement strand
ATACGGCGAAGGCCGAGGTAAAGCCGCTGCTGGCAAGACTGATGGGCGAGATGCGATCCCGCGCCCGTCGCCTCGCGCATTTTCCCCGATCTTGAATCGCGACGGTAGGGCGCTTACGCTCTCGTAAAGCGGGAAGAAGTTGGCCCTCTGGCGAGCGTCTTCTGCGCCATGCACTTGATATAAAGCCGGGGGAATGACGTTATGAGTGAAAATAGAAGCTTTAGCCTTATACCCGGACGCGTAAAGGCCATTTGGACAATAATAACCATTGCCATCAGTGTAATTAGCGCAATAGCCTCAACCGCTATTTACATAAATGGACTAGTCGCTGATATTCATACCCTGAAGGATCAAGTGAATGGAATGTCTCAACAATTGAAGCAGATTAGTCCCGTGACAACCCGCGCAGTAGATGCTTGGAATGGCCGAGAAACCCAACAATGCGAGAAGGGGAGCGTGATGGTTGGAGCTAGAATCGGGGCTAACCTTGATGGAGCCATTCTATGCGCTAAAGTTCAGCCAGCACTTAACTGACCCGACCTCGACGCCAATCTGACCTGGTTGCGGATCAAACGCGCCATCGTCGAGCTACAGGCACCGCCCGTAGGCCCGGCGCATTGAGAACTTGGCTTGACGTTCTGATCTGCGGTGGATTCTGCGCCGTTCCTGTCGCGGCTTACCTAGTCGCACCAATCGATCTCAGCATCGTCGCCCCGCTATCGCTCGTTAGCTGCATAGCCTATCGCTTACTCGCTGGCGACAAGTTGATTATTAGTCCCTCGTCGGGATTCCTTTTTAGGGATTTGCGCCATAATACCGCATTTCTCTCCCCTCTGTCACAAATCTCGGCCACGGCGGGCGAGCGCCTTGTCCCACACCGTGTCGCGGTCGTCGTCGAAAACCAGCGCCGGGTCTTCCGGGATGGTGAACCAGTCCTGACGCGCAATCTCGGCCTCCAGTTGTCCCGGACCCCATCCGGTATAGCCCAAGGCGAAGAGGTATTTCAGCGGCCCTTTGTGCTGGCCGATATCCCTCAGCGCATCCTTGCTCGCGGTCATCGCCACCTTGCCGTCGACCGTCATCGTTTCGTCCCGGCGATACTCGGCGCTGTGGATCAGAAACCCCAATTCCGGTTGCACCGGGCCGCCCATAAACACTCGGATCGAACCCTCGATGCCGGCGGCATCGTCGCCTGTCGCCTCGAGCAGCTTGGCGATCGTCTCCTCGGCGAGCGGACGGTTGATGACGATGCCGAAGGCGCCGTCCTTATCGTGGCGCAGTAGCAGGACCACCGCGTGATGGAAGCGCGGGTCGCCGATCTGCGCCGAGGCGATCAACAGGTCGCCCGGCGGTGGGTCGGCCGATTGCTGTAGCGGTGCGTCGGGCGGCGGCGCGCTCGGCTCGGTCGCGGCGAGGCCGAGCGCAGCGACAGCTAGGCAAGAGGCCGCGAGCGCGGCGCGCCCGATCCTCATATTGCCCCTCTCACGAGTCGCGGTCGGCGGGTTCGCGCCCTATCATATCAGCATGACAGGCCGCGACGAACTCGCACTCGACCGGATCGAACGCTGGTTCGGCGACCATATCGCCGGGTTTCGCGGGCCGCTCGCGGCCGAGCGCTTTCCCGGCGGCCAGTCCAACCCGACCTACCGGCTCAGCGCCGCTTCGGGCGACTATGTGTTGCGCAAGAAGCCGCCCGGTCCGCTGCTGCCGAGCGCGCATGCGGTCGAGCGCGAATTCCGGGTCATGCGGGCGTTGGCGACAACGGCCGTGCCGGTGCCCAAGGTCTACGCGCTGTGCGAAGACGAGGCGGTGACCGGCCGGGCCTTCTATGTCATGGAGCATCTCGACGGCCGCATCTTCTGGGACCAGCGCCTGCCCGGCATTCCGCCGGGCGAGCGCGGCGCGATGTTCGCCTCGATGAACCAGGTCATCGCCGACCTCCATTCGGTCGATTACGCGGCGCTGAGGCTGGAGGATTTCGGCCGGCCAGGCAACTACATGGCGCGGCAGATCGCGCGCTGGAGCCGGCAATACCGCGCTTCGGAAACTGTGAAGCAGCCGGCGATGGACGCCCTCATTGACTGGCTGCCGGCGCATTTGCCGCCCGAAGGCGCGCCGGCGATCGTCCACGGCGACTACCGCATGGACAATCTGGTCTTCCACAAGACCGAGCCGCGGGTCATCGGCGTGCTCGATTGGGAACTCTCGACGATCGGCGACCCGCTCGCCGATTTCGCTTACCACGCGCTGACCTGGCGGGTCACGCCGGAGCTGTTCCGCGGCCTCGCTGGCGTCGATTTCCGCGCGCTCGGCATTCCCGGCGAAGCCGATTATGTCGCCCAATATTGCCAGCACACCGGGCGCGGGCCGATTGCCAATTGGGAATTCTATCTGGTCTACAGCCTGTTCCGGCTCGCCGCGATTCTCCAGGGCATCGCCAAGCGGGCGATCGACGGCACCGCCGCCAGCGCCGACGCGGTCGCCACCGGCGCCACCGCGATCCCGATGGGCGAGCAGGCCTGGGAATTGGCGCGCTCATTGGGTTGAGACAGAGGAGCATCGAGGATGGCCAAGGAAAAAATCGGGGTTGTCGGCGCCGGGCTGATGGGGGCGGAGATCGCGCTGGTCTTCGCGCTCGCCGGGCACGAGGTGCGGCTCTCGGACACCGGCGAGGCGCAATTGTCGGCGGCGCTCGAGCGGCTCGGCCGCACCCTTGACCGCGGCATTCAGCGCGGCTTCTACAAGGACGAGGAGAAGCCGCTCGCGCTCGCCCGCATCGCCACCACCGTCGCGCTCGACCCGTTCGCCGATTGCGACTTCGTCACCGAGGCGGTGTTCGAGGACGAGGCGGTCAAGGCCGAGACCTACAAAAAACTCGACGCGATCTGCAAACCGTCCTGCATCTTCGCCAGCAACACCTCGACGATCCCGATCTCGACCCTCGCCTCCTATGTCAGCGAGGTGCGCCGGCCGCGCTTTATCGGCACGCATTATTTCTCGCCCGCGTCGCGGATGAAGCTGGTCGAGGTCATCCCCGCCTTCGACACCGCGCCCGAGACCGTCGACACCGCGATGCGCCTGATGCGCGAGGCCGACAAGACCGCGATCAAGATCAAGGATGTCGCCGGGTTCGCGGTCAACCGCATGTTCCTCATTTTCCTCAACGAGGCGGTGCGGCTGGTCGAGGACGGGGTCGCCACCCCGGAGGACATCGACACCGCCTGCAAGCTCGGCCTCGGCCACCCGATGGGCCCGTTCGAGCTGATGGACGCGACCAGCTCCAAACTGTGCCTGCAGGTGTCGGAAATCCTCCACCAGGCCTATGGCGAGCGCTTCCGCCCGCCGGCCCTCCTCCAGCAGCGGGTCAAGGCCGGGTTTGTCGGCGGCCGCAACGCCCGCGGCTGGCGCAAGTGAAACTGGAAGGGAAAGTCGTCGTCGTTACCGGCGGGGCGCAGGGGATCGGCGCCGCGCTGTGCGAGCGCTTCGCGCAGGAAGGCGCCAAGGCGGTCATCGCGGCCGACATCAATGCGAGCGGCAACGTCGTTCGCTGCGACGTTAGCCGTGAAGACGACATCGTCCGCCTCATCGACGACACCGAGACAAAATTCGGGCCGATCGATCTGTTCTGCTCGAATGCCGGGATCGCCGTGCTCGACCCCGATTGGGACAACCCGGCGAGCGCCGCCAATGAGGGCTGGGCGCGCAGCTGGGCGGTCAATGTGATGGCGCATGTCTATGCCGCCCGCCATCTGGTGCCGCGCATGAGCGCACGCGGCGGCGGGTATTTCCTCCACACCGTGTCGGCGGCGGGCCTCTTGTCGCAGATCGGCAGCGGTCCCTATTCGGCGACCAAGCACGCCGCGCTTGGCTTCGCCGAGAACCTTGCGCTCA